>NZ_JAPEPB010000001.1:2951818-3261136 GCF_026340565.1 Kitasatospora sp. NBC_01287
GGTGCGCGAGGTGCTCGGCGAGGCCGGCGCCACCAGCGTGGTCGTCCCCTCCTCACTGGTGCCCGGCGTACCGGTGCCGGCCCCGGCCGCCGGCACGCTGGTGGTCTACCTCGGCGGCCCCACCGAGCAGCCCGACCCGGCCACCGCCCAGGCGCTGCAGGGCCTCGGCGCCGGCGGGCCGGCCGGGCTGCCGGCCGGCGGCTACGTGCTGGCGACCGGTCAACTGCCGACGGCCGGCGGCGCCTACGGCGCGGTGGTGCTCGCCGGGGTGGACGCCACCGGCACCTTCTACGCCGCGCAGAGCCTGCGCCAACTGCTCACCGCCGTGCCGGCCGGGCAGGGCCAGAGCGCCGGCGGCTACGGCTTCCCCGGCCTGACGATCCGTGACTGGCCCACCGGCGCCCAGGTGCGCGGCACCGCGGAGTCCTTCTACGGCACCCCGTGGACCACCGCCCAGCGGCTCGACCTGATCGACTTCCTGGGCCGGACCAAGCAGAACTTCTACCTCTACGCCCCCGGCGACGACCCCTACCGCCAGGAGCAGTGGCGCGAGCCCTACCCGGCCTCGCAGGCCGCGGACCTGAGGGCGCTGGCCCAGCGTGCCAAGGCCGACCACGTCACCCTCGGCTACGCCGTCTCCCCCAGCCAGAACTTCTGCTACAGCTCGGCGGGTGACCTGGACGCGCTGGTCGCCAAGCTCGCGGCCATGCGCGACCTCGGCTTCGGCGCCTTCCAGCTGCAGTTCGACGACGTCAGCTACGACGAGTGGCACTGCTCGGCCGACAAGGACGCGTTCGGCACCGGCCCGACCGCCGCCGCCAAGGCGCAGGCGCGACTGGCGGCCGCCGTCCAGCAGCGGCTGATCGACCCGGACCCGGCGCTCGCCTCGCTCTCGGTGGTGCCCACCGAGTTCCACCAGCAGGGCGCCAGCCCCTACCGCACCGCGCTGGCCGCCGCGCTGCCCAAGGCCGTGCAGATCGCCTGGAGCGGGGTCGGGGTGATCCCGGGCAAGATCACCGCCGCGCAGACCGCGGCCACCGGGCTGCTCTTCGACCACCCGCTGGTCACCATGGACAACTACCCGGTCAACGACTCCTCCCCGGACCGGCTCTTCCTGGGCCCCTACACCGGGCGCGACCCCGAGGTGGCCGGCCGCTCGGCGATGCTGCTGACGGCCGCCATGCAGCAGCCCACCGCCTCCCAGCCCGCGCTGTCCACCGCCGCCGACTACGCCTGGAACCCGGCCGGCTACCAGTCGGACGCCTCCTGGCAGTACGCGCTGCGGGCACTGGCCGCCGAGACCGCGCCGGGCGGCGCGGGCGCCTCCGCCACCGGCGGCCCGGCCGCCGCCACCGACACGGGTGCCGCGCTGGCCGCGCTCACCGCGCTGGCGGGCAACAGCTCGTCCTCCCCGCTCTCGACCCAGGAGTCGGGCTACCTGACCCCGCTGCTGGACGCCTTCTGGGCGGCCCTGCAGCCCACCGGCGGCGGCGCGGTGGACCTCGGCAGGCTGCAGCAGGCCGCCGACCCGCTGCGGGCCGCCTTCACCACCATGGCCGGGGCCCCGGACGCGCTGCGCGGCAGCGGCCCGCTGGCCGCCGAGACCGGGCCGTGGCTGACCCGGCTGAGCCTCTACGGCAAGGCCGGGCAGGCCGCGCTGGACATGCTGCTCGCCCAGCACCGGGGGGACGGCGCCGCCGCCTGGCAGGCCCGGGTGCAGTTGCGGGCGCTGCGCGACCAACTCGCCGCGCAGGTCTCGGTGACGGTCGGCGCGGGCGTCCTCGACCCGTTCCTCGACAAGGCCACCCAGGCCGCCGACAGCTGGTCGGGGGTGAGCGCCGGCGGGCTCAGCCCGACCACCACGATGGGCAGCGCGAGCGGCCACGGTCCGGCGCTGATGACCGACTCCTCGTCCGACACCTTCTACTGGAGCTCGGCCCCGCCGCAGGTGGGCGACGCGATCGGAGTGGCTCTCGGCGACGGGCGCCCGGTCGCCTCCGTGACGGTGCAGATGGGCTCCACCGACACCCCGGCGCCCGACGGCGCCCCGAGCGACGACACCGGCGCGGCCGCCGACGACTACCTGCGGGACGGGGTGCTGGAGTACGTCGGCGACGACGGCGTCTGGCACCCGCTGCTGACGGCGCACGAGCAGAAGACGATCACCGCCCGGCTGCCGGACGGCGTGCTGGTCAAGGCGATCCGGCTGCGGGCCACCAAGACGCAGCAGACGGCGGTCGCGGTGCGCGAGTTCACCGTGACCGCGCCGGACAGCGCCGGCGTCACCGTCTCCGGCGGCCCGGCCGCCGCGCCCGGCTCCTCGCCCGCCTCGGTGCTGGACGGCGACCCCGACACCGCCTACCGGGCGGCCGCCGCCCCCACCGCCGCGGACGCCCCGCTCACCGTCGAGCTGGGCGCCGCCCGCCCGCTGGATCGGCTCACCGTGCTGACCGACCCGACCGTGCGGGCCACCGCGACCGTCTCGGTGCGCCGCCCGGACGGCAGCTGGGCGGACCTCGGCACCCTGAAGCCCGGCTACAACGAGCTGCCGGCCGGCGGCCAGTCGACCGACGCGGTGCGGCTGACCTGGCAGCCGGGCGGTGACGCGCCGGTGGTCAACCAGATCGTGCCCTGGTACGCGGACACCCCCGTCGCCCGGCTGACCCTCGCCGACCCGGTGCTCGACGTGATCGCCGGGGCTCCGGCGCCCGCGCAGACCCAGGCCGTGGTGGACGCGCTGCGCCCCGACGGCGCCACCGGTGAGATCACGGCGGCGGCCCCGGCCGGGGTGCCGGGGATCACCGTCGCCCCCGCCGCCGCGCCGGCGCCCGCCGGTGGCCGCCCCGGCTCGCCGGTCAGCGTGCCGCGCGGCGGCCGGGCCGACACACCGGTGCAGGTCAGCGCGGCGGCCGGGACCCCGTCGGGCACCTACCAGGTGCCGGTGGACTTCACGGCCGGCTCGGTGACGATCCAGCAGACGCTGCAGGTGCACGTGGTCCCGCCGACCGGTGGCCCAGATCTGGCGCCGGGCGCGAGCGCGAGCTCCTCGGGCGACGTGTCGGCCAAGTTCCCCGCCTCGGCGGTGAACGACGGCGACCCGACCACCCGCTGGTCCTCGCAGCCCGCCGACAACGCCTGGGTGGAGCTGAAGCTGCCGCAGGCCGCGCACCTGGGCGAGGCGGTGCTGCACTGGCAGGACGCCTACGCCAGCGCCTACCGGCTGCAGACCTCGGTGGACGGCACCAACTGGACCACGGTGGCCACCGTGCCCAACGGCCACGGCGGCACCGAGACGGTCAGGTTCGACGCACCCGGCGCGCTCTACCTGCGGATGCAGGGGGTCAGTCGGTCCACCAAGTACGGCTACTCGCTCTACGGGATCGAGCTGTACGGGGTCACCGACCCGGCCGCCACCACGGTGCCGCCGGCCCAGCCGCCGGTGGGCGTGCCGCTGCCGACGCCGACCCCGGGCGGGGTGCCGGGCCCGGTGCCCAGCGGTACGCCGACGCCCCCGGTGCCGGTGCCCACGCCCGTGCCGAGCCCCAGCACGGCGCCGAGCACGGCCCCCAGCGGCACCTCCACCCCGGCGCCCGGCCCCTCGGGCACCCCGCCGGTGGCGGGGGCCGGGCCGAGCCCGAGCCCGAGCGGGACCCCCACCATCGCGCACTGAGCCGGTGGCCTCCCTCCTGCGGGGGAGGCCACCGGTTCCCCCTCGGCGGCGATCCGCGATGAGCCCGCCGCTCGGCAGGATCTTCCTTGTCAGCAACGGCCGGCAGCAGCCCGGCAGACCTGGAAGGACCACGAGATGACCACCGTCGTCACCACCGCGACCAGCACCACCGGCGCCACCGGCAGCACCGGCAGCACCGGCAGCCCGGCCGGCACCACCGCCCGCACCGCTGCCGGCCGCACCGCTGCCGGCCTCGCCCGGATCGCCGCCCCCGCCCTGCTCGGGGTGTACGGGCTGATCCGGCTGATCCCCGGCTCCAAGCAGCCCGGCGCCGGCTGGACCACCGGCCACACCGCGCTGCTCGCCGCGCTGCTGCTCTTCGGCGTGCTGGCCCATCAGCTCCACCGGCTCGCCGCCGAGCGCGGCAGGATCGCCGCCGGCACGGGCTTCGGCCTCTTCCTGGTGGGCCTGGCCGCCTCGCTGGCCCAGGTCTCGATCGACCTCTGGGTGGGTCTGCGGACCTCGACCGAGGCACAGCAGAACGCGCTCTTCGCCCAGATCCAGTCCCACCCCGGGGTACTGCCGGCCGTCTACCAGATCGGCCCGCTCTTCTTCTACCTCGGCCTGCTGGTCCTGCTGACGGTCCTCGCGGTGCGCCGCCGGCTGCCCTTCTGGAGCCCGGCGCTGCTGCTGGTCGCCACCCTGGCGATGGCCGCCTCGCTGGACCTGATGACGGTCGGTGCCGTGCTCTACGCCCTCGCGCTGGCCCCGCTGGGCCGCGCGCGCTGAACGCCCCTCAGGCTCTCAGCGGGCCGGCGACTCCAGCAGCACCAGCAGCGCCGTCAGGGCCGGGATCTCGGTGATCCCGGCCCGCGCGGCGCGTTCGGCGCCGGGGCCGGGGCCGCGCCGGTTGAGCCAGCGGGCGTGCAGTCCGGCCGCGCGGGCGCCGAGCACGTCCTCGTCCAGGTGGTCGCCCACGTGCAGCACGGCGGCGGGCGGCACACCCAGGCGCTCGGCGGTGAGGTGGAAGATCCGCGGGTCGGGCTTCTGGAAGCCCGACTCGTACGGGTTGGTCACGCACCGGAAGACGCCGCCGAGGCCGGCTGCGGCCGGGTCGGTGTTGCCGTTGGTGGTGACCGCGAGCGGGAACCGGGCGGCGAGCTCCGCCAGCACCGCGGGGACCTCCGGGTAGGGGGTCACCCCGCCGTGGCGCTCGCGGGTGAACTCGGTGAAGACCTCCCGGGCCAGCACCGGATCGGGGCGGCCGCAGGCGGCGAGCGCGGCCTCGAAGGCGGCGGTCCGGATGTCGTCCAGCGTCCCGCCCGGCAGCGCCGCGGCGGCCCGCGCCCGCAGCGCGTCCAGCCAGTCGGCGGTCACGGGGCCGTGGGGAGCCCGCAGCCCCATCGCGGTGAGCCGCCGCGCGGTGGCGGCGAGGGCGGCGCGGTAGGGGGTGCCGAAGTCCCAGAGGGTGTCGTCGGCGTCGAAGGAGATCGCGGCTATCGAGGTCACCGGCCGAGGATAGCGGCGGGCCGGCGACGCGCTCCCGTGCGCGGCACCGGCCCATGAGGCACCGTTCGGCCCTCGCTGGTCAGGCGGTGAGTGCCTCCGGCTGCTCACCGCGGTGGACGGGACGGGACCGGCCCAGCGGAACCGGTGCTCCCGCGTGGTCGGTATGGTCGTGGTGCTCGAAGTCACGGAACTGGTCCGTGCCGCCGTACGGCTCCAGGTAGGGCCGCCAGCGCGGGTCCTTGATCCCGGTTCCGATGATGCGCCAGGCGAGCCCGCTGGGCGGCGCCGGAGGTCGCTTCATCCGCCACCCGAGCTCGGTCAGGTGGCGGTCGGCCTTCATGTGGTTGCAGCGGCGGCAGGCCGCCACCACGTTGTCCCAGCGGTGCTGACCGCCGCGGCTGCGCGGGATCACGTGGTCGACGCTGGTCGCGGCGGCCCCGCAGTAGACGCAACGCCCGTGGTCACGGGCGAACAGTGCGCGGCGGGTGAGCGGTACTGGCCCGCAGAACGGCACCCGGACGAACCGGGTGAGCCGGACCACGGAGGGCGCCGTAACGGCGCTGGTGGCGCTGTGCAGAGTGACACCCGAGTCCTCCAGGCTGACCGCCTTGTGGTTGAGGACGAGGATGAGGGCGCGGCGCATCGATACGACGCCGAGTGGCTCGTAGGACGCGTTGAGGACCAGGACATGCGGCACGGATGCCTCCTTGGACGCCTGCGGCGCGTGGCTCGCGCCGGGACGAGCGGATGACCGCGCATCTCTGCGCGATCACCCCCAGTGTCGCCTTACGGTTCTGTACGGCGCCACCACTACCGGGTAACGGGCCGAAGAGGCTTCGGTCCGCGCCGGTCGTCCTGATCTCTATGCCCAGCCGCGGACCCCGTCGCACTCGAACGGCCGTGGCGCGCCGCTCGACGCCCCAGCGGGGCCAGCGGGACCACCGCGGCGGCAGCGCAAGATCACCCGCGAGGGAAGCGGCTGGGAAACGGGGGTCCGGCCGGACGCTAGGCTGAGTCGCACGGTCCGCGCGGGCGGCGTGTCCGCCCGGACCGGTCGTGTGCCCCTCTGCAGGAAGGTTCGACCGTGAGCTGGTCCGGTTCCCCGGCCCTCCTCCCCCTGGCCGCCGCCGGCCCGTCCCCCGCCCCGTCCACCGCCCCGCCCCAGGCACCCGTCCTGCGGCTGCCCACCAGCGCGCAGGACGTGAGCACCAGCACCAAGGAGGCGGCCGGCTGGCTGGACGCCAACTGGGCGAGCTGGGTCGAGGGCGCGGTGCGGATCGTGATCATCGTGGTGCTCGCGCTGCTGCTGCGCGCGGTGGTGCGCAAGCTGATCGCGCAGTTCATCCACCGGATGACCCGCGAGCCGGAGGCGGACGTCGAGACGGTCAGCCGGCTGGGCGGCCTGCTGGTCAACACCGAGCGCCGCCAGCAGCGCTCGGCCGCGATCGGCTCGGTGCTGAAGAGCGTCTCCTCCTTCACCATCCTGGGCACCGCGGCGCTGATGGTGCTCTCGGCGCTCGGCATGGACCTGGCCCCGCTGCTGGCCAGCGCCGGGGTGGCCGGGGTGGCGATCGGCTTCGGCGCCCGCAACCTGGTGACGGACTTCCTCTCCGGGGTCTTCATGATCATGGAGGACCAGTACGGCGTCGGGGACGAGATCGACACCGGCGTGGCCACCGGCACGGTGCTGGAGGTCGGCCTGCGGGTGACCAAGCTGCGCGGCGCGAGCGGCGAGATCTGGTACATCCGCAACGGCGAGGTGAAGCGGATCGCCAACATGAGCCAGGGCTGGTCGACCGCGACGGTGGACGTCCAGGTCGGTTACCGGGAGCGGCTGGACCGGGTCGAGGAGCTGATCCTGCAGACCGCCCAGGAGTTCGCCAAGGAGGCGCCCTGGGACGAGCTGCTCTGGAACCCGGTGGAGGTGCTCGGCGTGGAGTCGGTGGCCGCCGACACCGTGGTGCTGCGGGTGCAGGCCAGGACCATGCCGGGCAAGGCGGCGCTGGTCACCCGGGGTCTGCGGCAGTGGCTCAAGCAGGCCTTCGACGATGCCGGGATCAAGTTGAAGGAGGAGCCGGGCACGGCCTCGGCACTCGCCGTCCCGCCCACCGTCGCGGACGCGCTGCCGCCCTCCGCGCTCGCCGATCCGGCCTCGGCCCGCTCGCTGGCCACCCGTCCGATCCCGCTGCCCACGCCGGAGGAGCAGCAGGCCTTCGGCAAGCTGCCCTAGCCCCGGCCCCAACCCCGGCCCCAGCCCTGGCCCTGCCTGCGGCGCCCGACAGCCCCGAGACCTCCCCAGGTCTCGGGGCTGCGTCGTTTCCGCATCGCAACCCGACGGAACCCGTCGAACTCGTCAGAGCCATTGACACTCGGGGAACTGTTAGTAAAGTTTCCAATCACGACGAGGCCGTCGGTAATCCGCCACCGAGCGATCACCACGCGCCCGCGCGCCGCCCGTCGTACCAACCACCGCGCAACCGCCGCACCGACTGCCGCCGATGGAGGAGGATCAAGGTCGTGACCGACACCACCAGCACCCCCCGCCCCGGCACCCCCAGCCGCCTCCGGGCGATCAACGACCGGGCCGCACTCGACCTGCTGCTCGCGCACGGCCCGCTCTCCCGCACCCGGATCGGCACCCTGACCGGCCTGTCCAAGCCCACCGCCTCCCAGCTGCTGGCCCGCCTGGAGGCGGCCGGCCTGGTCGTCCCGGTGGGCACCACGGCGGGCGGCCCCGGCCCCAACGCGCAGCTGTACCAAGTGAATCCGGCCGCCGGGTACGTCCTGGGACTGAACGTGACCCCTGGTCACATCCGCTTCGCGGTGGCCGACATCACCGGCCGCACCGTGGCCGAGCTGCGCCTGCCCACCCCCGGGCGGCAGGCCGCCGGCACGGTGGGCCGGGTCACCGACGGGGCGGAGCGGACGCTGCGCGAGGCCGGCCTGGCGCCGGGCTGCCTGAGCGAGGTCACCATCGGCACCCCCGGCGCGATCGACCCGGCCACCGGCAAGCTGCGCTACGCGCCGCACCTGCCCGGCTGGCACGATCCCCGGCTGGCGTCCGAGCTGACGGCGGCCCTGGGCGCGCCGGTGTCGATCGAGAACGACGTCAACCTGGCCGCCATCGCCGAGCGGACGCTCGGCTCGGCGCACGGCTGCGAGGACTTCGTGCTGCTCTGGGTCGGCGAGGGCATCGGTGCCGCGATCACGATCGGCGGCCGGCTGCACCGGGGCTTCACCGGGGGCGCCGGCGAGGTCGGCTACATGCCGGTGCCCGGCGCGCCGGTGGTCCGCAACGTCCGCCGGGAGAACTCCGGCGGCTTCCAGCACCTGGCCGGCGCCAACGCCGTGCTGGCGCTGGCCAAGAAGTACCGGCTCCCCGGCAGATCGGCCGAGGCGACGATCGAACGCGCACTGGCGACCCCGGGCGCGGGCGAGGAGTTCCTCGGTGAACTGGCCAACCGGCTTGCCACCGGACTGGCCGCGATCGTCGCGGTGATCGACCCCGAACTCGTCGTACTCTCCGGCGGCATCCCGACCGCCGGTGGCGAGCGGCTGCGCGAGCTGGTCCAGGACGAGCTCACCGGCCTCGCGGTACCCCGCCCCCAGCTGCTCAGCAGCACGGTTCCGGGCTCGCCCGTGCTGCACGGCGCCCTGCACCACGCCCTGACCGCCGCACGGGAAAGGGCCTTCACCACCGCCTGACCCGGCGGCACCCGCACGACCGCCATGACCTCCCCGCACCAGAACCCGCACCAGAACCCACCAGCACTGCCTCCCCCCTTCCCCCGCCGGGTGGACGGGCGATGCCGCCCGCCCCCGTACCTCCAGGAGGACGCGTGTCCCAGACCCGTACCCAGACCCAGACCCGTACCCGGGCCCGCAGAACGTCCCTCGCCGCGCTGGCGCTCAGCTCCAGCGTGGTACTGCTGGCCGGCTGCACCGGAACCAACTCCAGCGGCTCCGACACCACGGCCAACGGCAAGGACGTGACCATCACGTTCTGGCACGGCTGGAGCCAGGACAACGAGACCGCGGCGATCAACGCCAACATCGCCAACTTCGAGAAGCAGAACCCGCACATCCACGTGAAGGTCGTCGCCAACATCTCGGACGACAAGAGCGAGCAGGCGCTGCGGGCCGGCGGCCCCGACGCCCCCGACGTGGTCTCCTCGTTCACCACCGACAACGTGGGCAAGTTCTGCTCGGACAAGATCTGGGTGGACCTGACGCCGTTCCTCAAGCAGGACAACATCGACCCGAACGCCACCTTCCCGGCGCCGATGCTCAAGTACAGCGGCTTCCAGGGCGACCAGTGCTCGCTGCCGCTGCTCGGCGACGACTACGGCCTCTACTACAACAAGAAGGCCTTCGCCGCCGCCGGGATCACCGCGCCGCCCAAGACGCTCAGCGAATTCGACGCCGACGCGGTGAAGTTGACCATCCCGAGCGGCGACGGCTACCAGCAGCTCGGCTTCATGCCGGACTACCACGGCTACGAGTCCACCCCCGCCCACTTCCTCGCCCAGTGGGGCCCCAGCTACTTCGACTCCTCCGGCAAGTCGAACCTGGCCGGTGACCCGGCGGTGAACCAGATGCTCACCTGGCAGCAGGGGCTGGTGAACCAGCTGGGCGGCTTCGCCAAGCTGGAGAAGTTCCGCACCGGCTTCGGCGACGAGTTCAGCGCCAAGAACCCGTTCGAGACCGGCCAGGTGGCGATGGCGATCGACGGCGAGTGGCGCACCCAGTCGATCGCCGACGACAAGGCCACGCTCGACTGGGCCACCGCGCCGTTCCCGGTGCCGGACGCGCTCGCCGACACCTACGGCCGCGGCTACCAGACCGGCACCATCATCGGCATCTCCCGCAGCAGCCAGAAGCAGCAGGCCGCCTGGCAGTTGGTGAAGTACCTGACCACCAACACGCAGGCCGTGGTGAGCTTCGCCAACGCCATCCACAACGTGCCGAGCACCATAGCCGCGCTCAACTCGCCCGACCTGACGGCGGATCCGAACTTCAAGACCTTCCTGGACATCGCCAAGGACCCGAACTCCACGACCACGCCGGCCAGCATCAACGGCGGCGCGTACCAGGTGAGCCTGCAGAACTTCGCCTACGACGTGGAGAGCGGCAAGAAGACCGATCTGGCGGGCGGCCTGAAGGCCACCGACCAGGAGATCGACGCCGCCATCGCCCAGGCGAAGTGACGCTCACATGGCCCTGACCCGCTCCGCCCGCCCGGCGGTGCCCGCGGCCCTGCGCCGCAAGCACCGCCGGGAGGCCGCCCGCACCGTCGCCTTCCTGTCACCCTGGCTGATCGGCTTCTGCGTCTTCTTCGCCTACCCGCTGATCTCCACCGTCTACTTCTCCTTCATGAAGTACGACGGGTTCAACGCACCAGTCTTCACCGGTCTGAAGAACTGGAACTACGTCTTCAACCAGTACCCGTTCTTCTGGCAGGGCCTGGGCAACACGCTCTGGCTGGTGGCGGTGATGGTGTCGCTGCGGGTGGTCTTCGGACTGGGGATCGGCCTGCTCATCACCAAGGTGAAGAGCGGCGCGGGCTTCTTCCGCACCGCCTTCTACCTGCCCTACCTGGCGCCGCCGGTGGCCGCCACCATCGCCTTCGCCTTCCTGCTCAACCCCAGCACCGGCCCGGTGAACCAGCTGCTCAAGCTGCTCCACCTGCCGCAGCCGGGCTGGTTCACCGACCCCACCTGGTCCAAGCCCGCCCTCACCATGCTGGCCCTGTGGGGCATCGGCGACCTGATGGTGATCTTCATGGCCTCGCTGCTCGACGTGCCGCAGGAGCAGTACGAGGCGGCCGAGTTGGACGGCGCGGGGCCGGTGCAGCGGTTCCGCTACGTCACCTGGCCGAACATCACGCCGATCGTGATGTTCGCGGTGGTCACCGGCGTGATCCAGACCATGCAGTACTACACCCAGGCGATCGTGGCCGGGAAGGTGGCCAGTGGCGTGATCGGCGGCTCCGGCCAGCAGTTCGAGCCCGGCTACCCGCACGGCTCCACCTGGACCCTGCCGCAGATGGTCTACAACCTGGGCTTCCAGCGCTTCGACACCGGCTCGGCCTGCGTGGTGGCGCTGGTCCTGTTCGCGCTCTCGATGGCCTTCACCAGCCTGCTGCTGCGCCGCCGGGCCGGCTTCGTGACGAACGAGGACTGAGGATGACCCTGACTTCGACCCCTGTCCTCGCCCAGCCGGCCGGCTCCGCGCCGCGCAGCGCCGCGGAGCGCGTCGCGCGTCGCCGGGCCGCCCTGCACTGGGTGGCCGTGCACTCGACGGCGGTGGCGGCGGCGCTCTTCTTCCTGCTGCCGTTCGTCTTCGTCCTCCTCACCTCGGTGATGAGCGACCGCCAGGCACTGACCACCGACTACTGGCCGCAGCACTGGCAGTGGGGCAACTACGTCAAGGTGTGGCAGACCCCGGGCTTCCTGACCTGGTGGCGCAACACCCTGGTCTACGCCGTCGCGGGCACCGTGCTGACCGTCGCCTCCAGCCTGCCGGTCGCCTACGCGCTGGCCCGGTTCCGGTTCCGCGGGCGCCACACCGCCCTGATGGCGGTCATCTCGATGATGATGCTGCCGCCGCAGGTGACGGTGATCCCGATGTACCTGTTCTGGGCCAAGCAGTTGCACCTGACCGGCACGCTCTGGCCGCTGATCATCCCGATGGCCTTCGGCGACGCCTTCTCCATCTTCCTGCTGCGGCAGTTCCTGCTCACCATCCCCAAGGAGTACACCGAGGCGGCCCGGGTGGACGGCTGCGGGGAGCTGCGCACCCTGCTGCGGGTCATCCTGCCGATGGCCAAGCCGGCCATCTACGCGGTGGGGCTGTTCCAGTTCTTCTACTGCTGGAACGACTACTTCGGACCGCAGATCTACGCCAGCGAGAACCCCGGTGCCTGGACGCTGAGTTACGGCCTGGAGTCGTTCAAGAGCGCGCACCACACCAACTGGAACCTGACCATGGCGGCCACCCTGCTGGTCATGGCGCCGGTGATCATCCTCTTCTTCTTCGCACAGAAGGCCTTCATCGAAGGCGTGACACTGACAGGGGTCAAGGGCTGATGTCGCTCAAACTCGCCATCGTCGGCGGCGGTTCCACCTACACGCCCGAACTGATCGACGGCTTCGCCCGGTTGCGCGACACCCTGCCGATCGCCGAGCTGGTGCTGGTCGACCCGGCCGCCGAACGGCTGGAGCTGATCGGCGGCCTGGCCCGGCGGATCTTCGCCAAGCAGGGGCACCCGGCCCGCGTCACCACCACCGGCGACGTGGACGCGGGGGTGGCGGACGCCGACGCCGTGCTGCTGCAGCTGCGGGTCGGCGGACAGGCGGCCCGCAACGAGGACGAGACCTGGCCGCTGGAGTGCGGCTGCGTGGGCCAGGAGACCACCGGCGCGGGCGGCCTGGCCAAGGCACTGCGCACCGTGCCGGTGGTGCTGGACATCGCCGAGAAGGTCCGCCGGGCCAACCCGGACGCCTGGATCATCGACTTCACCAACCCGGTGGGCATCGTCACCCGGGCGCTGCTGGACGCGGGCCACAAGGCGGTGGGCCTGTGCAACGTGGCGATCGGCTTCCAGCGCAAGTTCGCCGCCCACCTGGGTGTGGCCCCCGAGCTGGTGCGGCTCGACCACGTCGGGCTGAACCACCTGACCTGGGAGCGCGGGGTCACCGTGCTGCCCGAGCCGGGCGCGGCGGCGGGGCGCGAGGTGCTGCCGGAACTGCTGGCCGGCTTCGGCACCGAGATCGCCGAGGACCTGCACCTGCCGCTGCCGGTGATCCGGCGCCTGGGCGTGGTGCCCTCGTACTACCTGCGCTACTTCTACCAGCACGACGAGGTCGTCCAGGAGCTGCTCACCAAGGGTTCGCGGGCCGCCGAGGTGGCGGCCATCGAACGCGAGCTGCTGGACCTCTACGCGGACCCGGCGCTGGACACCAAGCCCGAGCTGCTCGGCCGGCGCGGCGGCGCCTTCTACTCGGAGGCGGCGGTGCAGCTGCTCGCGGCGCTGCTCGGCACCGGGGGCGGGGCGTACGGCGTGCAGGTGGTCAACACCCGCAACAACGGGGTGCTGCCGTTCCTGCCGCCCGAGGCGGTGATCGAGGTCCCGGCCACCGTGGACCAGCGCGGCATCACCGCGCTGCCGCAGTCGCGCCCCCTCGAACCGCTCTACCGGGGGCTCGTCGCCGCGGTCACCAGCTACGAGGAACTGGCCCTGGAGGCGGCCCTGAAGGGCGGCCGGGAGCGGGTCTTCGACGCGCTGCTCGCGCACCCGTTGGTCGGCCAGCTCGACCTGGCCGACCAGCTGACGGACCGCCTGCTCGCGCACAACGAGCAATACCTGCGCCGGCTCTGACGACCAGCCGCGCACCGCGCTCCGGCCGCAGGGGCCGGAGCCCATGGACGAGCCCAGGGATCCGATGGACCACCACCAGCTGGAACCGCACCTGCCCGACGCCGAGCCCGGCGGCGTGCTCGCCGTCGACGCGGGCAACAGCAAGACCGATGTGGCACTGGTCGCCGCCGACGGCCGGCTGCTCGGCACCGCACGGGGCGGCGGCTTCGCCCCGCACCTGCACGGTTCCGAGGCCGCGGTCGCCACCCTGGCCCCGCTGGTCGCGGCGGTGGCGCGGGAGGCGGGACTGACGCCCACCGGGGGGCCACTGGTCCAGCACGTCCAGGCCTGCCTGGCCAACGCCGACCTGCCGATCGAGGAGCAGCGGCTGGAGCGGGCCCTGGCCGAGCACGGCTGGGGCCGCACGGTCGCCGTCGCCAACGACACCTTCGGGCTGCTGCGGGTCGGCACCGACGCCCGGCGCGGGGTGGCGGTGGTCTGCGGCGCCGGGATCAACTGCGCGGGCCTGCTGCCGGACGGCCGCACCGCGCGCTTCCCGGCGCTCGGCCAGCTGACCGGTGACTGGGGCGGCGGCGGGGGCCTGGCCGGCGAGGCGATGTGGCACGCCGCCCGGGCCGAGGACGGGCGCGGGCCCGCCACCGCGCTGGCCGCCGCCATCGCCGCGCACTTCGAGCTGGCCAGCGCCACCGCCGTCGCGGAGGCGCTGCACCTGGGCGAGCTGCCCGGGCAGCGGATCTACGAGGTGGTGCCGCTGCTCTTCGCCTGCGCGGAGCGGGGCGACGCCGCCGCGCTGGAGCTGATCGACCGCCAGGCCGACGAGATCACCCGGCTGGTCCGGGTCACCCTCGCCCGGCTCGACCTGCTGGACACCCCGACCCCGGTGGTGCTGGGCGGCGGGGTGCTGGCCGCCGGCCAGCCGCTGCTGCTGGAGAACCTGACCGCCCGGCTGCGCACCCAGGCGCCGCGGGCGCTGCCCCGGGTGGTCACCGCGCCGCCGGTGCTGGGCGCGGCGCTGCTCGGTCTCGACCGGCTGGCCGCCGCGGGCCTGGGCGGCGGCCCGGCGGCCCAGGCGCGGCTGCGCGCGGCGTACGGCAGCGCGGCGGCGGTGGCGGCCTAGAGGACTCCTTGGAGTCCTCCGGGCCCTGGTGCGCCCGCGTGCCGTCCGTCCGGGAGCTGTGGGGGCTCTCGGAGGCGGGGCGCGGGGTGCCCGGTGGGGTCGCCGGTGGGGCGGCGCCACCGGGCGAGGGGCTGGTTGCCGCTGTACCTACCGGTAGGTACGCTCGGGCCCATGAACACCTCCGAGCGCCTGATCGAGAGCACCCGAGAGCTGCTGTGGGAGCGCGGGTACGTCGGCACCAGCCCCAAGGCGATCCAGCAGCGCTCGGGGGTGGGCCAGGGCAGCATGTACCACCACTTCGACGGCAAGCCGGACCTGGCGCTGGCCGCGATCAGCCGCACCGCGGAGGAGCAGCGGGCCAGGGCCGAGGCCGAGTTCACCGGGCCCGGCGGCTCGCTGGCCCGGATCACCGCGTTCCTGCGCCGGGAGCGCGACGTGCTCAAGGGCTGCCCGGTGGGCCGGCTCACCCAGGATCCGGAGGTGATGGCCGATCCGGCGCTGCGCCGGCCGGTCGAGGAGACCTTCGGGTGGCTGCGCAGCCGGCTGACCGACCTGCTGGCCGAGGGGCGCGAGCGCGGCGAGTTCGCCCCGGCGCTGGCCCCGGCCGCCACCGCCTCCACCATCGTCGCGGTGCTCCAGGGCGGCTACGTGCTGGCCAGGGCCGCCGACTCGACCGAGCCGTTCGACGAGGCCGTCGCCGGTGTGCTCGGCCTGCTCGCCGCCCAGGCGCGGGCCGGCCGGTGACCGGAGCGCGCGTCCGCGCACCGGGGCCCGGCCGGGCTGCCGGCCGGGCGCGCCTGGTGACCGGGCTCAGCCGCGGGGCAGCCGCAGCGTGAAGGCCGCGCTCGCCAGGTCGCTGCTGCCGGTCGGCAGGGTGCTGCTCGCCGCGCCGAGGAGCAGGGTGCTCCCCCGGCCGTCCACCGAGGCGCCCAGGCTCTCGGCCTCGGTGTTCGCGGCGCCGGGCAGTTGCAGCAGCCGTTCGGTCGCACCGGTGCGCAGGTCGCGGCGGAAGTAGCCGAAGGCCTGGGGCGCGGTGCCGGGCAGCAGGTTGTCCGCGTCGGAGGTGAAGTAGACCCAGCGGTCGTCCGGACTGATCCCCACCAGGGTGGAGGACTGGTCGCCCACCGTGCCGTCGGGGGCGGTGCTGACCACCGTCGTGGTGCCGCGGTCCAGGTCGCGGACCAGCACCTGGCTCGGCGCCGAGAAGTCGTTGTCCAGCGAGGTGAAGACCGCGTAGCGGCCGTCGGCGCTGAGCACCCCGCGGATCACGGCCGCGGTGCTGCCGTCGGGCTCGACGCTCGCCACGCTGGTCAGCCCGGTGCGCAGGTCGTGCAGGTAGAGCGGGTAGAACCGGGCCCGCCTCGGGCTCACCGCCTGCCCGGCGGACGGCTTCGGCGCCGGGGCCCCGGCGGTGGGGACCAGGCCGGGATCGCGGGAGACGAAGACCACCCGGGAGCCGTCCGCGCTGATCGCGGGCCAGAGCGAGGCGGCCGCGGCCTGAGCGCCGCCGGTCGCCACCGAGGCCCGCGCGGTGCGGCCGGTGCGGCGGTCGAGGACGAAGACGTCCCCGGCCTGGTTGGTGTCGCCGGGCACCAGGTCGGCCCGGTTGGACTCGTAGGTGATGTAGCGGCCGTCGGGGCTGATGCCCGCCTGGTCGCTGTCGCCGCTCTGCGGCAGGGCGCCGCTGCCCATGCTGACCAGTTGGGTGCGGCCGGTGCGCAGGTCGCGCAGGTAGACGTTGGCAACGCCCTTGGTGGCGGCGGGCCCCAGGTTGTCGGCCGTGGAGGTGAAGACGACGTAGCGGCCGTCGGCGCTGATCGCGTCGCTGTGGCCGTAGCTGTCGGGCTGGACGCCGCCCGGGCCCAGGTCGACCTGGCGCAGCCGTCCGGTGCGCAGGTCACAGACGAAGACACCGCCGGGCCCGCTGCCGCCCCCCGGCAGCAGGTTGGTGGCGGGCGAGTCGACGAGCGCGAAGCGGCCGTCGCCGCTGATCGCGTTCGGGTAGACCGCCTGGTCCGGCTGCGCGCCGCCGGGCGCCAGGCAGACCTGGCGCACCGCGGGCGGCACCGCCGCGCCGGCCGGCGCGGCGCCGGTGACCGCCAGGACGACGGTCACCGCGCAGACGCCCGCGGTGGTCAGGCTCTTGGCTCGGCCGAGTCCGAACATGGTTCCCCTCCCGAAGTGGCCGCCCCCGCGGCCGTTGACCGGACGAACGCCACGAGCCAACCGCCGCGACGGCGGCCCGTCAACGGGTAGGGGGCAATCTCTTTACCCAGCCATGGGTTTGACTGACCGTCAACTCCCGCCACGGATCAGGCCGGCGATCATCTCGGGGCCGGCGTCCAGGGCGGCCGCGCTCTCCAGCACGTTGAAGTAGTCGCGCGAGGAAGCGATCAGCCCGTCGCGGACCCGGACCACCATGATGTAGGTGAAGGTGAACTCCCGCCCGGTGGCGGTGACCGTGCCGTGCACCTGGTACTCGGTCACCAGCACCTCGGGATCCCCGGTCTCGTGCAACCGCACGCCGTCCACGCCGGTGAACGACCAGAGGCCGGCGCGCTCCTTCATCCTGGCCCGCAGTTCCTCGCGACCGTGCGAGACCTGGGGAACGCCCGCCGGGGCGAACGGCATCTCGATCACCACGTCGGGCGCGTAGAGGTCGGCGACCTCGTCGCGGGTGCCGTGCACGATCGTGCGGAACAGCTTCTCCAGCACCTGACGCGGGGTCAGATCGGTCGGGGTCGAGCCGGTCGGGGTCAGCTCGGTTTCGGACATGGGTGTGCTCCTCGGTGGCTCGCGTGATTCGCGCGATTCGGGTGATTCGCACGGCTTCGCCTGGCAAGCCGACGCGCGCCGACGCGCATGGGACAATCGGAACGGTGGCCCCGCTTCGAGTATCCGGAACGACCGCCCCGGTTGTCCAGTCCCAACCGCCGAGAGGACGCCGCATGCCCGCCGAGAACACCCCCGCCCGCCCGCTGCGCGCGGACGCCCGCCGCAACCGGGCGGCCATCCTGAGCGCGGCCCAGGACGCCTTCGCCGCCGAGGGGTTGGCCGTACCGCTGGACGAGATCGCCCGCCGGGCCGGGGTCGGCGCGGGCACCGTGTACCGGCACTTCCCGACCAAGGAGGCGCTCTTCGAGGCCGTGGTGCTGGACCAGTTGGAGCGCCTCGCCGAGCAGGCCGGCGCCGCCCGCGGGGCCGCCGACCCCGCCGAGGCGTTCTACGCCTTCGTCACCGGGCTGGTCGCGGACGCGCACGTGAAGAAGGACCTGGCCGACGCCCTGGCCGGCGCCGGCGTCCCGCTCTCCGCCGGGACCATGGCGGCGAGCGCCGCGCTGCGGCACGAGTTCGGCGAACTGCTCACCGCCGCGCAGGCCGCCGGCGCGGTGCGCGCCGACATCGACCAGGCCGACCTGCACGCCCTGGTGCTGGCCGCACTCACCGCCGAACGGCACCGCGACGATCGGCGGCGGCCCGGACGGATCACCGCGCTTATCCTCGGCACGCTCCGCCCCGGCCCGAATTGACGATACGTCAGAATCTCAGCAGGCCATAGGCGTTGCCCTCCACCGCGTTGAGCAGTAGATGATCGGGCTCGGTCGCGGCCAGCGAGCGGCGCAGCCGGTCCAGCAGTTGCTCCGGCGCCGGGATCGCCAGGCCGAGCAGCCGGGCGACCTCGTCGCGCTCGGCCTCGTAGTCGGGGTGGTCCTCACGCATCTCCTCGGAGAGCTCCACCAGCTCGGTACCCCCGTCGCGCCACTCGGGGTGGCCCAGCAGCAGTTCGAGCAACTCGGCCAGCCCGCCCAGCGCGAGCACCGCGGCGCTGCCCTCGGAGTCCGCGTAGAGCACCGGGCGGCGCTCGCCGAAGGGGTCGTCGGCCGCCGGTTCGCCGCAGAAGAAGTAGGTGCCTCCGCAGCCGGTGCCCGCGAACGGGTCCAGCCGCGCGCCGGAGGCCAGCACGACCTCCTCCACGTGGTCATCGCCGGACAGGTCGAAGTCGCACGGCACCAGCAGCAGGTCTTCGGCGGCCTCGTGCTCGGCGATGGCGGCCAACAGGGAGCGTTCCATGGCGGGCACGCTAGCGTGCCCGACCGTCAGCGCGGACGACGGGACGGGCCACGGGACAGGCCGCGGGGCGGACCGGCGCTACGTGGGCGGGGACGCCCGGAGCTCGCGGGCCACCGCCTCGGGGAGCGGCGGGTAGGGCGCCTCGGCGGGCAGCAGCGCGGCGGCGGCCGTCCGGTCGCCGGCCCGGACCAGCTCGCGCACCCGGTGGGCGAGCGGGGTGACGTCACGCACCGAGCCGAGCCAGTGGTCGGCGTAGTCCCGGGTGGCCCGGCCGGCCAGGCCGAGTTGGAGCGAGCGGTGCGGCAGGGCGTTGAGGTCGAGGTCGCGCTCCGGGTCCCACTGCACCCGCACAGTGCTCTGCCGCAGCCGCTCGGTCCAGGCCTCGCGGTCGGTGTGCACCGCGGCGTCGTAGTGCGAGAGCACCGCCCCGGCGAGCGCGGACTCGAAGCCGGCCCGGCTGATCTCCAGGGCCAGCACCACCTCCTGGCCCGGCTTGGTGCCCCAGCCGCTGCGGTACATCATCCAGCGGAAGCTGGGCTTGATCCAGGTCATCCGGCTGCGGCTCCAGCTCGCCGGGAAGGCGCCGTGCCGGGCCGCGTGCTCGCCGATCACGGGCGGGTAGGCCTGGTAGACCGTCACGGTCCGCTCGGTGAAGGCCGCGCGGATCTGCCGCGGCGGCACGGGGGTGGGCTCGGCGGCGTCCTGGTGCTGCATCGGGCCAGTCTGCCGGGCGGGGCGGGCGGGCGCGGCCGAATTTCCGCCCGCCCGCCACCGGGCGGCAACCTCCGGCTACCGGCTACCGGCTACCGGCAACCGGCAACCGGCAACCGGCAACCGGCTACCGGCAACCGGCTAGCGGCTAGCGGCTAGCGGCTAGCCGAGTAGTTCCGATGTCTGGCTGCGGAGACAGCAAGAGGGTCCCGATGATCCGTGTGTGACGACAGACCTCGCAACCCTCTTGACCTCACTCTATGTGGAAGTTGACGACGAGATCGGAGGAACCCGATGGATGGGAACGCCACCGCTACTGAGCGACAGCGAGTTGGTCTGTCTGGCGGTCGCGCAGGCACTGCTCGGGTACCACTCCGAGGCCCGGTGGCTGCGCTACGCGAACAAGCACCTGTCGGACATGTTCCCCTACCTGCCGCAGCGGCCGGGCTACAACAAGCGTCTGCGATCCTCGCTTCCGCTGCTCAAGCGCGTGATCCGGGAGCTGGCCATGGACAGCGACTTCTGGTTCGACAACCACTGGATCGTCGACTCGACGCCGGTCCCGTGCGGGATGTCGCGGCGGACGGTGTTGCGGTCGAACCTGGCCGGGTGGGCGCAGTACGGATACTGCGCGTCACATTCCCGGTTCTTCTCGGGACTTCGGCTCTACCTGGTCTGCACGCCCACCGGTATGCCGATCATGTGGGCGCTTGCCTCCGCGAAGATCGGCGAGCGCGAGGTGCTGTCCGCGATGCTTGAGGTCGACGCCGGCGTGGTCGCCGCCCGCGAGGGCATCCTGCTCATCTCGGACAACGGCTTCGCGTCCAAACTTCGAGCGGGAGCTTCTCGATCAGGGCATCGAGCTGCTGCGGCCTTCGCGCAAGCGCGAGAAGGAGCGGTACGGCGAACCGATGCTCAAGAAGGTCCGCCAGCTGATCGAGTCGGTCAACGACACCCTCAAGGGGCAACTTGACCTGGAACAACACGGCGGACGGACCTTCGAGGGCGTCGCGGTCCGGGTCACACAAAGGATCTTGGCGATGCCTGCCGGGATCTGGCACAACAACCGGATCGGCGCACCGGTCACCCGCTCGCTGATCGCTTACGATCACTGACCACTTCGGTGCAACTCGTCAAGCTCCACCGGAACCCCGGCATTGTCGCCGGCCGCGAGCCCCGCGCCGTTCGGTGCGGGGCTTCGCCGGTTCACCCGTGGGCGAGCGGCACGCCGGGCGGCAGCGGCGGCTTCACCGGGAGCCGGACCGTGCCGCCGACGTGCCTTGCGCAGCGCCCGTACTCTCCCGGGCTGCTCAGGCCACGGCGAGTTCCGCGTCGAGGACCGCGTCGATCTCGGCCAGTTCCTCGGAGGTCGGCACCCACTGCCCGGCGGCGGCGTTGGCACGCACCTGCTCGGCACTGCTCGCCCCGGCGATGACCGAGCCGCAGCCGGGCCGTGCGGCGAGCGCTCCCACACCGATCTCAAGGACGCTCCGGCCGTGCACCTCGCCCCAGGCGGCGAGACGTTCGACCGCGTCGAGGCCGGCTTCGGTTACTCGCTCGGGCCGCGATGCCAGGCGCGAGCCCGCGGGCACGCCGGTGGCACGGCGTACCTTGCCGGTCAGCAGGCCGTTGGCGAGCGGGTAGAACGGCAGCACGCCGAGGCCGTAGTGCAGTGCCGCGGGTACCACCTCCCGCTCAGCGCCGCGTTCGAGCAGCGACCACTCGTTCTGGGCCGAGACGAACGGAACAGCCCCGATCTCCCGGGCGACGTGCGCGGCCTCGGCAATCTGCCAGCCGGCGAAGTTGGAGTGCCCGATGTAGCGCACCTTGCCTTCGCGCACCAGCTCGCTGAGCGCGGCGAGGGTCTCGGCGATCGGTGTGCGCGGGTCGGGAGTGTGCAGCTGGTAGAGGTCGATGTGGTCGGTCTGCAGGCGTCGCAGCGACTCCTCGACCGCGCGCCGGATGTAGGCCCGACCGCCCTTCGCCCCGGCCGCCGGCCCGTACCCCAGGTCCGCACGCTGATAGCCGAACTTGGTGGCCAGCACGACCTCGTCGCGCCGCCCTTTCAACGCCCGGCCGAGCAGCGTCTCGGAGCCGCCCCCGGCGCCGTAGATGTCGGCGGTGTCGAAGAGCGTCACCCCGGCGTCGAGTGCCGCGTCGACCACCGCGAGTGTCTGCGCTGCGTCGAGACGTCCGCCGAAGTTGTTGCAACCGAGTCCAACTACGGAGACGAGGAGTCCGCTGTTGCCGAGCGTTCGATATTCCATGGGGTGACTCTAGTTCTGAGAGGGCGGTTCGAGAGTCGATGTCCGTTTCGAAGTGAGACAGGACAGGACTGCTGGTCGCGGGGGCTCAGTCGGCTACTGCTTCTTGGTAAAGCTGCCGGCGTCGACTTCGGTGAGGACGTCGAGTTTGACCAGGCGTTTCAGCTCGGCGCGAGTGCCTTCGATGTTCTTCGGCTGTGGTTCGTGGCCGAGGGCTTCGCAGACGTCACGGGCTCGCAGGGGGCCGGTCGCCTCGTTGAAGAGCGAGAGGATGCGGGGGTAGTCCGGGTGCTCGGGCGGGGTGGTCCGGGCCGGGAGGCGGTCGGCGAGGGCGGTGACGGTCTTGCGGGTGATCGCGAGGTGTTCGAGCTGGGTCTCGGCCTCCCGCAGTCGGCCCTGCAGTTCCTGGATTTGGCTGCGGAGGTCGTCGGCCAAGGCCCGGGCGGCGTCTTCTTGGATGTCGAGCGCGTCGAGGAGGGGCTGGATGGTCACGCCGTCACCGCCTGCGGGTCGCGCCAGGTGGGCGTGTTCGCGCAGGTGAGGCGGCGGGCCATGACCCAGGCATGGCCCAGTAGACGCGGGAGGCGGAGGAGGCCGGGCTGTGCTCGTAGTCGCGGACCAGGCGCCGGTGCAGGACCAGGATCCCGTAGGTCTGCTCGACCCTCCAGCGTTTCGGCTGCGGGACGAACCCCTTGTCCTGCGGGTTGCGTTCGATGATCTCGACGTCGATGCCCAGGCCGGCGCCGTGCGCGGCGACCTGCTTCTTGAAGCCCTGGTCGACCAGGGCCTTGCGGACGGTGCCGCCGGTGTGTTCGGCGACCTGGTCCAGCAGGGCGATGCCCGCGGCGTTGTCGTGCGTGCTCGCAGCCAGAACGATGACAGCTATGACCAGGCCCAACACGTCGACGGCCAGGGCCCGTTTGCGACCGGACACCCGTTTCGCCGAGCCCAGGCCGGTCGTGGAGGCGGGGACCCCGGCGGCCACGTGGACGCTCTGCGTGTCCAGGACCACCAGGGTCGGGTCCTCTGATCGGCGGGCCCGCTCGCGGACCTGGCAGCGCAGGAGTTCGTGGATGACCTGGTCGGTTCCGTCGTCGCGCCAGGCAGCGAAGTAGTAGTAGGAAGCGCTCTTCGGCGGCAGATCGCGCGCCGGGGCCCGGGCCGCCCACCGAAGCAGTTCCCTGCCAGCTGATCATGTCCGGCGTGGTGAGATTACTGCCGATATTCGGCCGGCTTCGCGCGGGTGAGTTCGCTCCACCGCCCGAGTTCCTCTCGGTGGCTGCCGACCGCCGTTGTGAGGGCGACGGCTGCCAACTGTTCCGGTGTCGGCTCGCCGTTGCGGCGGGCGAGGAGCGTCAGCGGCCAGGCCGGGAAGCTGGGCTGCTCACCTTCAGCCTTGAAGGGGTGCCAGTCCCAGGCAGCGTCGAACCGCCAGGAGCCGCGCTGCTCAATCCGTGGGCTATGCCGAAGAAGCCGTCGGCGTCCATGCAGCACCATCTGCTCCAGCGGCTGAACACCCGCGCCGCCGAGCGCTGGCCGCAACTGGCCCGGGTCCACGTCCGCCTTCGCGCAGGATTCGCCTACGTGGAAGGTGAGTTGAAGGACGGCGAACGCCTGCCGCCGGGTCGCCTCCGCTTCGCCGGAGTCCTGCATACCTGGGGCTTCGCGGGCTTCCTCGCCGGCCGAGGCGGCTACGAGGACAACGTGCTCCCCAGCGGCCTACCCGTCGGCGCCCCCGAAGAGTGCCTGGACTGCGCCTGCGGCCTCTACCTCGACAGCCCGGCGGCCTGACCCCTCCACGAATGCAGCGCGAGTTCGCCCGTCGGGCCGGCAAGGTCGTCGAGCTCGACGCCGGCCACCATCCGTTCCTGTCCCGGCCCGCAGCGGTCCTCGACCTGGTGCTGAGCCTCTGACGACGGCGACGGCGACGGCAGCGGCGCACGGATGGGCCGGATATCGTCTCCGGTGCAACTCCCCGACGCAGGGGACGGCTTGGGAGGGAGCCGTCCTGGTGGCGACGGTTGCCGAACGCCGAGGAACTGACGGTCTCCGGGTCGCGACGTGCTCGTGAGTCGGGACAGCGGCGGGGCCATCCGGCGGGTCGATTCAGCCGGTGTGAGGCGGTGGCGCATCGGCGTCGGGGCGGGCCCCGGCGGCGTATTCGGCGCGGTCGGCGATCTGTTGGAGCGTGGCCAGGTGGGCGCGCAGCCGTTCGCGGCCGGCGGTGGTGGCCCGTACCCAGGTGCGGGGGCGCTTGCCGACGTGGCCCTTGCGGATCTCGACGAGGTCGGCGTTTCCGAGCGTGGTGAGTTGCTTGGACAGCGCCGAGTCGCTCAGCCGGGCGTGGTCGCGGACGAAGGCGAACTCGCACCAGGTGGTGGCGGACACCAGCGCCACGATGGTCAGTCTGGTGGGGTCCAGGAGGAGTTGTTCCAGGCCGCCGACGGCGTCGGGGACAGCGTCCGGCGCGGCGTCGCCGCCCTGGCCGCTCACGCTCATCGGGCCGCTGCGCGATGGGCCATCCGGCGCAGCACCGCGTTGATCAGCAGGCCCACGGCGACGCAGAGGACGGCGTACGGGAGGGCGATGGTGATGGAGGGGTGGTCGTGGATCCAGGCGGGCGTGCCGGAGCCGGTGAGCGCGCGGTGCACGGGTGGTTCGGCGAAGAACCGGAGGGCGCCGAAGGCGAGGCCGATCAGGAGGACGGGCAGCCAGGCGTAGCCGGGCAGGGCGCTGCGGTGCAGGGTACCGGAGGTGGCGGCCACGCGCGGGCTGCGGCGTCCGGCGACGACCCAGGCGACGGTGAGGGCGCCAAACCCGAGGGAGGCGACCTCCTGGACGGCGGGGCCGAAGTCCTCGGCGGCGGTGACCAGGGCCAGGACGGCGCCGAGCGCGGCCCACAGCCACCAGGGGGTGCGGAGCGAGCCGGCCGTGTCGAGGCGGACCTCGCGGACGCGGGCCAGGGCGTCCCGGGCTTCGGCGGGGCTGGGAGTCTTCATGGCGTTCCTCCTCAGGCGAGTACTTTCCTATGGAGAAAGTAGCTCGTACTTTCCTGCGAGGCAAGTGGACACGCCCATGGGGCGGCTGACGGCAACGCCGTGGAGGCGCAGCAAGCCCCTGCAAAGCCAGGGCCGCGACCAGCCTTCCCGGGCGCAGGCCCGCATGGCGGCGAGGTCCTGCGGCGGCCGCCCCGCCCGCGTGGTGCTGTGCGGGCGGGGCGGCTCAGTTCTGCTACCGGCGCGGCGGCGTTCAGTACAGGAGGCTGCAGCCTGCGTAGCCGGCCGCCAGGTGGTTCGAGGCCAGGTTGATGTCCATCTCGCTGACGCAGACGTAGTTGTGGCTGCCGGCGGTGCTGTCGGCGACCCAGCCGCCCTGCGCGCTGGCCCGTTGGCGACGGTGCAGCTCGGCCCGGTCGGGCCCGTCTGGTAGGTGTAGAACTGAGCCGTACACGTGACCGCCACCCCGGCCGGGTTGTCGGCGTTCACGGCGACCTGGACCTGGCCGGTGGGCTGCCAGTCGGTGTTCATCACCGCGTGGCAGTAGTTCAGAGGGCGGAATGTGAGCTGATTTCCGTTCTGTCGTCGCCTGAACGTGTGGCTTTGCCGTCTGCGGCAGGTCGCGGGGCTGGCGCCGTGCTGAGGTGACTGCGTGAGTGACCGCAAGCCGTACGTGACTACGAGCACCGGCCCGCTTCGGCCGAGTCCCGGGTGTACTGGGCGATAAGTGACGTGATGACCCGTCGGCTGACCGGCAGTGCGACGTCCTGGCGCGGCGCGTGACCAGCGGGGAGCTGACCCTGGGGGCGGTGCTGCTACGGCTGGAGGAGCGCGAGCGGGAGATCGCCGCGCAGGTCGAGGAGACCCGTGAGCAGATCTCGCGGCTCACCGCCGTGCTGGACGAGCTCGGCCGGGCTGCCGAGGAAGTGCGGATCACACGCAAGACGCTGCTGGAGCTGCCCGACCCGGACCCGCCCGCGCCGTCGGCGTCCGCCCCGCAGCTGCCGGACAGGGCGGCCTACCAGGAAATCATGGCGGTGTTCGCCCAGGCGGACGGTCCGCTACGGGCACGGGGCGTGTGCGAGGCGATGGACCTGGACCCGGCTCCGAACAACATCAACAACGTCCGTTTGAAGCTCAAGCGCCTGACCGGGCGCAACATCCTGGCCGAGACCGAACCGGGCCTGTTCACCCTGCCGCGACCGTAGCCGTCCGGCGCGGCCACTTCCTCCACTACCGCGAAGCGGACATCAGCTCACGTTCCGCCCTCTGACACGACAACCGGACCGGCCAGCCCGTCACCCGGTCACTGATCGACCACTGAGCGCATCGGAACTACTCGGCTAGCGGCCGACCGCGCCGTCCAGCAGCTCGCGCAGGATGTCGGCGTGGCCGACGTGCCGGGCGGTCTCCTCGACCATGTGCACCAGGATCCAGCGCATCGAGGGGGCCGGCGTCTCCCGCAGCGAGCGGGCGCCCGGGCCGTCCAGGTCGGCGCAGCCGCGCACCACCTCGTTGGCGGCGGCGACGGCCGCCCGGTAGGCGGCGGCCAGGTCCGCGGCGGTGTCCTCGGCGGTGACCACGGGCTCGTCGTCCCACTGCTCGCGGTCGGGGCCGGCGTAGGACCAGACGAACCAGTTGAGCTCGACCGCCGTCAGGTGCTTGACCAGCCAGAGCAGGCTGGTGCCGGAGCCGACGGCCGGGGTGCGCAGGGCCTCGTCGTCCAGCCCGACCAGCTTGGCGAGCAGGGACTCGCGCAGGTAGTCGAGGAAGGCCAGCAGCGTGGTCCGCTCATCGGCCTCGATGCCGGGCGGACGCAGGTCGGGGCGCGGGGTCTCGGTGGTCGTCATGGGGTGTGAGCCTAGACCCGGCCCGGCGCGGGCCACCGCTCGGCCCGGCCTCCTCAGCCCTCCCCCGGCCTGCCCCCCGCCCGCCCCCGCCCGCCCCCGCCCGCCCCTCAGGCCGCGCCGAACTCGCCGTCCAGCCAGGCGGCCAGCTGCTTGGCGCAGTCGTCGACCGAGTCCCGCCAGGCGCGGGCCGCGCCCTCGCCCGCCTCGTCGCTGACGTACTTGACCAGCCGCACCGGCACCTGCGCGCGCCGGGCGACGCCGGCCACCGCGTAGCCCTCCATGTCGACCAGGTGGGCCGCGGCGGCCAGCCGCTCGCGGGCGGCGGGGTCGGAGACGAAGAGGTCGCCGGTGGCCAGGGTCGGGCCCTCGGGGGCCAGGGTGATCGGGCCGCCGTAGGTCCGGCCGGTGAGCTGGTGCAGCACGGCGGTGTCCAGGTCGTGCTGCAGGACGGTGCCGATCCGGTGGATCCGGCCCGCCAGCCCGGTCCGCAGCGCGCCGGCCGTGCCGAGGTTGACCACCTCCAGCGGGTGCGGGCCGCTCGCCAGCACGGTGGCCAGCGCGGCCGCGGCGTTGACCTTGCCGATGCCGGTGAGCAGCACCGGCAGCTCCGCGCCCAGGTGGGCGGCCTCCTCCTGGACGGC
This sequence comes from Kitasatospora sp. NBC_01287, assembly GCF_026340565.1. Classification (NCBI taxonomy): domain Bacteria; kingdom Bacillati; phylum Actinomycetota; class Actinomycetes; order Kitasatosporales; family Streptomycetaceae; genus Kitasatospora; species Kitasatospora sp. NBC_01287. The sequence goes on from NZ_JAPEPB010000001.1 coordinate 2,979,028, forward strand.
GAGGACGAGGAGCGGGCGGTCAGGGGTGACGGTTCCGATCAGCTGCATGCGGCCGATCGTACTCAGCCCTCGGCGCCGTACCGGTGCTTCAGGTTGGGGTCGTCCAGCCACCACGGGCGCAGCCCCACCTCGGCCGGCGCACCTTCCGAGCCTGCCGTGCCCCGCTCGACGGCGGCCGCGGCGGCCGCCTCGTACTGCGCGTCCAGCGCCGCGTCCACCGCCACCGTCTCCTCGCGGCCCTGCACGATCATGCGGCGGACCAGCGCGCACAGGAACGGCAGGCCGACCAGGTCGCCCAGCACCCAGAGCGAGTTGCCGCCCCAGGTCTGGTCCTGGGCGATGCTCGGGCCCCACGGGCGGCCGAGCGTCGCGTAGTAGTGCTCGGCCATGATGTGGCCGCCGTAGATCAGCACGATGCCGAGCGCGGCGTCGAAGATCACCTCGGCGAAGGTGATGAAGAGGCCGACCAGGTGCGGGTACTCGTGGCCGACCGGGTCGAGCTGCAGCCGCGGCCAGAAGTAGGCCAGCCCCAGCAGCACCAACGAGACGTGCAGGCCGATGTTCCAGGTGCCGCTGCTCAGGCTCTTCTCGTACCAGGGGGTGAAGTAGAGCAGCCACGGCGGCGCCATCAGCAGCGCGGTGGAGACCGCAGGGAACATCAGCAGCTTCGAGGGCCTGCTGCGCAGCGCCCGCAGGATCCGCTCGCGCCGGGGCGGCGCCGACGCCTCGACCAGCAGCGAGACCGGCGCGCCCAGCGCGATCAGCAGCGGGACCAGCATCAGCAGCAGGACGATCTGCACGGCGCGGTCGGTGAACAGGATCCGCTCGTAGACGCCGATGCCCGAGCAGGTGACCCAGATCCAGAGCAGCAGGCCCGCGAAGAAGTTCAGCGTGCGGGTGGGCTGCCAGCGCTGCCCGGCCCTGGCCAGTCGGCGCAGGCCGAGCAGGTAGCCGCCGCCGAGCAGCGCGCACAGCGCCAGCACCACCGGCTCGGCGGTCCACGAGGTGGCCAGGTCGGCCCACTGCCAGGGCGGCGGGCCGTGGTAGCCGACGGCGAGGTGGCCGACGCCCTGGGCCAGGACTGCTGTGCTCTGCATCGTTCGCGCTCCATGCTCCGCCCGGGAACGGCGGGTTCTCCCGAGCCATCATGGCCGATCCGCAGTCGATCACCGTCGGCGGGGCACGGCGCCGCGCCGTCCGCACGGCCGTCCGCACGGTCGCAGGGCCGTCCGCACGGTCGCAGGGCCGCAGGCCGGGGGCCACCCGCCGCTCGCGCCAGGTCGGAACCGCACTAAGGTGCAGACGCGTCTTGGCGCAAGTCACGTGCGGCCGTCGGACCCGGTGGCCATACTGCTGGCAGCGGGCCGGTCCCGACCGTCGGGCGGCTGCGGGGAGGGTGGGGCGGGTGGCGACACCAGCGCAGACGGCGGCACTGCCGCCGGGACCGGGTGGCAGCGCGCCACCGCCGTATCCGACACAGCAACCGCAGCAGCCCCCGCGACCCCCCGCGCCGCCGCGCGCCCGCCGGCGCGACCGCTGGCGGGCCGCCGCCCGCACCGCGCCCGGGCAGCTGCGGCTGACCGGCACCGCCCTGGTGGTCCTGGTGCTCGGCTTCGGTGCCCTGACCGGCTGGCAGGTGGCCGACCGCAGCGCCGCGGCCGAGCAGGTGGTGACGCACAGCCAGCCGCTGAGCCAGAACGCGACCGAGATCTACCGCTCGCTGGCCGACGCCGACACCACCGCGGCCGCCGGCTTCCTGCTGGCCGGTGACGAGCCGCGCGAGGTCCGCCAGCGCTACCAGGACGACCTGGCCAACGCCGCCCGGCTGCTCACCCAGGCCGCCGCGCAGAGCGGCGGCTCGGGCCAGGCGCAGACCTGGATCGACCAGCTCAACGCGCAGCTGCCGGTCTACTCCGGCCTGGTGGAGACCGCGCGGACCGACGACCGCCAGGGCCTGCCGCTCGGCGCGGCCTACCTGAGCTACGCCTCCGGGCAGATGCAGGGCCAGCTGCTGCCCGCCGCCCAGCACCTGTCGGAGGCCGAACTGGCCCGGCTGACCAGCGACTACCGCGACGCCAGGGCCACGCCCTGGGCCGCCTACGTGCTGGGCGTGCTGGTGCTGGCCGCGCTCCTCTGGTTCCAGGCGCGGCTGTTCCGCCGCACCAACCGGGTGGTCAACCCCGGGCTGCTCGGCGCCACGGCCGCGGTGCTGGCCGTCCTCCTCTGGCTGACCGCCGGGGTGCTGGCGGCGGACTCGGCGCTGACCGACAGCCTCAAGCACGGCTCCGCACCGCTCCAGGCGCTCAACCTGGCCCGGGTGCAGGCGCTGCAGGCCCGCACCGCGGAGAACCTCAACCTGGTCGCCCGCGGCTCCACCACCCAGTACGCGGACCAGTGGACCAGCGCCTCGAAGGCCGACTCCAGCGCGCTGGCCGGCGCCCAGTTGCTGGCCCCCGCCGGCGCGGTGGACGACATCAAGGCGGCCCGGGACCAGTTCGCGCTCTGGACCCAGCGCCACGGCGCCGCCGACGCGCTGAACAACAACGGCGACTACGACGACGCGCTGCAGGCCACCGTCGGCAGCGGCCCGACCAGCGCGCAGCCCGCCTACCAGGCACTGGACCAGGACCTGGCGAAGGCGGTCCAGGTCGAGCAGGCCGGTTTCCTGAGCGCGGCGAAGAACGGACGGGACGCCACCGGTACGGTCGTGGTGGCCACCGCCGTGCTCGCCCTGCTGGGCGCGGCGGGCGTGCTGCGCGGGATCGGCCGCCGGCTGGCGGAGTACCGATGACGGGGGGACGCGTGACGGACGAACAGCCGACCCGGCCACAACTGACCGGGCGACGGCCGACCGGGCCGCGGCTGACCGGGCCGCGGCCGGCGGGACGGCGAACAGCCGGGCGCCGGCTGCCCCGCCGGGTGCGGGCCCTGCTGCTCACGGCTGCCCTGCTGGCACCGCTGGCGCTGGCCGGCTCGGCCGCGGGGGCGCCGGGCCGCCCGGCGGCCGGCACCCGGACCGCGGCGGCGGCCGGCCTGCTGAGCACCGCCCAGGACAGCGCCCAGAGTTGCGATCCGACCAAGAGCCTGCTGCCGAGCGGCAGCGACAGCGGACCGGCCGTCAGCGCGATCCGCAAGCGCGGCGTGCTGATCGCGGGCGTGGACCAGAACAACTACCACTGGGGCTTCCGCGACCCCGCCACCGGCCAGGTGGAGGGCTTCGACATCGACATCGTGCACGCGATCGCGCAGGCCGTGCTGGGTGATCCCAACAAGGTCAAGTTCCTGATGGTGCCCACCGCGCAGCGTATGGAAGCCATCAAGAGCGGCCAGGTGGACGTGATCGCGCGTACCATGACGATCACCTGCGACCGGCTGAACGACGTGGCCTTCTCCACGGTCTACTTCCAGGCCGGGCAGCAGGTGGTGGTGCCCAAGTCGGCCCACGCGAAGAGCGTCGACGACGCGCTGAGGGGGAAGACCGTGTGCGTGTCGGACGCCTCGACCGCGCAGGACCAGCTGAAGCAGAACCCGCGCGGGGCCAAGGCCGTCAAGGTGGTGGCCAACGACCTGGACTGCCTGGTGCTGATGCAGCTCGGGCAGGTGGACGCCACCCTCACCGACAACGCGATCGCCGTCGGCCAGGCCGCCCAGGACCCGACGGTCCAGGTGATCGGCCCCTCGATCACCAACGAGCCCTACGGCGTGGCGATGTCCAAGAACTCGCCCGACCTGGTCGCCCGGGTCAACCAGGTACTGGCCGACTACCGGGCCGACGGCGGCTGGCTGGCCAGCTACGACAAGTGGCTGGCGCCCTACCTGGGCCCCTCCCAGGGACCGCCGCCGGCCAACTACCTGCCGTAGCAGCCATCCACCCGCCGCAGTGGGCCAACTGCCCGCCGTAGCAAGCCGAGTGACCAACTGACCGAGGAGAGAAGGGCGTGGCGTTGACAGGATCCGCTGGCCCGGTGCTGAGCCGGGAGGAGGTGGACCGCGAGCTGTCCCGGCTGAGCGCCGAGCGCGAGGCCGTCGAGACCGCGCTGCTCGCGCTCCAGGACCACCCCGGCAGGCGCCTGCTGGAGGGCGCGGCCCTGTCCGGGCGGACCGAGGAGCGCTGGTCGGTGGCGGCGCACGGGCTCTCGCTGCTCTGGTCCTTCTTCGACCGCTACTGCGAGGCGCTGGCGGCCGCCCGGGCGGTGCGTTCGCGCCGGGTGCGCCCGAGTTCGCCCGAACTGGCCGAACTGAACGCGCTGCTGCGCGGTCCGGCGGTCACCGTCTCGGGCGGCCAGCTGCCCGACGCGGCCCTGCGGTTGACCGGGCCGGCCCGGCTGGTCGAGCAGATCAGCCTCGGCGAGCTGATGAACCGGATGAACTCCTGGTACGGCACCGTGCTGGAGGTGGTCAACGCGGCCGACGCCGTCTGGTCGGCCCTGCCGACCAGGATCGACCTGCTGCTGGCCGAGCTGCGCCGGGTGGCCACGCTGGCCGCCTCGGTCGGCGTGCGGGTCGGCGCGCACCCGCTGGGCGACGAACTGGCCCGGCTGGAGCAGGAGCTGACGGCGCTGCGGGCCGAGGTGATCGCCGACCCGCTGGCACTCTGGCGCCCGGCCCGGGTGCCGGCCCAGCGCGGTCGCGAGACGGCCGGCAGCGTGGCCACCGCCCACGCGGCGGCCGCCGGCGCGGTGGACACCGAGCGCTTCGACCGGGCCGGGCGGGCGCTGGACGGCGTCCGGGTCGAGCTGGAGCAGTTGCTGCGGCTGCGCGACGAGGCGGACGAGCGACTGCACCAGGTCGCCGACCTGCTGCGGCGCGCGGACGCCACGCTGGGCGAGGCCCGGCAGGCACGCGGCGAGGTGCTGGCCAAGATCGCGGCCACCGAGGTGCCGGCCGTGCCCGGGCCGCTGGCCGCGCTGCGCGAGGGTGTGCACCAGGCGGCCGAGCTGCGCCAGAGCGGCCAGTGGCACCGGCTGGCACCGCTGCTCGACGCCCTGGAGGAGCAGGCGGCCCAGGAGCTGACCCGGGCCCGGCAGTCGCTGGGCGAGGTGACCGCGCCGCTGGCCGTGCGGGCCGAGCTGCGCGGCCGGCTGGACGCCTACAAGGCGATGGCGGCCCGGCTGCGGGTGGCCGAGGACCCCGAGGTGATCGAGCGGTACGAGAAGGCCCGCTGGCTGCTCTGGAGCGCGCCGTGCGATCTTCGCGCGGCCGCGGCGGCGGTGACGAGGTTCCAGCAGGCGCTCCGTCCGGCGGCGGCGCCGCGGGACGTGCGGCGCGACGAAGGACAGGGGGATTGAGAGCCATGGGCGAAGCCTGTGTGCGGCCGGACTGCTCCGGCGGCGTGATCGACGAGGACGGCTACTGCACCGAGTGCGGCCTGGCCCCGCTGGCGGCGGCGACCGGGTCTGCCAAGGCGGCCGCCACCGGGTCGGCCGCGGCCTCGGCGGTCGGGGTCGCTGCGGCCGGAGCCGCTGCGGTAGGTGCCTCGGCGGTCGGGACGCGCTGCGTGCGCCCGGACTGCTCGGGCACCATCGACGCGGACGGCTTCTGCGACGAGTGCGGCCTGGCCCCCGAGGGCGGCGCCGCCGCGGCCGCGCCGGTGCTCCCCGCCGCCCGCCGCCCGCCGGGCTCCGCCTCGGTGCGCTCGCTGCCCTCCGGCCGCACCGGCTCGGCCCGCTCGATGTCCGGCCGCTCGCGCTCGCACCGCTCCACCCGCACCGGCACCCGCGGCTCGGTCTCGGTGCGCAGCAGCAAGTCCACCGGCACCACCACCGGCCGCCCCCGGCTGGGCGCGGGTCTGGTGACGGTGCCCAGCGTGCCGAGCGCCGACCCGGCCCAGGCCGTGCTGGAGAACCCCGAGGTCCCCGAGCGCAAGCGGTTCTGCAGCAAGTGCGAGCGCCCGGTGGGCCGGGAGAAGAACGGCCGCCCGGGCCGCCCGGACGGCTTCTGCAGCAACTGCGGCACGGCCTACTCCTTCACCCCCAAGCTGCGCCGCGGCGACCTGGTCGGCGGCCAGTACGAGGTGCTCGGCTGCCTGGCGCACGGCGGCCTGGGCTGGATCTACCTGGCGGTCGACCGCCGGGTCTCGGACCGCTGGGTGGTGCTCAAGGGCCTGCTGGACAGCGGCGACGAGGACGCGCTGGCGGCGGCGATCGCCGAGCGGCGCTTCCTGGCCGAGGTGGACCACCCGAACATCGTCCGGATCATCAACTTCGTCGAGCACCCGGACCTGCGCACCGGCTCGACCGACGGCTACATCGTGATGGAGTACGTCGGCGGCAAGTCACTCAAGGACATCGCCAACGAGCGCCGCACCCCGGACGGCAGGCGCGAACCGCTGCCGGTCGAGCAGGCCATCGCCTACGCGCTGGAGGCGCTGCCGGCGCTCGGCTACCTGCACGGCCGGGGCCTGGTCTACTGCGACTTCAAGATCGACAACGTGATCCAGAGCGAGGACTCGCTCAAGGTCATCGACATGGGCGCGGTGCGCCGGCTGGACGACGACGGCCCGATCTACGGCACCGTCGGCTACCAGGCACCGGAGATCGCCACCGAAGGCCCCTCGGCCGCCTCCGACCTCTACACCGTGGCCCGCACCCTGGCCGTGCTCACCTTCGACTTCCAGGGCTACAGCACCACCTGGGTCGACGAGCTGCCCGGCCCCGAGCAGGTGCCGGTCTTCGCCGAGTACGAGTCCTTCTACCGCCTGCTGGTGCGCGCCACCGACCCGGACCCCGGCCGCCGGTTCGCCTCCGCCGAGGAGATGGCCGACCAGCTGACCGGCGTGCTGCGGGAGATCCTGGCCCTCAAGGACAGCCGCCCGCGCCCCGCGCTCTCCACCCTCTTCGGTCCCGAACTGCGCGTGGTGGACACCGAGCTGGTGACCGACGGCGAGCCGCCGGCGCCGGGCCTGCCGCGGGTCGCCGCACTGGACGCGGCGGCCGCCGCGCTCGCCCTGCCGGTGCCGCGGGTGGACCCGGGCGACCCCAACGCGGGCTTCCTGGCCGCGCTGATGGCCACCAGGGCCGCCGATGTGCTCAGCGCCCTGCAGGGCGCGCCGGTCAACTCGGTGGAGCGCCGGCTGCGCGAGCTGCGGGCTCTGATCGAGCTGGGCCGGCACACCGACGCCGCCCAGGCGCTGGCCGAGCTGCAGTCCGACCACGCGGACGACTGGCGGGTGGTCTGGTACCGCGGCCTCTCCCAGCTGACCGCTGCCGGGGCGGCCGGCGAGGCCGCCCAGGCCAAGGCGCTGGCCGAGGCGGCCGCCGAGGCCTTCGACGCGATCTACGACGCCTTCCCCGGCGAGAGCGCGCCCAAGCTGGCGCTGGCCGTCTGCGCCGAGCTGCTCGGCCGGGGCGACGACGCCGCCGAGTTCTACCGCCTGGTCTGGAGCACGGACCACGCCTACGTCAGCGCCGCCTTCGGCCTGGCCCGGGTCAGCCTGGCGGCCGGCGACCGGAGCAGCGCGGTGGGCGCCCTGGAGTCGGTGCCGGAGACCTCCAGCCACTACACCGCCGCCCGGATCGCCGGCATCAGGGCCCGGCTGCGCGAGCGCCCCGGTGCGGAGCCGCTGGGCGCCGACCTGCTGGCCGGCTCGGCGCAGCTGACCGCGCTCGGCCTGGAGGACCGGCGGCGCGAGCAGCTCTCGGTCGAGGTGCTGGACGCCGCGCTCGGCTGGGTGCTGGCCGGCCGGCCAACCCCCACCGCGAGCCACCCGCTGCCGGTGGGGGACGCGGATGTGCGGGTGCTCGGGCACCCCGCGCGGGAACGAGAACTGCGGTTCGCGCTGGAGCGCTCCTACCGGGTCCTGGCCCGGCTGGCGGAGCGCTCCGAGGACCGGATCGAGCTGGTCGAGCGGGCCAACCGGACCCGACCTAGGACATGGGTGTGAGCCTGATGGAGTTTCAGCGGGTCTGCCCGTTCTGCGCCGAGCCGCTGGACGCGGCCGACGTCTTCTGCGAGGCCTGCGGGCGCCACCTGGCGTCGGCGGCCGAGCGGGGCGAGCAGGCGCGGGCGCGGTCGGAGGTGCGGTCGCAGGCGCGGCCGGACGGAGCGGGAGGGCCGGAGGCAGTGGGCACAGCGGGCGAAGTGGGCGCTTCGGAGGAGGACTTCGAGCTGCCGGCCTCCGAAGGCTGCGCGCGGTGCGGCTCGCTGCAACTCAGCCAGGACGGCTACTGCGAGGCCTGCGGGGCCGCCCAGCCGCGACCGCGCGACCACCAGGAGCGCGAGCTGTCCGGGGTGGCCGCGGTGAGCGACCGCGGCATCCGCCACCACCGCAACGAGGACGCCTTCGCGGTGGCCGCCACCTCGCTGCCCGGCGGCGAGGGCGCGCAGGTCGCGGTGGTCTGCGACGGGGTCTCCTCGGCCTCCCGCCCCGACGAGGCCTCCCAGGCCGCCGCCGACGCCGCCAGTGAGGCGCTGCTCACCGCGTTGGAGCACGGCGTCGAGCCGGAGCCGGCGATGCGCCGGGCGATCATGACCGCCGCCGAGGCGGTCGCCGAGCTGGGCCGCGCCGGCAGTCCCGAGGTCGGGCGCAACTCCCCCGCCTGCACCTTCGTCGGCGCCGTCGCGGCGGCCGGGGTGGTGACCGTGGGCTGGGTCGGCGACAGCCGGGCGTACTGGGTCCCGGACGACCGGGGCGCCGAGCCCTACCGGCTGACCGAGGACGACTCCTGGGCGGCCGGCATGGTCGCGGCCGGCCTGATGAACGAGGCCGAGGCCTACGCCGACGCCCGGGCGCACGCGATCACCGGCTGGTTGGGCGCGGACGCCGAGGAGGTCGAGCCGCACACCGTGGCCTTCACCCCGCACGTGCCCGGGGTGCTGGTCATCTGCACCGACGGCCTGTGGAACTACGCCGAGGCCGCCACCGACCTGGCCGAGCTGGTGCGGGCCGACGCCCAGCAGGACCCGCTGCGCGCCGCCCGGGCCATGGTCTCCTTCGCGGTCGCGGCGGGCGGCCACGACAACATCACGGTGGCGGTGCTGCCGGTGCGGCCCGACCCGGCCGGCGGCTACACCGACACCCTGCTCGACCTGCCGGTGATCACCGCGCCCGCCACGCCGGCCACCCCACCGGCCTCACCCGCAGCGCCGGCCACCCCGCCGGCCGTACCCACCGCGCCCGCAGCGCCGCCGGCCGTACCGCCGGTGCCGCCACTGCCCCCGGTACCGCCGCTGCCCCCGGTGCCGCCGAGCTGAGCTGCCGACGGCCGCACCGCGGCCGCCCGCCACGCCCCTTCCCTGCCTGCACGCCTCAGGAGTCCACGGCCATGGCCAGTCTCGCCAAGTCGAACCTGCCCCGCTTCACCACCGACATCTTCCAGAACGAGTACCTCGCCGAAGGCGCCCGCGAGGTCAACGCGATCGTCACCGTCACCGCCACCGGTGGCGGCACCACCGGCGGCCGCCCGCTCGGCGCCACCGACCACGCCGAGGGCGGCGGGCAGAGCGCCGCCGTGGTGCTGATGGTGGACTGCTCCGGTTCGATGGACTACCCGCCGACCAAGATGCGCAACGCCCGCGACGCCACGGCGGTGGCCATCGACACCATCCGCGACGGAGTGGCCTTCGCGGTGGTGGCCGGCACCCACGAGGCCAAGGAGGTCTACCCGGGCAACGGCACCCTGGCGATAGCCTCCGCGGCCACCCGGGAGGCCGCCAAGCAGTCGCTGCGCAAGCTCAGCGCGGGCGGCGGCACCGCGATCGGCACCTGGCTGAGCCTGGCCGACCAGCTCTTCCTGACCCGCCGCGACTTCGCGATCCGGCACGGCATCCTGCTCACCGACGGCCGCAACGAGCACGAGAAGCCGGAGGACCTGCAGCGCGTCCTGGACCGGGTCGGAGGCCACTTCACCGCGGACTGCCGCGGCGTGGGGACCGACTGGGAGATCCCCGAGCTGCGCCGGATCTCCTCCGCGCTGCTCGGCACGGTGGACATCGTGGCCGAACCCTCGGGCCTGGCCGACGACTTCCGCTCGATGATGGAGGCCGCGATGGGCAAGCAGGTCGCGGACGTGGCGCTGCGGGTCTGGACCCCGGCCAACGCGACCGTCAAGTTCGTCAAGCAGGTCGCGCCGAACCTGGAGGACCTGACCGAGCGCCGCGCCGAGGCCGGCCCGCGGGCCGGCGACTACCCCACCGGCTCCTGGGGCGACGAGAGCCGCGACTACCACGTCTGCGTGGAGGTGCCGACCGCCGCGGTCGGCAACGAGATGCTGGCCGCACGGATCTCGCTGGTGCTGCCGCAGCCCGGCGGCACCAGCGAGGTGCTCTCCCAGGGCCTGGTCAAGGCGCTCTGGACCGACGACCTGGCCTCCTCCACCAGGATCAGCCCGCAGGTGGCCCACTACACCGGCCAGGCCGAGCTGGCCGACGCGATCCAGGAGGGCCTGGAGGCGCACCGGGCCGGCGACGTCGACCGGGCCACCTCCAAGCTCGGCGCCGCGGTCCGCCTGGCGCACCAGACCGGCAACGACGGCACCTTCAAGCTGCTGCAGAAGGTGGTCGACGTGGTGGACGCCAAGGAGGGCACGGTCAGGTTCCGCAAGGACGTCAGCGAGGCCGACTCGATGACCCTGGAGACCCGCTCGACGAAGACGGTGCGGGTGGCGGGCAAGAAGCGCTCCGAGTGATCCACCCGCGCCGGCGCCGCGCCCCCTGGGGGGAGTTCAGGGAGTTCAGGGGGCGCCGCGGGCGCGGGCGGTCGCGGGCGGGGCATGAGCAGCCCCGACGCGACGTTCACCGCTTCACCACCCATCGGTATCGTGGTGCGCTGGCATGACCTGGTGCCACCGCGAGCCGGACCTGCTGAGATGTGGGGGACTTGATGCCGTTCTGCCCTAGGGGCCATGAGTCGCAAGCCGAGGACTGGTGCGACTTCTGTGGCTTCCCGATGAACCCGGCCTCCGGCTCGGCGCCGGTGGGGGCGGCGGGTGGGGCACCGTTCTCGGCCGCGCCGCCGATGCCGCCGATGCCGCCCGGCCCGCCGATGGGGCACCCCGGGGGCTTCCCCGGTGCCACCGAGGCCCTGGTCACCTGCCCGATCTGCCAGACCCCGCAGACCGGCCGGTACTGCGAGGAGTGCGGCTACGACTACGAGCTGGCCGCCGCTCCCCAGGCGCAGCACCAGCAGCATCAGCAGCCCGGCTACGGGTACCCGCAGGCCCCCGGACCGCTGCCGACCGGCCCGGCGCCGGGCAACTACGGCTACCCGCCGGTGGGCGCCGGCGGGCCGGTCTACCAGCAGCCGCAGTCCGAACCGCAGTACCAGCAGCACCAGCAGCCGGCCGAGCAGCAGTACCAGCAGCACCAGTACCAGCCGCAGGCCGAGCACGGCTACCCGCCGGTCGCCGAGCAGCAGGCGCCCCCGGCGCCGATGGAGTACCCGACCTCGTTCGCGCTGACCCCACCGGCCGCCCCCGCCTACCACGAGCCGGTCCGCTCCACCTGGATGGCCGTGGTCGCCGCCGACCGCGAGTACTTCACCGACATGATGGCCCGCAGCGGTCCGGAGGCCTCCGGGCTCTTCTTCCCGCCCTACTGCCCCGAGCGCCGGATCCCGATCACCGGCCGCGGCCAGCTGCGGATCGGCCGGCGCAGCCAGCACAAGGGCACCGTCCCGGAGATCGACCTGTCGGTGCCCCCGGAGGACCCGGGCGCCTCGCACCAGCACGCCCTGCTCGCCGAGCAGCCGGACGGCAGCTGGGTGCTGGTCGACCAGGACTCCACCAACGGCACCACCATCAACGGCGGCGCCGACCCGATCACCCCGCACACCGCGATCCCGCTGGGCGAGGGCGACCGGATCCACATCGGCGCCTGGACCACGATCACGCTGATCAGGGGCTAGGGCCGCGGCGCTGTTGTCCCACCCGGGCGTGGGACAACAGCGCCGTCCCGCATCCGACCGGCGCCGCACCCGCGCAGCCCGAGAAGGAGTCAGACCTCGACGCGGTCGACGGCACGCCGGTCCTGGACGTGAAGCGTGGTTCGGCGAGATGGGCCCGCGCGGCGACCAGCGCCAGGCCGAATGGACCAGCACCATGCTCCGCGACTACTTCGCGCCCGCCACCGACGCGTAGCGGCGATCCGCCGCCCGGGCCGGGCGGCTCGCGGCGCCTGCACCGATCCTCCGTTCCCGGGCCTGGCAGTGGTGGTCGGTGCCCCGCCACCCGTACTGTCTGGCGCTATGACAACTGCAATAACCGCCGACGGGATCCGGAAGCGGTACGGGGATGTCCAGGCGGTCGACGGGGTCTCACTCACCGTCGGCACTGGCGAGTTCTTCGGTCTGCTCGGGCCCAACGGCGCCGGCAAGACCACCACCTTGGAGATCCTGGAAGGGATCCGCGAGGCCGACGAGGGCCGCGTCGAGCTGCTGGGGCTGGCGCCGTGGCCGCGCAATCCGCAGCTGCTGCCGCGGATCGGGGTGCAGTTCCAGGCGACGGCGTTCTTCGACAAGCTCACGGCGCGGGAGACCATCCGCACCTTCGCCTCCTTCTACGGCATCGGGGCCAAGCGGGCGGACGTCTGGCTGGAGCGGGTCGGGCTGACCGACTCCGCCGCGGTGCGCACCGACAAGATGTCCGGCGGGCAGGCCCAGCGGCTCTCGATCGCCTGCGCCCTGGTGCACGACCCGGAGCTGGTCTTCCTGGACGAGCCGACCACGGGTCTCGACCCGCAGGCCCGGCGCAACCTCTGGGACCTGCTGCGGGACATCAACGCCGAAGGCCGAACGGTCGTGCTGACAACGCACTACCTGGACGAGGCGGAGGTGCTCTGCGACCGGGTCGCGGTGATGGACCACGGCAAGGTCCTGCGCACCGGCGCGCCCGCCGCGCTGGTCCGCGAGCTGGACGACACGGTCCGGGTCAGCGTGGAGTCCGGGCTGCTCGACGTGGAGCGGGCGCGCGAACTGCTGCTGGCCGCCGGGGCGGAGATCGCCGCGCTGGAGGACAACGGGGTGCTGCTCTCGGTCTCCACCCGGCTGCCCGCGCCGGTGCTCTCCGTGCTGGCCGAGCAGAACGCGCTGCGCGGCCTGGAGGTCCGCGGCGCCACCCTGGAGGACGTCTTCCTGCACCTGACCGGACGGGAGTACCGCGCATGAGCGCTCCGACGAACGAGCGGGCCAGTGCCTTCGCGGGCCTCTCCCGGGTGATGCTGCTGACCTTCCTGCGGGACCGCACCGCGCTCTTCTTCACGCTGGCGATGCCGCTGATGTTCCTGGTGCTCTTCGGCTTCCTCTTCAAGGGCGCGACCTCCCCGCACCTGAAGATCGCCCAGGTCGGGCCGGTCGCGGTGCTGGACTCGGCCCAGGGGGCCGACCGGGCGGCGATCGACCAGGTGCTGACGATCACTCAGGTCCCGGACGAGCGGACCGCGTTGAGCAAGGTCAAGAAGGGCGACTACGACGGGCTGATCGAGCAGGGGCCCGGCGGCCAGGTGGTGGTGCGCTACAGCGCCTCGGACACCGTCAAGGCGGGCGGCGTGCAGGCCGTGGTCAACTCCCTGGTGCAGCAGGCCGACCAGGCCGCCACCCAGCAGGCTCCCGCCTACACCATGGTGGCGAGCCAGGTGGAGGACCAGAGCCTCAAGCCGATCCAGTACCTCACCCCCGGCCTGCTCGGCTGGGCGATCGCCACCGGGGCGATCTTCGGGGCCTCGCTCAGCCTGGTCAACTGGCGCAAGAAGCGGATCCTGCGGCGGCTGCGGCTGGCGCCGATCAGCGTGGGCGCGATCGTGGGTTCGCGGCTGCTGGTCACCTGCGTGGTGGCGCTGGCGCAGACCGCGATCTTCCTGGCGGTGGCGACCACCCCCGCCTTCGGCCTCAAACTGACCGGTGACTGGCCGCTGGTGATCCCGCTGGTGCTCTGCGCCACCCTGGCCTTCATGTCGATCGGCCTGGTCACCGGCGCGATCGCGAAGACCGAGGAGGCGGCCAACGGCATCAACCAGGTCATCATCCTGCCGATGTCCTTCCTCTCCGGCGCCTTCTTCCCGCTGGACAACTCCCCGCACTGGCTGCAGCAGTTCTCCAAGGTCTTCCCGCTGCACTACCTGGTCACCTCGGCGCAGAGTGTGCTCAGCCGCGGCGGCGGCCTGATGGACGTGCTGCCGCAGATGGGCGGCCTGCTGGCGTTCGCCGCGGTGCTCAGCCTGATCGCCTGGCGGATCTTCGACTGGGAAGAGGCCTGAGCCCTGTCCGGCAGCCGCCCAGGGGCCCGGGGCCTAGGACGAACGTCCTGGTTCCGGGCCCCGGGGGCGGTCTGCGACCATGGACGGGTGACTGAGATCGGGCAGGACGAGACGCGCGAGGAGACCTTCTTCGAGGCGGTCGGCGGCGAGGCCGCCTTCCGGCGACTGGTGCACCGCTTCTACCAGGGGGTGGCCGAGGACGAGCTGCTGCGCCCGATGTACCCCGAGGAGGACCTCGCCGGGGCCGAGGAGCGGCTGGCCCTCTTCCTGATGCAGTACTGGGGCGGCCCGCGCACCTACAGCGAGCAGCGCGGCCACCCGCGGCTGCGGATGCGGCACGTCCCGTTCAAGGTCGACCGGGCCGCGCACGACGCCTGGCTGCGGCACATGCGGGTCGCCGTGGACGAGTTGGAGCTCGCGCCGGCCGCCGAGCGGCAGCTGTGGGACTACCTGACCTACGCGGCCGCCTCGATGGTGAACTCGCACTGACGCCGGACACAGCAGGCCCGACGCCGGAGGCCGGACACCTGACGCCGGAGGCCTGACGCCGGACACCTGACGCCGGGGGCCTGACGCCTGACGCCCCTGGCCACGGCCCCCGCGTATCACGATCCGGACGCACGTTCGCCCACATCCCTTCCACCAACGTCCATGATCTGGCAACATCGCCTCCGTTATTCGGACGTTTCGGGGGGAGCAACGCCGTCCATGGGCTTTGTCCTGCGCAGACTGCGCGGTCGCTGGCCGCTGGCCGCCGCCGCCTCGCTGACCGTGTTGCTGACCGCCGCCGTGCTCTGCGCGCTGAGCGCCTTCAACAGCGGGCTCGGGGACGCCGGAGTGCGCCGCGCACTCAGCGTCCAGGATCACAGCAGCACCACCCTGCGGATCACCGCCGCCAGCACTGACGTGAGCGGCCGGGCCGCCGCCGAGCAGCAGGTCCAGGGGCTGGCCGCGAGGATCTTCGGCCCGCGGCTGCCCAGCACCGTGCACGAGCTGGCCACCAGCCACGCGTACGCGCTGCCCGCGTCGGCGAGCGCCACCCCCGCGGCCCCGAGCACCACCCCCGCGAACACCACCTCCGCGAGCACCACCCCCGCGAACACCGGCAGCAAGCCGGCCGACCCCGACCTGACCCTGCTCGCCGCGCTCGACCCGGCCCAGGTCACCGTCACCGCCGGCCGCCTGCCGCAGCCCGCCGCCGCCGCCGGCGAGCCCCTGCAGGTGGCCGTCCCCGACATCGCGCTCAGCCGGCTCGGCCTGCGCACCGCCGCGCTGCCCGCCACCCTGCACCTGGTCGACCGCTACGACGGCTCCGCGCTGGACGTCCAGGTCACCGGCAGCTACCGCGCCACCGACCCGACCGCCCCCTACTGGCAGATCGACCCGGTCGGCGGACGCGGCCTGCAGGTCAGCGGCTTCACCACCTACGGCCCGCTGCTGGCGCCCGACAGCGTCTTCACCGGCGGCCGGATCGCCCAGCAGGGCCTGAGCTGGGTGGTCACCACCGACTTCACCCGGGCTCGGGCGGACGACCTGGACGCCTTGCGGGACCGGACGAGCGGTCAGCTGACGGACTTCCAGCAGCAGACCGGTTTCACCGCGACCAGCCTGCTGCCGGACGTCCTCGACGAACTGCACAACGACCTGCTGGTGGCCACCTCCACCCTGGTGATCGGCAGCCTCCAACTGGCCGTGCTGGCGATCGCCGCGCTGATCCTGGTGACCCGGCTGCTGACCGAACGGCAGGTCGCCGAGGACGCGCTGCTCACCGCGCGCGGCGCCGCCTGGTACCGGATCGCCGGGCTGACCGCGCTGGAGGCCGGCCTGCTCGTGCTGCCCGCCGCCGGGCTCGCCCCGCTGCTCACCGCCCCGCTGCTGCGCCTGCTCGACCACTTCGGTCCACTGGCCCACAGTGGGGCGCGGCTGGACGACGGGCTCTCGCCCGGCTCCTGGCTGGTCGCACTCGTGATCGCCGCCTGCGCGGGGCTGATGATGCTGGTGCCCAGCGCCCTGCGGGCGGGCGGCTCGGCGCTGCGCCGCCGGCCCGGCCGGCGCCAGGCGCTGCGTTCCGGGCTGGTCAGGTCCGGCGCCGACCTGGCCCTGCTGGCGCTCGCCGTCCTCGCCTACCTCCAGCTCGCGCACTACAGCTCGGCGTCCGGTGCCGGCACCACCGCCACCGCCGCGGGCCCCGCCGCCACCGGTGGCGGGGCGCTGTCCGCGGACGCGACCGGCCGGCTCGGACTGGATCCGGTCCTGGTCACCGCGCCCACCCTGGCACTCTGCGCCGGCACCCTGCTGGCGCTGCGGCTGCTGCCGCTGGCCGCCAAGCTCGGCGAGCGCTGGGCGGGCCGCCGCACCGGGCTGCCGGCCGCGCTGGCCGGCTGGCAGTTCGCCCGGCGCCCGCGGCGCAACGCCGGACCGGTGCTGCTGCTGGTCCTCGCGGTCTCGATGGGCCTGCTCGCGCTCGGCCAGGGCGCCTCCCTCACCGCCTCGCAGCGCGACCAGGCCGACTTCGCCACCGTGGGCGGCCTGCGGGTGAGCGCCCTGGGCGTCCCGGCGGTCGGCCAGGGCGGGGTGCTCGCGGCGCTGCCCGGCGGCAGCCGGTTCCTGCCGGTCTCCCGCCAGCCGCTGCCGCTGCACGGCGGGGTGATCGGCCAGCTGCTGGCCGTGGACAGCAAGGACGCGGCGACCTCGGTGCGGCTGCGCCCCGACCTGACCGGCGGACGCGGCGCGGCCCAGGTCTTCGCCCCACTGACCGCGGGCGCCGGGCCGGCCGACGGCCTCGCGCTGCCCGGCGAGCCGACCGCCCTGGACCTCGACATCTCGGTGCGGACCGCCGAGAGCCCGCCCCCGACCGACCTGCCACCGGACGTCGTCCTGCCGCCGGCCAGTTTGAACGCGCCCGAACTCAGCCTGGAGCTGCGCGACCGCTTCGGGGTGACCTTCGAGGGAATCACCGACGCCCTGCCGGACAACGGTGACCGCACCGTCCGGATCGACCTGGGTCATCTCTTCGCCGACCCGGTCGGCCGCCCCGCCTACCCGCTCACCCTGACCGGCTTCCAGCTGAGCAACAGCGGCGGCTTCGGCAGCAGCGAGAACGAGAAGCAGCAGGTGGTGGTCCACCAGATCCGCACGGTGGGCACGGGCGACGGGGCGGGCACCGCGGTGGCGACGGCTGCCGGGCTGAACTGGCAGGCCCGGACCGCCGACTCCACGCCCGGTGCGCCCTCCAGGGCTCCCCAGCTGAGCCCGGGGCAGGACCTGCTCGACGTGAGTTACCTGACGGACAGCCGTGCCACCCAGGAGGTGAGCGCGGCCGGACCCGGCGGCGCCGCCCCCGACACCGTCGACGCCGTGGCGACCGAGGACTTCCTCGCCGCCACCGGCGCCTCGGTCGGCCGGCACATCCCGCTGCAGCTCGGCACCGCGAACCTGGACATCACGATCGTCGAGGCACTCCCCGCGCTGCCCACCGCCGGCAGCGACAGCGGCGGTCCGACCGCCGCGCTGATGGTCGACCTGGCCACCCTGGACCGGGCGTTGACCGACGGCGGCGGCGCGCCGCTCGGGCCCACCGAGTGGTGGCTGCCCAGCACCGGCCCGGCCGACCAGGTGCCCGCCCGGGCCGCCACCGCGCTGCGGGCCGGCACCGTGCCGGCCCGGGTGGACCTGGCCGGCGAGCAACTGGCGGGGATGCGCGACGACCCGCTGGGGGCCGGCCCGCAGAGCGCGCTGCTGGCGCTGACCGTCGCCGCCGCCGTGCTGGCCGCGATCGGCTTCGCGGCGGCCGCGGTGGGCGCTGCCGGGGAGCGGGCGGCCGAGTTCGCCGTGCTGCGCGCGCTGGGCGCCCCGCACCGCCAACTGGCCAGGACCGCCGCCGCCGAGCAGGGGATCCTGATCGCGCTCGGCCTCGGGGTCGGCACGCTGCTGGGCACGGTGCTGGTGCACCTGGTGGTGCCGCACACCGTGCTCACCCCGGCGGCGCACCGCCCGATGCCGCCGGTCCTGGTGGTGCTGCCGCCCTGGCAGGTGCTGGTGCTGCTCGGGGCCGTCGCCGCGCCGCCCGTGCTGCTCACCCTCCGCCGGGTGCTGCGGCGGCCCCGCGCCGCCGAGACCGTCGCCCGCCTGCGTCACTCGGAGGAGATGTGAGCGCCGCCCGCCCGTTGGCCCCCTGGGTGCGGACCCGGCTGCGCACCAGCCGCGCCGCCGCCCTGCTGCTCGCCCTGCTGGTGCTCGGCACCGCGTTCCTGGCCGCCGCGCTGCCGCGGGTCCTGGACCGGGACGGCGACCAGGCGGTGGCGAAGCTGCTCTCCGCTGCCACACCGGGAAGCCGCAGCCTGACCGCCACGACCACCAGCGCCGCACAGCCGACCGCCGACGGCCCGGACGTCGATGCCCCGAGCAGCGGCAGCCCGGCCGGGTACAGCCAGGCCATCTCCGACCAGGTCGCCCAGCTGCTCCGGGGTGAGGTCACCCAGCCGCTGGCCCCCTCCCTCACCGAGCAGACCTACGGCGCCCGCACCAAGTACTCCCGCGGCCTCACCACGCCCGGCCTGCCTGCCCCCGACGGCCTGCCGCCCGTGATGAACCTGATCACCCTGCACGACCAGGATCCGCACCTGCGGCTGCTGGCCGGCCACCTGCCCGACGCGGTCACCCCGGGGCCCGGCGGCGCCCGCGTCTTCGAGGTCGCCCTCGCCAAGCCGACCGCGGACCTGCTCGGCGTGGGAGTGGGCGCGGTCCTGGACACCAACCTGAAGGGCCGGCCGAAGCTCTTCCAGGCGGTGGTCACCGGGATCTTCCAGCCGAACGCCCCGAACGAGGCGTTCTGGTCCGCCACCCCGTGCCTGACCGGCCCCTGCCTCGAATCCACCCCGTTCACCCAGGCCTCGCCACCCGCCCAGTACTGGGAGGCCAACGCGCTGGTCGGTCCTGGACAACTGGACCAGCTGCCGCTCTGGGGCGGCCAGGGGGAGCTCTTCTGGCAGCTCCCGATCGACCCGCACCACCTGCACGCCTACCAGCTCGGCCAGGCGCAGCACCTGGTCAGCTCGATCCTGGACGGACCGCTGGCCGCGGACCTCGCCACCAACAGCGGCATCCCCGGCCTGCGGGCCGAGTCGATGCTGCCCTCCCTGCTGGACCAGGCCCAGCAGCAGCGCGCCGCGGTCGCCCCGCTCAGCGCGATCGGCCCGCTCGGCGCGGGCGCGGTCGCCATCGTGGTGCTGCTGCTGGCCGCCGGGCTCGCGGTGGACCGCCGCGGTGCCGAGCTGAGCCTGCTGCGCGCCCGCGGCGGCTCGCTGCGGGCGATCGGCGGCCGGCTGCTGGCCGAGACCGCCGTACTGGTGCTGCCCGCCGCCCTGTTGGGCACCGCGCTGGCGCTGCTCCTGCTGCCCGCACCCCGGTGGACGGCCGCGGTGCTGCTCGGTGTGCTGACCGGGCTGGTGGGACTGCTGCCGTTCCCGGTGCGGGCGGTGGCGATGCTGCGCGCCACCGGGCCGCGCGGGCCCGGGCGCGGCGGCCCCGCTCCGGCCAGGCGGGCCCGGTTCGCCCGGCTGCTCGGCGAGCCGCGCCGGGCGGTGGCCGAACTGGCGGCGCTGGCACTGGCCGCCGCGGCCGTGCTGGCGGCGCGACGGCGCGGGGTGACCCCGCAGGGCAGTTCGGTGGACCTGCTGCTGAGCGGCGCGCCGGTGCTGCTGGCGGTGGCGGGCGCGGTGCTGCTGGCCCGGCTTTTCCCGCTGCTGCTGGCACCCGGAGCCCACTGGGCGGCCCGGCGGCCCGGGGCGATCGGGTTCCTCGGGCTGGCCAGGTCCACCCGCGGCGGTGGCTCGGCCGGTTCGTCCGGTCCGGCCGGTTCGCGGCTGCGGCAGGCACCCACGGTGCTGCCGTTGATGGCGCTCATGCTCGCGGTCGCCACGGCGGGCTTCGGTGTCACCATGCTGGACTCCGCCGGCTCCGCGCGGCAGCTGGCGGTCCGCCAACTCGTCGGCGGCGACGCCCGGGTGATGGCGAACCAGGACGACACGCTGCCGGCCGCCTTCCCGGCGGCCGCCGCCCAGCTGCCCGGGCTGCGGACCGGCACCTCCGTGGTGGTCGACGGGGACGCCGCGCTGGACACCGCCGGCGGCGACTCGATGGCCGGGGCCGTGCTGGTCATCGTGGATCCGCGGGGCTACGCCGCGCTGGCGCAGTACCTCGGGTACGGCCAGTTCGACCCGGCCGTGCTGGACGGCTCCAACGACGCGCCGAGCGACCCGGTCCCCGCGCTGATCAGCGACAACGTCGCGGCCCAGGTCGGCGCCCAGGAGTCCTTCATCCAGCTGCCGGCCAGCTACGGCAACCTGCGGATCAAGCAGGCGGGCTCGGTGCACCGCACCGCCGCCATGCCGGACCCGGCCGAGCGTCCGGTGGTCATCGTCTCCGCCGCGGCGGTCGGCCGCCAGCTGCCCAAGGCCGGGCCGCTGCTGGCGGCGCCCACCGAGTGGTTCGGCGCGGGCAGCGGGATCAGCAGCGCCGCGCTGCGCGGCCTGCTGGCCAAGGAGCTGCCCGCGGCACCGGGCGCCGGCGAGGACCGGGTCGATCTGCGGTACACCATCGCCACCGAGGGCGACTACGTCCAGCGGCTGGGTGGTGCGCCGCTGCAGCGGTCGACCGAGCGGCTGTTCTGGAGCTCGATCCTTGCCGCCGCCGGGTACAGCGCGCTCTCGCTGCTGCTCAGCCTGCTGCGGGCCGCGCCCGAACGCGCGGCGCTGCTGGCCCGGTTGCGCACCATGGGCCTGCGGCCGCGCCAGGGGCTGACACTCATCCTGATCGAGGCGCTGCCGCCGGCCCTGGTGGCGGCGGTGGCCGGGGCGGGCCTGTCCCTCCTGGCCGTGCCGCTGCTGGGCTCGGCGGTCAACCTGTCGGCCATGGCCGGCGCCGTCGTGCCCGGCGGCCTGCGCATCGCGCCGGGTGCGGTGGCCGTGCAGGCGCTGCTCCTGGCGGCGCTGTCCTGCGCGGTGGTGGTCGCGGAGACGCTGCTCGCCGGGCGGCGGCAGATCAATACCGAGTTGAGAGCGGGTGACCAGCGGTGAGCGGTGGGGCTGAGGTGAGCGGTGGGACCGCGGTGAGCAGTGAGGCTGAGGTGAGCGGTGAGGCCGCGGTGAGCAGTGAGGCTGAGGTGAGCTTCGAGGAGCTGCAGCAGCGGGTCCGGACCGCCGAGCGGCAACCCGCCTACGGGCACGACTCGGTGATCGCCTGCGACCGCCTGGTCCGCATCTTCACCGCCGACCGGGTCGAGGTGCAGGCGCTGCAGGGCCTGGACCTGCTGGTCCGCAAGGGCGACCTGGTCGCCCTGGTCGGGTCCTCCGGCAGCGGCAAGTCCACCCTGCTCAACATCCTGGCCGGTCTCGACGTGCCCTCGGCCGGCTCTGCCACCGTGGCCGGTGCCGACCTGCTGACCATGACGGCCAAGGAGCGGCTGCGCTACCGCCGCGAGGTGGTCGGCTTCATCTGGCAGCAGACCGCGCGCAACCTGATGCCGTTCCTGACCGCCGCGCAGAACGTCGCGCTCCCCATGCAGTTGAACGGCACCCGCTGGGCACCCGGTCTGGCCCGGCGCCGAGCCGCCCGCGCGGCGGAGCTGCTGGAGGCGATCGGCATCGGCCACCTGGCCGACCGCCGGCCCGCCCAGCTCTCCGGCGGCGAGCAGCAGCGGGTGGCGATCGCCGTCGCCATGGCCAACAACCCCTCGGTGGTGCTGGCCGACGAGCCGACCGGCGAGCTGGACTCGGAGACCGCCGCCGGGATCTTCGAGGCCTTCCGCACCGTCAACCGCGAGCTGGGCGCCACCGTGGTGATCGTGACGCACGACCCGATGGTGGCCGGCGAGGTCCGCCGCACGGTGGCGATCCGGGACGGCCGGACCAGCTCCGAGGTGCTGCGGCAGACGAGTACCGACGAGCAGGGGCAGGAGACGGTCAGCGAGCGGGAGTACGTGATGCTGGACCGCACCGGACGGGTGCAACTGCCGCGCGAGTTCCTGGCCGCGCTGGGCATGGAGCACCGGGTCGCGGTCGAGCTGGCCGCCGACCACATCGCGCTCCACCCGGACGACCGTGCCGGGCAGGCCGACTGACCCCGGGCCGGCTGGGAGCGGGGCGCGGGGGACGCGGCGCGGGGCGGGCCCGCGGCAAGTCAGCTGAACGGGGTCAGCCGAGCGGGGTCAGCCCGAGGCCGGCGCCCGGCGCGTCGGCGGCGCGCAGCGCGACCGTGCCGTGCGGGGCGGTCAGCCGCAGCCAGCCGCCCGCGCGGTGCGCGCTCAGCCGTGCGCCCGGCTGCAGGAAGCCGATCCGGTAGGCCGCGTGGGCGGCACGCAGCGGCAGCGCCGGGAGCGCGGTGAGCGGTCGGGACCAGATCTCGTCGGCGATGCCGTCCAGCACCGCGCGGGTC
The DNA here is from genome assembly GCF_026340565.1 of Kitasatospora sp. NBC_01287. NCBI lineage: Bacteria > Bacillati > Actinomycetota > Actinomycetes > Kitasatosporales > Streptomycetaceae > Kitasatospora > Kitasatospora sp. NBC_01287. The sequence goes on from NZ_JAPEPB010000001.1 coordinate 3,001,648, forward strand.
CGATGCTGCTCCGGCACCTGGGCCGTGCGCTCCTTGAACTCGCCCACCGCGGCCAGCAGCTGCGGGAGCACCCGCTCGGCGCCGATCACGCCCAGCGGCTGCCAGCCACCACGCGGCGGCAGCAGGCCCGCCCAGGCAGGCCCGGTCACCGGTGGCGGCACGGCGAGCGCGCCCCGCTCCTCGTCCACGCCCTCCAGCAACTGGCCCGCCGAGAGCGTCAGGTCGAGCAGCACGCCAGTACCGATGACGGCACCGGCACCGGCCTGAGCCTTGGCGTCGGAGGCGAGCCGGGCGGTGCGGAGCGCGAGCACACCGGTGCTGCCGAGCGGCAGGCGTCCGTAGACGGCCAGCACACCGGCTCCGGCCTCCTGGTCGGCGCCGACCTCACCGGCGAGCGTCTGCAGGCGGACCGCGGCCGCGCGGTCGAACCGCAGCAGCCGCCCCAGGAACGCGCCGAGGTCGGCCGCCTCACGGGGATCGGCGAGGACGAGCCTGGCGGTACTGATCACGGGAGCGCTCACACTTCGTTTCGTCCGGTCCGGGTACGTCTCGGCGTCGGTCAGGCGGCCGCGGGCACCTTGTCGCCCCGCTCGCTCCTCGCCGCCACCTGGTCCACCTCGTCCGGCTCGTCCATGAAGCGGCTGAGGAACTCCCGCTCCACCGGGCTGATCCGGCGCGGACGGGCGTTCTTCAGGTCGTACGGGACCACGACCGTGGAAGCCCGGACGTAGACCGTCTCGGTGCCGTCCTCGGCGATGTCCTTCACCTCGTAGCGGACGGTGAGCGAGGCCCCGCCGATCCTGGTCACCCAGGTCTCGATGGTCACCGGCGTCGGACGGTGCACCAGCGGCAGCTTGTAGTCGATCTCGTGCCGCGCCACCACCGAGCCGCCCGCGAACTCGCCCGCCCCGGCCTCGGCGGCCTGGGTGAACATGAAGTCGATCCGGGCCTCCTCCAGGTAGCGCAGGAAGACCACGTTGTTCACATGGCCGAAGGCGTCCATGTCGGACCACCGCAACGGGCAGGCGTAGATGTGGCGCGCCACGAACGTCTCTCCTTCTTCCACTCACTCGATCGGCCCGGCCGGGCACCGCAGGGGTACCCGACCGGGCCGCTACCGCATCACCGCTGACCGAAGGTCAGCCGCGGGTCAGCTTCTTGTAGGTCGCCCGGTGCGGACGGGCCGCATCGGCACCCAGACGCTCGATCTTGTTCTTCTCGTAGGACTCGAAGTTGCCCTCGAACCAGAACCACCTGCTCTCGCCCTCGTAGGCGAGGATGTGGGTGGTCACCCGGTCCAGGAACCAGCGGTCGTGCGAGATGACCACGGCGCAGCCCGGGAACTCCAGCAGCGCGTTCTCCAGCGAGGAGAGGGTCTCGACGTCGAGGTCGTTGGTCGGCTCGTCGAGGAGCAGCAGGTTGCCGCCCTGCTTCAGGGTGAGCGCGAGGTTCAGGCGGTTGCGCTCACCACCGGAGAGCACACCGGCCGGCTTCTGCTGGTCCGGGCCCTTGAAACCGAAGGCCGAGACGTAGGCGCGGGAGGGCATCTCGACCTGGCCGACGTTGATCCAGTCGAGGCCGTCGGAGACGACCTCCCACAGGGTCTTCTTCGGGTCGATGTTGGACCGGCCCTGGTCGACGTAGCTGATCTTGACGGTCTCACCGACCTTGACCTGGCCGGAGTCCGGGGTCTCCAGGCCCTGCAGCATCTTGAAGAGCGTGGTCTTGCCGGCGCCGTTGGGGCCGATCACGCCGACGATGCCGTTGCGCGGCAGGGTGAAGCTGAGGCCGTCGATCAGGACCTTCTCGCCGAAGGCCTTGGAGAGGCTGTCCACCTCGACCACGACGCTGCCCAGGCGCGGTCCCGGCGGGATCTGGATCTCCTCGAAGTCCAGCTTCCGCATCTTGTCGGCCTCGGCCGCCATCTCCTCGTACCGGGCGAGCCGGGCCTTGGACTTGACCTGGCGACCCTTGGCGTTGGAGCGGACCCACTCCAGCTCTTCCTTGAGCCGCTTGGCGCGCTTGGCGTCCTTCTGGCCCTCGACCTTGAGACGGGTCTGCTTGGTCTCGAGGTAGGTGGAGTAGTTGCCCTCGTACGGGTAGGCGCGGCCGCGGTCCAGCTCAAGGATCCACTGGGCGACGTGGTCGAGGAAGTACCGGTCGTGGGTGACCGCGACGACGGTGCCGGCGTACTTGGCCAGGTGCTGCTCCAGCCAGTTCACCGACTCGGCGTCCAGGTGGTTGGTGGGCTCGTCGAGGAGGAGCAGGTCGGGCGCCTCGAGCAGCAGCTTGCAGAGCGCGACGCGGCGGCGCTCACCACCGGAGAGGCTGGTGACCGGCCAGTCACCGGGCGGGCAGCCCAGCGCGTCCATGGCCTGCTCCAGCTGGGCTTCGAGGTCCCAGGCATTGGAGTGGTCGAGCTCCTCCTGGAGCTTGCCCATCTCGTCCAGCAGCGCGTCCGAGTAGTCGGTCGCCATCAGCTCGGCGATCTCGTTGAACCGGTCGAGCTTGCCCTTGATCTCCTTGACACCGTCCTGGACGTTCTCCAGGACCGTCTTGGACTCGTCCAGCGGCGGCTCCTGCAGCAGCATGCCGACGGTGAAGCCCGGCGACAGGAAGGCGTCACCGTTGGACGGCTGCTCCAGTCCGGCCATCATCTTCAGCACCGTGGACTTACCGGCGCCGTTGGGGCCCACGACACCGATCTTCGCCCCGGGGAGGAAGCTGAGCGTCACGTCGTCAAGGATGACCTTGTCGCCGTGCGCCTTGCGCACCTTGCGCATGGTGTAGATGTATTCCGCCACGTGAGATCGCTCCGGCGTCGTCGAGGAGTGTTTCAGGCTGTCAGCTTTCCATTGTGCCGCACCGGACGTCCCACCCCGAACCCGCAGCCGGGGGCGCGACGGGCGGGAGCAGCCGGGGCGGGGGCGGCAGACCGACGGACGCCAGTGGCCTGGCCCCGCGAAGGGACCAGGCCACTGGCGTCTGTCAGGTATCGGCGGCCGCGCCTCGGCTTCGGACCTCAAGTGCCCGACGCCGAACCGCGGCCGCCCTCCCTACTGCCTACCTAACTACCTACCTACTGCCTCAGGCAGTGGTGCGGCTGTGCCGACCGCGGCGGCGCATCATGAACACCGCGCCACCGCCGAGCAGCACCAGCGCACCGGCGACACTCGCGATCAACGGAGTGGACCCGCCACCACCGGTGAAGGCCAGGCTCTTGCCTCCCGTGCTGCTCGGGCTGCTCGAAGCACTCGGCACCGGGGCAGCGGCGGAGGTGCTCGGCGAAACACTCTTGCTGGGAGTGGTGCTGGGGGTGGTGCTGGGGGTGGCCGAGCCGGACGGCGTGGCCGAGGGGCTCGGGGACGAGGACGTGGTGGCCACGGTCCAGCTGACAGTGGCAGTGGCCTTGACCGTGTTGGTCTGGCTGCCCGCCAGGATCAGGGACTGGCTGTGGTCAGTCGGCGTGTAGTTGAGGCTGCGGAACGCCCGACCGACCTGCACCTCGACCGAGGTGCTGGCGGAGATGGTCGCCGACCCGGCACTCGCGCCGGCCGGAGCCTTCACGTAAAGCTTGTCGCCGTCCTTCGCGGGCTTGATCAGCTTGCCGCTCTTGTCGGACAGGACGACGGTGCCGGTGGCGTCCGTGAAGACCACACCGGCCTTGCTGGAGATCTCATCGAGCTGAGCGGTGACGGCGGCACCCGTGGTCGCGATCGTGATCGGCCCGAGCGGCGCACCGGGGGCGCCGGCGGCACCGGGCGCGGTCAGGGTCAGGGTCGGGGTCACCGACTGGGTCGGCTGCTTCACGTCCGTCGCGTTGGCGATGAGGTACGTGGCCAGCGCCGCGGCCGTGGAATCGACCGGAACCGCCTTCACGTGGTCGGAGTAGGTCCAGATCGCCGCCTGGGTACCGGCCGCCGCCTCGTCCGCCGTGAGCGGAGCACCCTTGATGTCCTTGCTCAGGGCGGTCAGGTCGCTCACCTGCGGGTAGGAGTTCTGCAGGATCCAGTTGATCTTGCCGGCGTCCGGGTTGGTCGCGAGCGAGATACCCGACCAGTCGCTCTCCTGGTACTTCGCGCCGGTCTGGGTCTCGTTGTGGAGATCGATGCAGTAGGTGTCGAACTCGGTGCCGTCGGCCGCCTTGAGGACGATCAGGCCGCCGCCGGCGTTCCAGCTGCCGTCGTTGATCGTGATCTGACCACCGGACTTCAGGCCGTCCTGGAGCGTCGCGACCGCTCCGGAACCGCCGGTGCCACTGTCCGCGACAGCCGCACTCGCGATCGCGAGCCCGCCACCGACCATCATGCTCGACGCGAGCATGACAGAGGTTATGCGGGAGATCCCCCGCCGTTGCATGTGGTACATGAATGACCCCTCCGGGCAGGGCCGCGCCCATGACGGCCCGCCGTGCAATGCCGCGCTTCTGGCGCTGCCGCACTTGTATGAACCAGACGCATCATATTGAGAACCACCGACAAGCAAACCTGAATGTCTAACGATGCGACTTCTGTATCGGAATTGTTATCAAACAGGTTGCTCGCGCGTCCACCTGACGGAGCGCCAGATATTCGTCACTTTATCGACTCTCTGACCTTCCCCCACCGCCCATTGCACGGTCTGCGACGAGAAGTGTCGCTGAAAGCTCAACTAACGCTCAAGAGCCGGGCTCCTTATGACCGCTGACCGGCATGGCGCCGACCACCGCTTCTTTCCCCGCCCGCCCTCGATGTATCGGCTCAGCCCGCGCACCGCCGGCCGCCGAACCGCCACCAGGCAGGCCACCATCGGACAGGGCCGCGCCCACCGCGCTGCCCACTGCCGCGCGCTCGACCCGCCGGCACCACGCCGCTCACATCACAGCCGCTCGGATCACAGCCGCTCACACCGCTGCTTCTGACATCACGGCCGTTGGCATCGCGGCCGTTCACACCGTGGCCCTTCACGTCGCGGGCGTTCAGACCGCAGCCGTTCAGACCGCAGCCGTTCAGACAGCGACCACCCCACCCTCCGACCCGAGCCGACGCCCCTGCCCCTCCGGCGCCCGGCCGGCCCCGCGCCCCGCCCTCGGCGGCCGCGACGACGCCGCACCCTGCGTGGCTCGAGACGCCCGCGCAGCACGCCCCGCCGGGGAACCGGAGGCACCCTCTTCGCCCTCTTCGCCCTCTTCGCCGTCGGCGCCACGCACCTCACGCGCCCCAGAAGACTCGGTGGACCCTGCGACCACCGCCAACTCACCCGCAACAGCACGGCCGTTCGCACACGGCTCGGCGCTCACCGCGACACCCACCCCTACGCCCGCGTTGGCATCGCCACCGGCCCCATCCGCTTCACCCGACCGTGCCCCCTGCGCCGCCCGCTCTGCCCGCTCCGCCTGCGTGGCCCGGTATTCACGGATCGCCGCCGTGATCCACTCCGGCACCGCCTCGCCCGCGGTCCCGCCCACCGGCTGCGCCGGCACCACCTCGGAGCGACCGCGCACCGCCCACCGAAACGCTGAGGTGCCACGGCCGAGATCGTGCCCCACCGAGCGGGCGTCGATCTCCACCGCGTTGCGACGCCTGCCCTCCTCCTCCCACTCCCTGATCCGCAACCGCCCGCAGACCAGCACCGGATCACCCTTGCCGAGCGAACTCACCACATTCGTGGCCAGCCCGCGCCACACCGTCACCGTGACCCAGTTGGTGTCACCGTCGACCCACTCGCTGCGCGCCCGGTCGTAGCGCCGCTCGGTCGCCGCGAGCCGGAAGTTGGCCGTCGGCACTCCCGCAGCGGTCTGTCCGTAGCTAACCGCCGAGGCGACATTTCCGATCATCGTCACCAGAGTCTCGTTCACAGCAGCCCTCCGCATTTCTCGTGTTTCTCCGTCCTCCGGAGAAACCTCCGACTGCTGCTGATGATGTCCGGTTCGACGAGCACAGGATCAGGATCTTTTATTTCTGTGGATAACCAGCACCTGTGGACAGCTTTGCCATCCTTTGGCAATACCATTCTCATGGCTGACAATCACGGCATTCTGCGTGCATGACAAGATGACCCCCACTGCCCCGCCCCCACCCCCTGAACGAGTGGCTCCAAGGGCGCTCTGTCCACGTCATCCGACCGGACGAACCGAAATCCCGCCCGCGCCCGGCCCTCGCCCAACCGTCACGTTCCCAACACACCCTGCTACCAGCACGGCAAGTCCATAACGGGTGAGGAGACATCGCCGTAACGACTGCACAACGTCCGGCAGCAAGGCACCCCGCAATGCTGCACCCCGCTCGTCCACCTGCGATTATCAGACCGCTCTGGCGAGGCCGACACACCAGCTCCACCGGTGGAAAGCCGAGCAAGGCGTCCATACCCCCTTATCCTGTCCCCGGCAGGACAAGGACCACCCCCACCCAGGGATAAGCCACCAGCCCCCACTCGGGCCCAACTCCCGCCCCGCCCCCGTAGCTCAGCGGAAAGAGCAGGTGCCTTCTAAGCACTTGGCCGCAGGTTCGAGTCCTGCCGGGGGCACAGCCGCGCCCCGCCGATCCGAGCCGGATCAGCGGGGCGCTTTCGCAGCTCAGGGCAGTGGAAGTCGCACGAAGCCGCAGCCGCCTGTCCGAAGGCCGGGCAGCCCGCCCCCGCCCGCCGTCCGGCCGGCTCGCGCCGTGCGCACTTGGTGCCCAGCGTCACCGCTTCGGCGAGCCAAGCCGACTTCCGGACGCTGCCCGAGGTGACAGCGCCGCCGTCTTCGCTTGCGAGCCAGGTGAGGCGGCGAACGCAGCACCGCCAAGCCACCCCCCGACACCGTCGAGGCCCGGACTCGAATCGCGCCCTCACGGATCCGCCCAGCCCGGCCCAGCACGGCCCAGCACGGCCTCGCCCCGCCCGACCCAGCCCGGCCCAGCACGACAGCACGCGGAGCAGCGCAGCATCGCCCCGACCTGATTGACCGTCAGATCACCATGACTCGCGCACCACTTGCTGCTCGATCAGCCCAGCTCAGCTCAGCTCAGCTGCAGCCGCCCAGCGAGCCCGGCCGCGGCGAAGGCGGCCAGCAGGGCCTCGCGGCCCTCGGTGAAGTGGGCCCAGCTGTCGAAGTGGGCGGGCACCACCCGGCGGGCGTCGAGGACGGCGGCGGCTTCGGCGGCCTGGGCGCTGTCCAGGGTGAGCAGCGCGCCGTCGAAGAGGGGGGTTCGGGCGCCACCGGCGAAGAGGACGGCGGTGTCGATCGGGCCGAAGCGTTCGGCGATCTCCTTGACCAGTTCGAGTGACGCGTTGTCGCCGCTGATGTAGACGGTCGGCAGGTCGGCGGCGGTCAGCAGGAAGCCGATCACCTGGCCGGTCACCGGCTCGCAGCCGTCGGGCCCGTGCAGGGCCGGGGCGGCGGTGACGGTCACGGTGCCGCCGTCCGGCCGGGTCAGCTCGACGGACGCCCACGGGGCGAGCCCTTGCGCGGTGCCGCCGAGGCGGTCGGCGCCGCCAGTGGTGGTGAGCACGAGCGGGACGTCGGCGAGCAGCGCGCGGCCCGACCTGTCCAGGTTGTCGGGGTGCTCGTCGTGCGAGAGCAGGACCGCGTCGACCGGGCCGAGCTCGGCGGGGGAGATCGCGGCGGGGGCGGTCTTGGTCAGGATGGTGGCGCCATCGCGCTGATAGTCGCCAGGCACGTCGAAGGTGGGGTCGGTGAGGAAGCGCAGGCCGCCGAACTCGATGAGGGCGGTCGGGCCGCCGAAGACGCGGATGGGGGTCTGCTCGGGGGTCAGGTCGTTCGCCATGTCAGTTCCTCACGAGAAAGTCGTTGTTTTGCCGTGAGAGAAACCTAGCCCGCCCTCACGGAGAAGCGCAAGGTTTAACATGAGAGGCATGACGGAGACTGTGACCCCCACCCGCGCCCCGCTGCCTCCCGCGCCGGGCGCGGACGAGCACGTCGCGCTCGACTTCGCCAACAGCGACCTGGTACTGCCCGCCGGGCCGCTCGACCTGCTCGACACCCCCTCCGCATGCACGCGCTGGCTGGTCGAGCACGACCTCGCGCCGGCCGACGCCGTCCTCTACGAGTTCTGCGCCGGCCGACTGCGCGAGCTGCGCGCCCACCTGCGGGCGCTGCTCGCCTCCCGCACCACCGGCACCCCGGCCCCACCGGAGTCCCTGTGCGCCGTGAACACCGCGCTCACCACCGCGCCCTCGGCCGCCCTGCTGCACTGGGACTCCACCCAGGGCCTGCACCGCGCCCCCGTCCACCCCGCCGACCGGGTCGCCGAGCACGCGATGGCCGTCATCGCCGCCGACGCCGCCGAACTCCTCACCGGCCCCGACGCCGAACGCCTCGCCTCCTGCGGCGGCAGCCCGTGCACCCGCTACCTCGTCCGCACCCACGCCGCCCGCCACTGGTGCTCCACCCGCTGCGGCGACCGGGTCCGCGCCGCCCGTGCCTACGCGCGGCGCCAGCAGGCGAAGGAGCGGCAACCGGTGACAGGGGGCTGAGCGGGCGGGCGGTGCCGTGCTGGAGCCCTCGCCCGGGCGGGCGGCTGAAACCGGTTTGCCCGGATGCCGGGCCACCGGCGATCATCCTGGGGACCTGGCACCCCCGACCACCGGAGACACATGACCGCCGAACTGTCCAACGCCTGGGAGCTCTTCGAGTCCGGCGACCCGCAAGGGTCGATGCGGACGCTGCGGCTCGCCGCCGACGAGCTCACGCCCGCCGAGATCGCGCCGCTGGTGGCCAAGTTGGCCGGAGGTGCCGGTTTCACGGACCTCGCCGAGGCGTCGACAGCGCTGGCGGGCCGACCAGGCGAGGCCGACCGGCTCTACCGGTACGGCTACGCCTGTGTCGGACGCGGCATCCCGGCGCTGGCCGTTCCCGCCCTGCGGGAGGCACTACGGCTGACTCTGGTGCCGCCCGCACCCGCGCCGCCCGCACCGGAGCGCACCGGCCTGTTCCGCCGCAAGCCCAAGCAGCGGCTCGACCCGGAACTCACCTCTCGCCAGGTGCTGCTGGAGCTGGTGACGTCCCTGGAGCGTGGCGGGCGGCACACGGAGGCCCTGGCCGTGCTGCGCGAGCACGATGCCCTGCTCGGCGACTGGCCGGACCGCTACCTGATGGTCTACAACGCGCTGATGAGCGGTGAGACAGCCATCGCCCAGCGGGTGTTCGATGCCCTTTCGGCGCCCGAGGGAGTCTGGGTGGGGCCCGGCCAACGGGTCGGTCGGATGCTCGAACGTGCCGCGGCCCTGCCCCCGGCAGGGGACCAGGACCTGCGTGGCTGGCACTACGCACTGACCGGCGGACTGCTCACCACGCTCTCACCGTACGGCTTCGACCAGGGCATGACCGGCCGCTGGGCCTACCTGCAGGACGGCTTCGACTCCTGCCGGCACGGTCTGGAGCGGCTGCGGACGGTGCTGGAGGCCGGCGGTCGCAAGCCCGCGTCCGTCGGCCTGCTGCCGGACCGGGGCAGCCGGGCGCTCGGCCTGGCAGCGGCCCGCCTGCTCGGCGTCCCGGCCGCTCCGTACCAGCCGGGCACCGCGGACGCGCTGGTGGTCGCGTACGACCTGAACGACTGCGATCCCGCCGCGGTGACCGCGCTGCGCGAGCGGGCGGCAGGCGAGCTGCTCTTCGAGCACGCCAGCTGCTGGACCGACACTCCTGGCGTGACGGCCGATGTCTGCACCCTGCTGGTGCAGAGTGTGAGCGCCCCCTGGCAGCAGGGCCTACGGTTCACCGAGGAGGGTGGGGCCGAGCAGTCGGAGCCTGACGAGCGCTCGGCCGAAGAGCTCGCCGAGGCGATCCTGGCCGCCGCCCCGGTCCCGCAGGAGGGCGACGGTCAGACCCCGGCCGACTCCGACGAGGCACTGGCCGCCTTCGCCGCCCGCGCCGCCGGGCTGTGGGCGAGCGGCCCGCGGGATCGGATCCGTTCCTCGGGTCCGGTGCGCAGCTCGCGCTTCGCCTGAGCCCCCGATCAGCCCTGGCGACGGCGCCGCACGAGTGGCGCTCCGGACTGTGAGGCGGTGTCAGCCCGAGAGCCACGGCCCGCGAACCGTGGACCGCACGCAGCCGGCCGCGGGCCGCGAAGCACCACCGCGAGCCGGGGGGCGTCGGCTCCCCCGCTGCCGCGGGCGGCCCGGTAGACTGGTCGGCTTGAGGAAGCAGCGGCCGCCGTCCGCCATGACGTGGGGAAAAACCATCACACGCCCTATCAGAGTGAATCGAGGGCGTCCGCGAGACGGCGGCTGGTCGTGGCCGGCGGCGTCGTGGCGCGACGGAGCGGCCGCGTCATCCGAGCAGACCCCCGCGCGGTGCCGACACTGAGCCGACGAGGCAAGCTGACGCAGATCCACGCCGCGACCACCCCTGACGAAAGGCACCGCCATGGCAACTGACTACGACGCACCGCGCAATACCAATGACGAGTCGAACGACGAGAGCATCGAGGAGCTGAAGAGCCGCCGCGACGACAAGACGGGCTCCGCGGTCGACCTCGACGCCGAGGCTGTCGAGGGCATCGAGCTCCCCGGCGCCGACCTGTCGGGCGAGGAACTCACCGTGCGGGTCGTCCCGCTCCAGCAGGACGAGTTCACCTGCATGACCTGCTTCCTGGTCCACCACCGCACGCAGCTCGCCGGCGAGGACAAGAAGGGGCAGCCCATCTGCCGCGACTGCGCCTCGACGGCCTGATCACCGCGCCACCCGCTCGCGCCAGGGCGGGTGGTCCGAAGCCGGGGCTCCCCGAGCCGAGCAGGACCGGGCAGGGCCGGACCGGACCGAACCGGGCCACCGGTCGGCCCTGGGGAGCTGCTGACGTAGGACGGGGACAGGGACAGGGACGGGGCCGGGAACGAGGGGCCTGGGCGGAGGGCGATGACGGCCGTCCGCGCGATCGGACGATGCCCAGGTCGGCTCAGGCCCTCTCGGCCACCGGCCCCTCCCCGCCCTCCGTCCGGGCCCGGCCGCCCGTGCCCGGACGCCCCGGCTCCTCGGGCTGCTTCCTCGGGCCGCTCCTCGGCCTGGCCCAGGCTGCCAGGGCCGGCCCGGCTGCGGGCTCCTCGCCGGGCAGCAGCGCGCCTCGCTCAGGTGGCCGCGACCGTGGTCCCGGCGGGCCCGTAGCCGTGGAGGAGCGGGAGCCGACCGCGCAGCCCCCGGCCGCTACGCCAGCCGCAGCTCCGCCGTCCGCACCCGGACCGCCTCGCCGGCCGAGCCGGGCCGCAGTCGCAGCGCGATCGCCGCGTCGAACCCCGGCGGGACCTCGATCGCCCGCAGCTCCCAGCCCGCCGGCGGCCGCGCCGAAGCGGCCGGCCCGGTGCCGAACCCGGGCCCCAGACCCACGTAGTCCTGGTCCGCGCCCTGGCCGAGCCCCATCCCGGTGCCCTTGAGGTAGGCCTCCTTGCGCACCCAGCAGCGCAGTGCCCCGGCGGCCCAGCGGTCCGGCGCCCGCTCGGCCAGCGCGGCCAGTTCGGCCCGCTCGACCGGGTGCAGCTGGGTGACCACGTCCGCGGCGGCCCCCTGCTCGAAGGCGCCGGCCAGCTCGACGTCGGCGCCGACCGGGTCGGCCGCCAGCGCGATCAACGCCAGCCCGCTGGCGTGCGAGAGCGAGAATTCGAGGCCGGGGGCGTCGGCCTGCTCGGGTCGGCCGTGCGGCTCCCCGCAGCCCGGGCAGGCGGCCCGCCGGAAGGTCACCGAGCCCGGCGCCCGGTCCAGCCGCTGGCCCAGCAGCCGCCGCAGCGCCACGTGGGCGACCTGGTAGAGCGCCCGGTCCTCGGCCCGCCGGAAGACCGCGGCACGCCGCAGCTCCTCCGCGTCGAGGACCCCACGCGCGGCCTCGGCCTCGGCCGCGGCCGCGTTGTCCGGTGTCACCGCCACCCAGTGGACCTCGACCCGACCGTCGGCCTGGCCATCGCCCCGGCCTCCTGTCACCCCTGCCACCTCGTCCACCCCGTCCACTCCGCTTCCGTCACGTCCCCGCCCGACCAGGCACCGACCGGCTCCCTACCGGATCTCGGTCAGCTCCCGATGAACTCCCACCAGCGACCGGCCAACGACCCACCAGCAACCATCAACGACCACCAGCGACCACCAGCGACCACCAACGACCCACCAGCGAGCGATCACCGGCTCAGATCCCCGAGACGGTGCCCGCCACGATCCGGACCACGCCATCGGCCCGCGCCGCCAGTGCCGCGCGCAGCCGCGGTGCGCGGGCCTCCCCGAGCAGCTCGTAGGCCTGCTCCGGCGCCACCCACCGGTACTCCTCCAACTCGCTCTCCTGCAGCACGATCGCGGTGTCCACCGGCACGGTGCCCGCGTCGAACATGAAGTGCACCGAAGGATGGTTCAGTTGCTCGGAGGGGTGGATCCAGCCCACCACCAGCAGCCGGCCGATCTCCCGGTCCAGGCCGGTCTCCTCCAGCAGCTCGCGCCGGGCGCACTGCAGGGCGTCCTCGCCCGCGTCGATGGTGCCGCCGGCGAACTGCCAACCGGGCCGGTAGTTGGGCTTGAGGACCAGCACCCGCCCCGCCTCGTCGGTCAGCAGGGTGCCGGCCGCGGTGTAGGACCGCGGCAGCGAGGCGAGCCAGGCGTCCCGGGGTAGCAGCTCCTGGTCCACGTCGACTCCTTGGTCTCCCCGCGCGGTGGTCGTCTCCCGCGCATTCAACCATGCCCCCTGCCCCGAGCAGCGGGATTCGCCTGCGAGAGTGGGCACCATGACCGACCAGACCCTCACCACCGGCCGCGGCGAACTCCCCTCCCCCGCCCCGGGGCTGCGCGCCTTCCACGACGGGGCCGACGGCCTGGCCGTCCTGCTCCTGGACCGTCCCGAGCGCCGCAACGCCGTGACGCTGGCGATGTGGCGGGCGCTGCCGGAGCTGCTGGCCGGGTTGGCGGCTCGGCCCGGGGTGCGGGCGCTGCTGGTCACCGGCGCCGCGGGCACCTTCAGTGCCGGGGCCGACATCGCCGAACTCGCCGAGGTGTACGGCGACCCGGCCCGGGCGGATGCCTACCACGCGGACAACGTCGCGGCGGAGCAGGCGCTGGCCGCCTTCCCGCACCCGACGCTGGCCGTGGTGCACGGCTCCTGCGTGGGCGGCGGCTGCCAGCTGGCGCTCGCCTGCGACCTGCGCTTCGGCGCCGCCGACGCACGGCTGGGGATCACCCCGGCCAAGCTCGGCGTGGTCTACCCGGCGGTGCCCACGGCGCGGTTGGCCGCGCTGGTCGGGCCGGCCCGGGCCAAGTACCTGCTCTTCTCCGGGGAGTTGGTGGACGCTGCGCGGGCCGAGCGGTTCGGTCTGCTGGACGAGGTGCACCCGGCGCCGCTGCTGGACGCGCGTGCCGTGGAGTTCGCCCGGCTGCTGGCCCGGCGCTCGCCGCAGACCATCGGCGCCGCCAAGGCGGCCCTGGCCGCCCCCGACCCCGCCGCCGCGCGGGCCGCCCTCGCGCCCTGGGAGCGCCGCTCCCGCCAGGCGCCCGACGTCCGCGAGGGGTTGGCGGCGTTCCTGGAGCGGCGTGAGCCGGCTTTCTAGCCCGCTCTCGCCGCGCCTCCCCCCTCAGCCGCCCGCCGACCTCGACCGACCCCGGTCGGCCTCTACCGACCTCGACCGGCCCCAGTCGGCCTCTACCGACCTCGACCGACCCCGGTCGGCCCTGCCTGCCCCGGGTCGGCCCCGAGCCCGGCGCTGGGCCCGACGGAGTAACACAGGGCGTGGCTGCGGTCACTCTCTGGTGGGATGCCCTCAGGGAGCAGTCCTCGACCCGAGGAACAGCTCCCCCGAATCCCCAGGCCCGCAGGCACAGGCCCCCAGAACAAGGAGTCACCGGAGATGCGTGCAGACGTAGGCGACAAGATCCACATCCACAGCCGGTCGGTCGGCATGGACGAGCTCCAGGGCGAGATCATCGAGGTGCGCGGCCAGGACGGCGAGCCCCCGTACATGGTCAGGTTCGCCGACGGTCACGTGGGACTGCTCTACCCCGGGCCGGACAGCATGATCGAGCACCGGTCCGCCCAGGCCTGAGCCTGAGCCCGCCCCCAAGCCCAAGCCTGCCCCTAAGCCCAAGCCCAAGCCCAAGCGGGGGCCCGAGCGTGGACCGGCTCAGCGGATCGGCATCCCGGAGATGGCCCGCGCGATGACCAGCCGCTGGATCTCGCTGGTGCCCTCGAAGATGGTGTAGATCGCGCTGTCGCGGTGCATCCGCTCCACCGGGTACTCCCGGGTGAAGCCGTTGCCGCCGAGCAGCTGCATCGCCTGCCCGGTGACCCACTTGGCGGTCTCGCCCGCGTAGAGCTTGGACATCGACCCCTCGGCCGCGGTGAACGGCTGCTGGTTGGCGGCCATCCAGGAGGCCCGCCAGACCAGCAGCCGCGCCGCGTCGATCCGGGTGCGCATGTCGGCCAGGGTGAAGGCCACGCCCTGGTTGTCGATGATCGGACGGCCGAACTGCACCCGGGTCTTGGCGTAGTCGAGCGCCACCTCGTAGGCGGCCCTGGCGATGCCGATCGCCTGCGCGCCGACCGCCGGACGGGAGGCCTCGAAGGTGGCCATCGCGGCGTTGCGACCCGACTTGCGGACCCCTTCACGGGCGCGGGCCAGCCGCTCGTCGAGCTTCTCCTTTCCGCCCAGCAGGCAGTTCCCGGGGACCCGCACGCCGTCCAGCACCACCTCGGCGGTGTGCGAGGCGCGGATGCCGTGCTTCTTGAACTTCTGCCCCTGGGAGAGACCCCGGGTGCCCGGCGGCACCACGAAGGACGCCTGCCCCCGGGCGCCGAGCTCCGGCTCGACGGTGGCGACGACCACGTGCACGGCCGCTATGCCGCCGTTGGTGGCCCAGGTCTTGGTGCCGTTCAGCACCCACTCGTCCGTGGCCTGGTCGTGGACGGCCCGGGTGCGCAGCGCCGAGACGTCGGAGCCGGCGTCGGGCTCGGAGGAGCAGAAGGCCGCCACCTTGACGTCATCGGGGGTGCCGAACATCTGCGGGGCCCAGGTGCCGATCTGCTCGTCGGTGCCGTTGGCCAGCAGGGCGACGGCGGCCAGCGTGGTGCCGACGATGGCCAGGCCGATGCCCGCGTCGCCCCAGAACAGCTCCTCCATCGCGACCGGGATGCCGACGCCGGAGGGGTCGAAGTACTGCTGGGCGTAGAAGTCCGGCGAGTAGATACCGATCTTGGCGGCCTCCTGGATGATCGGCCAGGGGGTCTCCTCGCGCTCGTCCCACTCGGCGGCGGCCGGGCGGATCACGTCCGCGGCGAAGCCGTGCAGCCAGTCGCGGACGGCGAGCTGGTCCTCGCCGAGCGCCAGCGAGAAGGTGTTCATGCAGTCCTCCAGGATCAAGATCGCGCCGCTCGGGGGTGTTACCAGCGGTAACATCGACGGAGTCTGCTACTGATAGGTAACGGCTGTCAACGCAACCAGGCACAGCGGAACGGAGGGGACCACATGACCGCCCTGGAGGAACCGCGCAGGGAGCAGTTGCTCAACGCCGCCGACCGGGTGGTCACTCGGGAGGGCCCGGGCGCGAGCATGAACGCGATCGCCGCCGAGGCCGGCATCACCAAGCCGATCCTCTACCGGCACTTCGGCGATCGCGGCGGCCTCTTCCAAGCCCTGACGGAGCGTCACACCTCCGGCCTGCTGGCGGCGGTGCGCTCCGCGCTGGCCGAACCGCTGGAGCGCCGCGAGCGGGTGGAGCACGTCCTGGACACCTACCTGGCCGGGATCGAGGCCCGCCCGCAGGTCTACCGGCTGCTCACCCACCCGGAGGCGGGCGACCCCGACGGGGTGGGCAACGCGCTGGCGCCCGCGCTGCGGCAGATCGCCGAGGAGATCACCCGGGCGGTCACCGCCCAGGTCGACCTCGGCCCGGACGCTCCGCTGCTCGCCGAGGCCTGGGGGCGGGGCATCACCGGCATGGTGCTGGCCGCCGGGGACTGGTGGCTGGAGAGCAAGCCCTGCCCGCGGGCCCGGATGGTGCAGGCGCTGGCCGATCTGCTCTGGGGCCGGTTGGCCGCCGCCGCCCCACTGCCCGCCGCGCCGCTGCCGTCCGGCACCGCCCCCACCGCCCCCACCGCCCCGGCACCCCCTGCTGCCACCGTCACCGCTCCCGCGCCCGCGCCCGCCGAAACGCGGTAACGCCGGACCCCTTGCGCGCGGCGGCGGCTTCCGCGACGATCGGCCCTCGCCCCCGACCGCCGCCCGTGCGAGGTGTCCGTGCGCGTCCGACGTACCGCCGCCGCCCTGCTGTTGACCGCTGCCGCGCTGCTCACCGCCGTACCCCCGGCACAGGCCCGACCCGCCCGTCCGGCCGCCGACTTCCCCACCGGTACCACCGTGGCCCCCGACGGCCGCACGCTCTTCACCGACCAGGCGGGCCGGGTGGTCGAGCCCCGCGGCTTCAACGTCGACAAGTACGACGAGACCACCGCGGCCGACCTGCGCGCGATCGCCGCCCGCGGCTTCACGCTGATCCGGGTGGCCGTCTCCTGGGACCGTCTGGAGCCCGCCCACGGCCACTACGACGACGCCGAACTCGCCAAGCTGCAAAGGCTGCTGGACTGGGCCGACCAGGACGGCCTGCTCGCCGTGATCGACTTCCACCAGGACGTCTACGGCCCGGCCTTCGGCGGCGGCGACCGGGGCATCCCGCCCTGGGCCACCCGGGACGACGGGCTGCCCTTCGTCCCCGACCCGGACGACTGGTTCGCCGGCTACTTCCAACCCGCCGTGCAGGCCGCCTTCCGCCACCTCTACGACGACCCGGACCTGCGCCGCTGGCAGGCCGAGTTCTACACCCGCCTGGCGGGTGAACTGCGCGGCCACCGCTCGCTGCTGGGCTACGACCTGTTCAACGAGCCGTTCGGACCGGTGAACGGCGACCCGAGCGACCCGGCGGTGCTGGCGGCCGCCTCGGCGCAGCTCGAACAGGGGCGCCTCGCGGCCATGTACCAGCGGCTGATCGGCGCGATCCGCTCGGTGGACCAGCGCAGTTGGCTCTTCGTCGAGCCGACCGTGCTGGTCGGCGAGGGCGTCCCCACCCAGCTGCCCGGCTTCACCGACCCGCGCCCGGGCGCGCCCCGGCTCGGCTACGCGCCGCACTTCTACGACACCGCCGTGGAGGACGGCGCCGACTGGGACCCGGCCGACGGCTTCATCGAGGCCTACACCGCCGCGATCACCGCCTACCCGCGGGCCCACCGGCTGCCGGTGCTGGTCGGCGAGTGGGGGCCGCCGAACTCGCGCACCCCGGGCAACACCGAGCTGGTGCGCCGTCAGATCCAGGCGATGACGGGCTTCGCGAGTGGCTGGACCATGTGGTACTGGTGCCAGGGCGAGGGCGGCTACTGCGCGCTGGGGACGGACGGGCAGCCCGCCCCCGGCGACGGCCCCGCCTTCGGCCCGTACGCGCTCGCGCTGGCCGGGCACCCGAGCGGCGAGAGCTGGGCTGCCGACTCCTACACGGCGGCCTTCCGGGCGGACGGCGGCTGGACCGAGCTGGCCGCGCCACCGACCGCGCGGATCACCGTGACCGGGACGGACCGGGTCACCATCGACCGCAGCACACCCGGACGGCCACGGGTGCGGGTGCCGCGCGGCGCGGAGGTGAGCCTGACGGTCGCGGTGCCGGCGCAGGCGCAGGCGCGGGCGCAAGTGTCGAACTGAGCGGCCAGGCCCTGGGGCGGGTCGGCTGGAGCAGGTCGGCTGGAGCGGGTCGGCTAGAGCAGGTCGGCGCGGGCCGCCTGGATGCCGGCCTGGAACCGGGTGCGGGCGCCGAAGCGGTCCATCAGCTCACGCACCCAGCGCTGCACGGTGCGGGTCGAGACGCCCATCTGCCGCGCGATGCTCTCGTCCGTCAACCCGGCCGCCAGCAGGGTGAGCAGTTGGTGGTGCCGGTCGCGCGGAGTCTCGGTGGAGTCCGGCGGCGGCATCCGCATCGCCCGCGACCAGTAGAGCTCGAAGAGCCCGGTCAGCGCGTCCAGCAGGGAGGAGGGTCGTACCAGCAGCACGCTCTGCTCCTCGGTGCCCGAGCTGACCGGCAGCAGCGCCCAACGGTCGTCCACCAGAGCCAGTTTGAGCGGGAGTTCGGGCAGCACCCGGGCCTGCTCACCGGCCTCGGTGAAGAGGTGGATCTCGGCCAGCCGGCCAGGGTCGCGCAGCACCAGGCTCTCGTAGACCACCTGCATCCGCACCCCCCTGGCCAGCGAGGCGAGTTCGAGGTCGGGGTCGGAGCGCCGGATGTAGGGCGGTTTGTCGAGTATCCGCAACTGGCCGCGCGCGCCCAGCTGGAGGCTGCGCCACAGGTCGGCGATCGACTGCCGCCCACTGATCACCTCGACCAGCTCGCCCTCGGGGCCCGTGCTGGTGCGCCGGTAGGTGCGCAGCAACTCGGTGATCCGGCCCCGGGTGCGACGCAGCTCCAACTCGCGGCGGAGCAGCAGCTCCTCCAGCGCCACGTCGGGCGCCGCCGTGCGCCAGAGCGCGCCGTCCGCCACCGGACGCTCCACCAGACCGAGTTCGGCCAGCGCGCCGAGCGCGGCCAGGGCCCGCTCGGTGCCGATCCCGACCGCGGCGCCGACCCCGGCGGCGCTCAGCCCGGGACCGGTGAGCAGGTGCAGGTAGAGCAGCTCCTGGTCGGCGGCCAGTCCGAGACCGCCGAACCGCGCCGTCCACTGCTCCGCCACTTGGCCCGCCCCCGGATCCTGCAACCGTCGCCGCGACCGGTCCCACCTGGGGCTCCGGCCTTGTGTGGACCCGACTGTGGTCCACGCCTGACCGGAAATCAAGAGTTCTGACGGCTGACATGTTTCCGCCATGTCGCATTCCTGCCCCGGTCCCGACCTTCCGAACAGTCGCCCGCTGGCCGCACGCTGAGCCGCATCGCCCAGCAGCCCCCGGCCCCACCCCGAGGGCTGCCCGGCGAGTCGACCCCCACGCAGTGCCGACTCGCAAGATTGAGGAGCACCCCCATCATGACCAGTCTCCGCCTCCGCAAGCCCGCTCGGGCCGGCCTCGCCGCGCTGCTCGCCCTCTCCGGTGCCGCCTTCGCCGCCCCCGCCGCCCAGGCCGCCGCCCCGCACGTCTTCGCCCCGCACCACGCCCAGGCCGCTCGCGGCTTCTCCGGCGACAGCAACTGGGGCGGCTACGTCGCCCAGGGCAGCGGCCTCAAGAGCATCTCCGGCTCGTGGACCATGCCGACCGTTCAGTGCAACACCACGAACGACCTGTTCGCCCCGTGGATCGGCATCGACGGCTACGGCTCGCAGACCGTCGAGCAGACCGGCGTCCAGGCGGACTGCTCCAGCGGCCGCGCGGTCTACTCCGCCTGGTACGAGATGTACCCGGCCTCCCCGGTCTACTGGAGCAACCCGGTCAGCGCCGGCGACACCTTCAACGCCAGCGTGGTGAGCACCACCAAGGGCAGCTACACGATCACCCTGACCGACGTGACCAAGGGCTGGACCAAGACCACCAAGCAGACCCTGCGCAGCGCGCAGAACGTCAGCGCCGAGGCGGTCATCGAGTCGCCGACCCAGAGCTACCCGTCCTTCAACCAGCTGAACTTCGCCAATCTCACGGTGAACGGCCAGGTCTTCGACAACTACGACCCGCAGGCCATCGACAGCGGCCAGTACACCGAGACCCAGCTGCAGAACGGCGCCTTCTCCATCATCCCGGGCTGACCCCTCGCCAGTCCCCTTGACCCGGCCGGTGCACCGCGGAACCCGCGGCGCACCGGCCGCACCATGAGGGGAACCTACGGCAGCCGCCCACCTGCCGTGGTCACCGGTCCGCCAACCGCGCCATGAGCCAGGCCTCGGCCTCCAGTAGCCGCTCCTCCACCTGCTCCGGGCCGCTGCCGGACACGATGACGAAGCAGAGGTGGGAGGCGCTGTGCAGCACCGCGCCCGGTTCGAGCCGCTCGTTCACCTCGTAGTGCCGCACCCAGGGGAACGGCGGGCGGCCGGGGGCCTCGACCGGGCGGCCCGGCGGCAGGATGCAGAGCGAGCCGTGCACCTCGGCCGGGACCGCGGCCGACGGCGCCTCGACCGGCAGCCCGCAGGACTGGCGCAGCACCGCGCCGTGCAGGTCCACCCCGTACGTGGCACGGGTGATCAAGGGGATGCGGTCGCCGCCCACCCGCGAGGCGATCTCGCAGAGCACCAGTTGGTCCTGCGGGGTGTGGAACACCTCCAGGTGGTACGCGCTGACCTCGGGGGTGTCGAACGCCGCGAGCGTGCGGTCGAGGAAGTCCTCCAGCCGCCGCGCCAGTTCGCTCTCCGGACGGAGCTGGACCGAGCCGTTGTTGCGCCCCGAGAACACCCCGAGGCAGCTGCGCAGATAGCGCGATGAGGCGACGAACCGGTAGCCGGGACCGAGCACCGCGTCGACGTGGTACATCGGCCCCTCGACGAACTCCTCGACCATGAGGTCCTCGCGCCAGGGGCGGCGGCTGAACGCCAGCAGATCGTCCTCGCCGTCGAGCACCACGATGTCCCGCGAGCCGCCCTGGCTCACCGGCTTGACGACCACCGGGTAGCCCGCCTCGGCGATGAAGCCGGTCAGTTCGACGATGGTGCCGAGCCTGGCGAAGCGGGCCGTGGCGACCGTACGGCCGGCCACCCGCTTCATCACGGCCTTGTCCCGGAAGGACCGGGCGCTGGCCGCGGACTGGCCGGACAGGCCGAAGTCCTCGCGCATCCGGGCAGCCCGCTCCAAGTCGTACTCGTTGTCCGTGATGACGTGGGTGAACGGCCGCTCCCGGTGCAGCCGGCGGATCATCAGTTCCGCGTACGGGACGGCATCGTTGTCCGCGACGTACTCGTAACGGGCCAGCCCCGCAGTGGACTTCAGCTCGTGCTGGCTGAACACCTGCAGCCTGTCGACGACTTCCGGAAACATGGCGGGATAGTCCAGCTTGGGACCGTAGTTGAGCACTGCGATGTTGGTCAGGGCGATGTTGGTCATGGCGATCACCGGCCTCTCGGACGCGCGTCCGCGCGTCCGCGCGTCCGCGCGGACGGGATGGACACACTGTTCGATAAACTGGACTTTAGAGCAGAATATCGCTCACGTCGACAGTGCGGGGCTCCGCGGCCGCGGAACCGGACCAGAACGGCCGACTGCCCCACGGACGGGTCTCCGTGGGGCAGTCGGCCGTTCTGCGAGGGGTCAGTAGAGGCTGGAGAACAGGATCGCGATCAGCTGGGCCGGCTCGTCCGAGTCGTTGCGGAAGCTGTGCGGGTGCCCGGCCGACCACTGGATGCAGTCACCGGACCTCAGGACGTGGTCCACCCCGTTGTACCGGGCCACCAGGGCGCCCCTGGTGACCGCGACGAAGTCGGACCCCTCGTGCTGGAGGTCCTCCGCGAGGCCGCTGTGCGGCGCGAAGTCGCCCGTGACGACCTGGTAGCCGAGCACCGGCGAACGCACCACCCGGTAGACCACGCCCGGCGCCCGGTTCAGCACCTCCCGCTTCTCGCCGGGGAACACCGACGGGGTGGCCGGCCCCCGGGAGAAGCCGAGGAACGAGCCGACATCGTGACCGAACACCCTGGCCAGCCGACCGAGCCGCTCCAGCGCGATGTCCGTCTCGCCCCGCTCCAGCGAGGCCAGGAAGGACACCGACAGCCCGCACTCGGCGGCCACCTGGCGCAGTGACATGCCGTGGTGCGTGCGGAGCCGGTGCAGCACCTCGCCGGGCCGCGGAAATCCGAGCTCCGGATCACGCGGCTCGGGAGCGTCGAGGGACGGAACGGGATCAGCCACCATCACATCCTAGAGAGAGGCCCTGGCACTGAGGAGCTAGCCGCCCAGCCCGCGCCGGGCCAGCAGCGGGGCGAGCTCGGGCTCGCGGCCGACCACCGCGCGGAACGCGTCCAGCGCCGGGACGCTGTTGCCCCGTGCCAGCAGCTCGCGCCGGAACAGCTCCCCGCTCTGGCGGATCGGGCGCCCGTTGCCGCGGAACCACTCCACGGTGTCCGCGTCCAGCACCTCGGACCAGATGTAGGCGTAGTAGCCGGCGCTGTAGTCGCCCACGAAGAGGTGGCTGAAGTAGGCGGTCCGGTAGCGCGGCGGCACCTCGGGCAGGTCGAGGCCCACCCGGCTCAGCACCTCGGCCTCGAAGGCGGCCGCGTCGACGGCCGTCCCCGAGTCGGCGACCGGGTCGACCGGGCGGGTGTGCCAGGCCCAGTCCAGCAGCGCGGCCGCCAGGTACTCCACCGTCTTGAGGCCCTGGCCGAACTGCGCGGCCGCCTCCAGCCGTGCCACCAGCTCGGTCGGCAGCGGCTCCCCGGTCCCGTGGTGCCGGGCGAAGTTGGCCCGCACCTCGGGCCAGCTCGCCCACATCTCGTTGACCTGCGAGGGGAACTCCACGAAGTCGCGCGGCACTTCGGTGCCGGCCAGCAGCGGGTAGCGCACGTCGGAGAAGAGGCCGTGCAGCGCGTGGCCGAACTCGTGGAAGAGGGTGACGACCTCGTCGCTGCTGAGTAGCGCCGGCTGCCCGGGGGCGGGCTTGGTGATGTTCAGGTTGTTGAAGACCACCGGGCGGCGCCCGAAGAGGTGGCTCTGCTTGACGAGTTCGTCCATCCAGGCACCGCCGCGCTTGGACGGCCGGGCGAAGAAGTCCGCCAGGAAGAGGCCCAGCGGGCTGCCGTCCGCCTCGAAGACCTCGAAGACCCGGGTGTCGGGGTGGAAGCCGACCAGGTCCGCGCGCTCGGTGAAGGTCAGCCCGTAGACCAGGCCGGCCGCGTGGAACACGCCGTCCAGCAGCACTCGTTCGAGCTCGAAGTAGGGGCGCAGCTCGGCGCTGTCCAGGTCGTACTCCGCCTTGCGGACCCGCTCGGAGTAGAACGCCAGGTCGTGCGGGCCGAAGTCGGTGACGCCGTCGGCGGCGGCCGCCGCGCGCAGACTGGCCAGCTCCCGCTCGGCGTTGGCGACCGCGGGCGGCACCAGCCGCTCCAGCATCGCGGTGACCGCCTCCACGCTGCCGGCCGTCTCGTCGGCGACCACGTAGGCCGCGTGGCTCGGGTAGCCGAAGAGCGCGGCCCGCTCGGCCCGCAGCGCCGCCATCCGGGCGGCCACCGGGCCGTTGGTGGCCAGTGCCCGGTCCAGCGCGGCGTCCAGCAGCCGGCGGCGCACCGCGCGGTCGGTCAGCCGGGCCAGCGCGGGCTGGTTGGTGAAGTTCAGCAGGCTCAGCACGTACTTGCCCGCGTGCCCGCGCGCCTGGCCGTTCTCGGCGGCGGCGGCGATCTCGGCCTCGGGCAGCCCGGCCAGTTGCTCGGCGCTCTCCAGCACCAGGGCGCCTTCGGCGTTGGCCGTGAACAGGTTCTGCTCGAAGGTGGCGGCGGCGGCGGCCAGCTCGCCGTTCAACTCGCGCAGCCGCTGCTGGTCGGCCTCGGGCAGCTGCGCCCCGGCCCGCACGAAGCGCGTGTGGTGGCGCTCCAGCAGGCGCAGCGACTCGGCGTCCAGCGAGAGCCCGGCCCGCCCGGCGTGCACCGCGTCGATGCGGGCGAAGAGCGCGCGGTCCAGGTGGATCGCGTCGCTGTGCGCCGCCAGCCGCGGCTTGAACTCGGCGTCCAGCGCCTGGACCTGCGGTTCGGTGTAGGAGGAGGCGTGGTTGTCGAACACGGTCAGCACCCGCCGCAGCAGCTCCCCGGTGCGTTCCAGCGCGACCACCGTGTTCTCGAAGCTCGCGGGCCCGGGGTCGCCGGTGATCCGCGCGACCTCGGCCAACTGCTCCGCCATCCCCGCCTCGAGTGCCGGCCGGTAGTGCTCGGCGCGGATCTCGGCGAAGGGGGGCAGCTGATAGGGCAGCGGGCTGGGGATCAGGAAGGGATTGTCCGTCATTCCGCAGACCCTACGCGCCGCTGTCGGCGCCGCGCGCTACGGTCGGGGTCGAACGACATTGATCCCGCCCCGCCCCACCGCCCCACCACCACGACCCACCGCCACGACCCACCGCCACGCCCCGCCACGCCCCACCCCGCCATCCCGACCGGAGACCGCCGTGCCCACCAGGATCGCCCTGGTCCCCGACGCCCACGGGCGCGGCGGCCGCCTGCACCGCCTCACCGAGGCGGGCGAGCCGCTCGGCGCCCCGCTGCGCACCGCCGAGCTGGCCGCCACGGTCGCCGAGCTGGAGGCCGCCGAGCAGCCCCGCTGGGTCTGGGCGAGCGCCGAGTCCGCCTACGTCCCGCTGCTGCCCGTGCTCAGCCGGCTGCCCGGTGGGCGGCGGCTGGGCCGCTGCCACGACCTGCGGCTGGTCGAGGCCCTGCTGCTGGCGCAGGAGGGCCGCTGGGGCGCGCCCCGCTCGCTCGGCGCCGCCTGGGCCCGGCTGCGCTCCCTGCCGGTGCCCGCCGACCTGCCCGAGGCCGGCCCCAGCGAGGCGCAGGACACCCTGTTCGCCCCCGACCGCCTGCAACTGCCGCCCGGCACCGACGCGCTGGCGGCCGTGCTGGCCGTGCACGCCGACCAGCAGGAGCGGTTGCGGGCCATCGAGGACGAGGCGGCCAGGTCCCGCTTCCGGCTGCTGGTGGCCGCCGAGTCCGCCGGTGCGCTGGCCGCCGCCGAGATGGCCGAGGACGGTCTGCCCTGGCGCGCCGAGGTGCACGACGCGCTGCTCACCGAGCTGCTCGGCCCGCGCCCGCACATCCCCGGCACCCAGCCCGCCAAGCTGGCCGAGCTCTCGGTCCGGCTCCAGCAGGCGCTGGGCGGCAGGCCGTTCAACCCCGACTCGCACACCCAGGTGCTGCGCGCCTTCGCCGACCAGGGCGTGCGGCTGAACTCCACCCGGGTCTGGGAGCTGCGCGAGGTGGACCACCCGGCGGCCGAGTTGATGATCCGCTACAAGGAGCTCTCCCGGATCCACACCGCGCACGGCTGGGCCTGGCAGGACGCCTGGGCCCGCGGCGGCCGCTTCCGCCCCGAGTACGTGGTCGGCGGGGTGGTCTCCGGGCGCTGGGCCAGCCGCGGCGGCGGGGCGCTGCAGATCCCGCGGATCCTGCGCCGGGCCGTGGTGGCCGATCCGGGCTGGCGGCTGGTGGTGGCCGACGCCGCCCAGCTGGAGCCCCGGGTGCTGGCCGCGCTCTCCGGCGATGCCGCGATGGCCCGCGGCGCGGCCGGCGGCGACCTCTACCAGGCGCTGGCCCAGACTGCCTTCCAGGGCGACCGGGACAAGGCCAAGCTCGGCCTGCTCGGCGCCATGTACGGGCAGACCAGCGGCGACATCGGCCCGCTGCTGGCCACCCTGCGCCAGCGCTACCCGGTCGCGATGGGTTACGTCGAGGCCGCGGCCCGCACCGGCGAGGAGGGCGGCATCGTCACCTCCCGGCTCGGCCGCCCCTGCCCGCCGCCCTCGGACGCCTGGTTGGACCTCGCCGAGGGCGCCGCCGCGGCCGAGCCCGGCGAGCCGGGCGGCCGCTCCACCCGGGCCCGGGGCCGCTTCACCCGCAACTTCGTGATCCAGGCCAGTGCCGCCGACTGGGCGCTGGCCCTGCTGGCCGCGCTGCGCCGCCGACTGGCCGGGCTCGCCGGGCCGGGCGGGCGCCCGCACCTGGTCTTCTTCCAGCACGACGAGGTCGTGGTGCACACCCCCGCCGAGCTCGCCGAGCAGGTCGGCGCCGCCGTCGCGGCCGCCGCGGAGGAGGCCAGCCGGCTGGTCTTCGGGCAGACCGCGGTGCGGTTCCCGATGAGCACCGCCGTGGTGGAGTGCTACGCGGACGCCAAGTGAGCCCGGAGCGGGCCGAGGCGCCCCGCCGACTCACGGCTCGCGGGCGCCGGCCGGCTCAGAGCTTGCGGGCCTGCCAGGCCTCCTGTGCCGCCCGGACCACCTCGGCCAGCCTCGCCCCGGTGGAGGCGGTCACCACCGCCGCCACCGCGCCCTCCACGAACGGGGCGTCCACCAGCACCAGTTCCTCGCGCGCCAGCTCGTCCAGCACCAGGCGCGCGGTGAGCACCGAGCTGCCGAGGTCGGGCACCACCACCACCCCGGCGCCGCCGTCCACCTGCCGCACCGCCGCCTCGATCAGCTCGGCGCTGGTCCCGAGTTCGCCGTCCTCGGTCCCCGCCGCGACCGCCAGCGCCACGCTGCCGCCGCCCAACTGCTCCGCCAACTCGTGCACACCCGCGCCCAGCAGCGGACTGTGCGACACCAGCACGATTCCCACCGAAGCCCTCATACCGCCCGAGGGTAGGCCGGCGGCCGGCCCACCCGCCACGCCAGGTCGCGGCGAACCGATGGGAAACCTCCTCCGGGTGGCGTAGGTTCGGCAGCGAGCCGGTCCGACCGCCCCCTCGGAGACGCCGCGTGAAGAAGCTGATCAACACCCCCGAATCCGTGCTCGACGACGCCCTGGCCGCAATCGCCGCCGCCCACCCGGAGTTGACGGTGGACCGGGAGAACCGGGTGATCCACCGGGCGGACGCGCCGCGCCCCGGCAAGGTCGCGCTGATCTCCGGCGGCGGCTCCGGCCACGAGCCGCTGCACGGCGGTTTCGTCGGCCCCGGGATGCTCGACGCCGCCTGCCCGGGCGAGGTGTTCACCTCCCCGGTGCCCGACCAGGTGCTCGCCGCGCTGGCCGCCACCGACGGCGGGGCGGGCGCGGTGCTGATCGTCAAGAACTACACCGGTGACGTGCTCAACTTCGCACTCGCCACCGAGCTGGCGCGGGCGGAGGGGATCGAGGTCCACACCGTGCTGGTCAACGACGACGTCGCGGTCGAGGACTCCACCTGGACGGCGGGCCGGCGCGGCACCGGCGCCACCGTGGTGGTCGAGAAGGTGGCGGGCGCGCTGGCCGAGCGCGGGGCCAAGGCCGCCGAGGTGGCCGCCGTCGGCGAGCGCGCGGTCGCCGCCTCCCGCTCCTTCGCGGTCGCGCTGACCGCCGCCACCACGCCCGCCGCCGGCCGCCCCGGCTTCGACCTGCCCGCCGACGAGATCGAGGTGGGCGTCGGGATCCACGGGGAGCCGGGCCGGCGCCGCGAACCGCTGCGCCCCGCCCGCGAACTGGTCGCCGAGGTGCTGGACACCATCCTGGCCGACCACACCCTGACCGCGGGCGACGAGGTGATCGCCCTGGTCAACGGCCTGGGCGCGACCCCGCTGCTGGAGCTGTACATCGTGCACGGCGAGCTCGCCGCCCGGCTCGCCGAGCGCGGCATCACCCTCGCCCGCAGCCTGGTCGGCAACTACGTGACCAGCCTGGACATGGCCGGCTTCTCGCTCACCCTGACCAAGGCCGACCCCGAGCTGCTCGACCTGTGGGACGCCCCGGCCGCCACCCCGGCCCTGCGCCGCCCCTGACCGCCAGCCGGCCGCCACCCCTGACCACCCGCTGCCACCGCCACCCCTGACCACCCGCCACCCCCGAGGAACCCCGCCATGCGCACCGACCTGGACCAGGACCTCGCGCTCGCCTGGCTGCGCGCCGCGGCCGCCGCCGTCGAGCGGCAGCACGAACAGCTCACCGCGCTGGACGCCGCGATCGGCGACGGCGACCACGGCAGCAACCTGCGGCGCGGCTTCGCCGCCGTCACCGCCGCGCTGGACGCGCTGGAGCCCGGCGCCACGCCCGGCACCGTCTTCAGCACGGCCGGCCGCACGCTGATCTCCAAGGTCGGCGGCGCCTCCGGCCCGCTCTACGGCAGCGCGCTGCGCACCGCCGGGGCCGCGCTGCCCGACCCGGGCGCCGACCTGACCGCACTCGCCCAGGCGATGCGGGCCGGGCTCGGCACGGTGCGGAAGCTGGGCGGCGCCGTGGTGGGCGACAAGACGATGGTCGACGCCTTCGAGCCGGCCGTGGCCGCACTGGAGCGCGCCGCCTTCGACGGCTTCACGCTGCGCGAGGCCGGCGCGCTGGCCGCCGAGGCCGCCGAGGCCGGGGCGCGCGCCACCATCCCGCTGCAGGCCCGCAAGGGCCGCGCCTCCTACCTCGGCCCGCGCAGCGTCGGCCACCAGGACCCCGGGGCGACCTCGACCGCGCTGCTCTTCCGGGCCCTGGCCGACGCCGCGTCCGGCCGCTGACCACCCACGGGGGCGGCCGGCTGACCCCGCCGGCCGGCACGGCACCCCGCCGACGCGCCGGCCGGGTGGTCAGTCCACCCGGCTGACCAGCAGCAGCAACGCGTCGTCGTCGAGGTCGCCGCCGGTGTGGTCGAGCAGGTCCGCGTAGAGCCGCCCGACCGCCGCCTCCAGCTCGGCCACCGAGCCGCCGGCTCCCGCCACCAGCGCGCCCGCCCGGTGCTCCAGCGGATAGAACTCGCCGCCGCCGGACCGCCGGGCCTCGACCACGCCGTCGGTGCAGAACACCAGCACGTCACCGGAACCGAACGGCTGCTCCCAGCTCTGCGGCCGGCCCGGCGCGAGCCGCCCCAGCCCCAGCGGCACCCAGGGGTCGGGTGCCTCCAGCACCGCCACGGTGCCGTCCGGGGCCACCCGCAGCGGCGGCACGTGCCCGTACTGCAGCAGCTCGACCACGCCGCCCAGGCGCGCCTCGGCGAACAGCGCGGTGGTGAACTCCCCGTCGGGCACGTGCCGTTCCACGCTGGCCTCGACCCGGGCGGCCACCCGGCACAGATCCGCCTCGTCATAGGCGGCCTCACGGAAGGCGCCCAGCACGACGGCCGCCGTCTGGACCGCGTCCAGCCCCTTTCCGCGCACGTCGCCGACCACCACCCGGGTGCCGTGCGGAGTGTCGAGCACGGAGTAGAGGTCGCCGCCGATCCGCGCCTCGTCGGCGGCCGAGGCGTAGCGCACCGCCAACCGCAGCGGCCCGACCTCGGGCCCGGGGCGGCGCAGCAGCGCCCGCTGGGCGGCCTCGGCCACCGAACTGACGGCGGCGAAGGCGGCGGCCCGGCGCATCCGGATCTCCGCGACGTAGGCGCTGAACAGGGTGAGCGCCGCATAGGTGATCATCGAACCGAAGAGGAAGCGCTGGTCGTGCGCCTCGGTGACGTTGTCGTACTGGTTCAGTCCGATCAGCACCGCCAGGCCCACCGTGCAGACCGAGAGCACCCCGAGGGCGGAGAGCGTCAGGGCGGCGATCGAGGGCACCACCGTCATCAGCGGCGCCAGGTAGCGCTCCTTGCCGGTGGAGAGGTCGGCGACGCAGACGGCGACGATCCCCAGCAGGGCCGGAGCGGCCCGCCGCTGCCAGGACAGGTCCCGCAGGTCGACGGCGGCCAGCGCACGCCGCCGCCGCGCCCGGGGCAGGCCCTGGACGGCCGGGACCAAGGGCTGACTGGCGCGGCGGAAGCTGAACACCTGCCGAACATTACGGATATTCGGCCCGGATGCCCGCGTACACGCCCGCCGCCGTTCCGGGCGGCCGGGAGCGGCGCAGGCCGACGTACGGTGCCGCTGCGACTACTGTCAGTCGTCGGACCGTGACGACCATCCCACCGGGTCGACGGCCCACCCTCCCTGGGAATACCCCTAGGGGGTATCGTGTTCTCGACACTACGACGGCGCCACCCCCTGGCGCCCCTTCATCTCTCGATCTCTCGACCTCCCGGAGGCACCGATGTCCAGCACCGTCACCTACACCGTCACCGGCATGAGCTGCGGCCACTGCGAGAAGTCGGTCAGCTCCGAGCTCTCCGCGCTGACCGGTGTCACCGAGGTGGCCGCGGACGCCAAGGCCGGCACCGTGACCGTCTCCTCCGAGCAGCCGCTGGCCCTGGCCGACGTGCGCGCCGCCGTTGACGAGGCCGGCTACGAGCTGGTCGGCCCGGCCGCCTGACGCCGCCCACTCACTGCCGGCCGGTCCGGGCCCGGCGACGGGGGGCACCGCCCCGGCGGCCGCCCCCCGCACCCCGCAGACCTCGCGTAGGAGCCGCACCATGAGCACCGCCACCACCGCCCCCTCCGGCATAAGCGACCGCGTCGAGCTCGCGATCGGGGGCATGACCTGTGCCTCCTGCGCCGCCCGGGTCGAGAAGAAGCTCAACCGGATGGACGGCGTCGCGGCCACGGTCAACTTCGCCACCGAGAAGGCCCGGATCGACTTCGGCCCGGAGACCACGGTGGCCGACCTGATCGCCACCGTCGAGCGCACCGGCTACACCGCCGAGCTGCCCGCGCCGCCGCCGGCCGCCGCCGGGTCGGGCCCGTCGGCCGGGTCGGCCGGGTCGGCCGCCGAACCCGACCCGCAGCGCCGCCGCCTGCTGGTCAGCACCGTGCTCACGGTCCCGGTGGTGCTGCTCTCGATGGTGCCGGCCCTGCAGTTCACCTTCTGGCAGTGGCTCGCCTTCGCGCTCACCGGCCCGGTGGTCGCCTACGGCGGCGCGCCGTTCCACCAGGCCGCCTGGACCAACCTCAGGCACCGCGCGGCCACCATGGACACCCTGGTCTCGCTCGGCACCCTGGCCGCCTTCGGCTGGTCCGTCTGGGCCCTGTTCCTCGGCGGCGCGGGGATGCCGGGGATGAAGCACGCGTTCTCCCTCACGGTCGGCCGCGGCGACGCCGCGTCGACGCTCTACCTGGAGACCGCGGCCGCCGTCACCACGCTGATCCTGCTCGGCCGCTGGCTGGAGGCCCGCTCCAAGCGCCGGGCGGGCGCCGCGCTGCACGCCCTGCTCGACCTCGGCGCCAAGGAGGTCGCGGTGCTGCGGGACGGGCGCGAGGTCCGCGTCCCGGTGGCCGAGCTGAGCGTCGGCACCCGCTTCGTGGTTCGGCCCGGCGAGAAGATCGCCACCGACGGCGTGGTGGTCGAGGGCGCCTCGGCCGTGGACGCCTCGATGCTCACCGGCGAATCGGTGCCGGTCGAGGTCTCGGTCGGCGACAGCGTGACCGGCGCCACCGTCAACGCGGGCGGCCGCCTGGTGGTCCAGGCCCGCCGGGTCGGCGCGGACACCCAGCTGGCCCGGATGGCCGAGCTGGTCGAGCAGGCGCAGAACGGCAAGGCCGCCGCCCAGCGGCTGGCCGACCGGATCTCCGCGGTCTTCGTCCCGGTGGTGATCCTGATCGCGCTGGCCACCCTGGCCGGGTGGCTGCTGGCCGGTGGCAGCGCCACCGAGGCCTTCACCGCCGCCGTCGCCGTGCTGATCATCGCCTGCCCGTGCGCGCTGGGCCTGGCCACCCCGACCGCGCTGCTGGTGGGCACGGGGCGCGGCGCCCAGCTGGGCATCCTGATCAAGGGCCCCGAGGTGCTGGAGACCACCCGGCGGGTGGACACCATCGTGCTGGACAAGACCGGCACCGTGACCACCGGCGCCATGGCGCTGACCGCGGTGCACACCGCCGAGGGTGTCGCCACCGAGCAGGCACTGCGCCTGGCCGGAGCGCTGGAGCACGCCTCCGAGCACCCGATCGCCCGGGCCATCGCCGCCGCGGCGAGCGACCGGGTCGGCCCGCTGCCCTCCGTCGAGCGGTTCGAGAACCTGCCGGGGCGCGGCGTGCGCGGCCTGGTGGACGGGCACGCGGTGCTGGCCGGCCGGGCGAGCCTGCTGGCCGACCTGGCGCACCCGCTCGGCCCCGCTCTGGCCGCAGCCAAGGGCGCCGCCGAGGCCGCAGGGCGCACCGCCGTCGTGGTCGGCTGGGACGGCGCGGCCCGCGCGGTCCTGGAGGTGGCCGATGCCGTCAAGCCCACCAGCGCGCAGGCGGTGCGCGAGTTGCGCGCGCTCGGCCTGCGCCCGGTGCTGCTGACCGGCGACCACAGCGCGGTGGCGCTGGCGGTGGCGGCGGAGGTCGGCATCGAGCCGGCCGACGTGATCGCCGAGGTGCTGCCCGAGCAGAAGGTCGCGGTGGTCAAGCGCCTGCAGCAGGAGGGCCGTGCGGTGGCGATGGTGGGCGACGGCGTGAACGACGCCGCCGCGCTCGCCCAGGCCGACCTCGGGCTCGCGCTCGGCACCGGCACCGACGCCGCGATCGAGGCCGCCGACCTGACCCTGGTCCGCGGTGACCTGCGGGTGGCGGCCGACGCGATCCGGCTCTCCCGGCGGACCCTGGGCACCATCAAGGGCAACCTCTTCTGGGCCTTCGCCTACAACGTGGCGGCCCTCCCGCTGGCCGCCGCCGGGCTGCTGGACCCGATGGTGGCCGGGGCCACCATGGCCTTCTCCTCGGTCTTCGTGGTCACCAACAGCCTGCGCCTGCGCCGCTTCGGCACCTGACCTCCGCCTGCCTGGCTGCCCTGCTTGCCTGCCTGCCTGCCTGGCTGCCGCCCACCCGGGCTGTCCCGGCGGTGAGCTCCTCGGCGCTACCGCCCGAGGAGCTCACCGCCGTTGCAGTGCAGGATCTCGCCGGTGATGAAGCCCGCCCCGGCCGAGGCCAGGAACTCCACCGCCGCGGCCACCTCGCCCCGCTCGCCGACCCGGCCCAGCAGGGTGCGCGCGGCCCGGCGCGAGACCTCGGCCTCGTCCAGCCGCGGCCCGAAGAACTCGGTGCCGGCCACCGTGCCGGGCGCCACGATGTTCGCGGTGATCCCGGAGGGGCCGAGCTGGGCGGCCAGGAAGTGGTTCCAGGCGTGCAGCGAGGCCTTGGCGGCCCCGTAGGAGCCGGCCCCGCGCAGCGCCGCGATCGAGCTGATGGTGATCACCCGGCCCCCGCCCGGGGTGAGCCGGTCGCGCACCGACTCGGTGAGCAGCACGGCGGTGAGCACGTTGCGCTCGAAGTCGCCGCGCCAGCGGGCCAGCAGCGCGTGCGGGCCGGCCCCGAAACCGGTCTCCCGGCTGCCGGCGTTGTTGACCAGCACGTCGATCCGGGCCGGCAGCGCGGCCAGCGCCGCCTCCACGGCCTCCGGGTCGGCCAGGTCGCAGACCAGCGGGGCGACGCCGCCGCCGAGCCCCTCGGCGGCCTGCTCCAGCACCGCGCGCCGCCGCCCGACGATCACCACCGAGTCACCCGCCTCGACGAACCGACGGGCGATCTCCAGGCCGATCCCGGTCCCACCGCCGGTGACGACAACGCTCCTGGCCATCTGCTTCTCTCCCGCCCAGTCCGCACCGGCGCCCAGTCCGTACCGGAATGCCACGATTCCTATCACGCTGGGTTGCCATCGCTGCGGGGAGGGTGACACCCGGCGGCGCGGGTCCGGTGTGGTATGAGCGGGTGAACCGGAGGCCGCGGGGGCCGGCGAGAGACAACTCACACCACCCCGACGTAACTTTGCCGACCCTGATACGTCTTACCTTGGTGAGAGCGGCCGACGATTCGCGGAACGGCACGCGCGGTGCACCTCCCCTGGATGTGCCGCGCGCCCGCGGTCGGCGGACGCCACGGGGCTCCGGCGGGCCCCGGGTGCGCACGGCGCTGCCGGGCGGTGGGGTGGTCAGGAACGCTTTGAGCGGCCGTTCCGGACCTCGCCCACCCCCCGGGCGCCGTGCGCTGTACCGCCGCCCACCTCACGCTTCCCGCTTCCCGCTTCCCGCTTCCCGCACAGCATGGTGAAGGCCCCGCAGCACGGCTGCGGGGCCTTCGGCACAACGGGCGCCCCACCGGAGCACCGGCGGGGGCGAGCCGCGCTCAGCGCTTGTCGAGCGCCACGTAGTCGCGGATCGCGGTGCCGGTGTAGATCTGGCGCGGGCGGCCGATCCGGCTGGTCGGGTCGTTGATCATCTCGTGCCAGTGGGCGATCCACCCGGGCAGCCGGCCCAGCGCGAACAGCACGGTGAACATGCTGGTCGGGAAGCCCATCGCGCGGTAGATCAGGCCGGTGTAGAAGTCGACGTTCGGGTAGAGCTTGCGCGAGACGAAGAAGTCGTCGTTGAGCGCGTGCTCCTCCAGCTTGAGCGCGATCTCCAGCAGCTCGTCCGACTTGCCCAGCTGCGCCAGCACGTCGTGCGCCAGGCCCTTGACCAGCGCGGCGCGCGGGTCGAAGGCCTTGTACACGCGGTGGCCGAAGCCCATCAGCTTGACGCCGTCCTCGCGGTTCTTCACCTTGCGGATGAAGGCGTCGACGTCGCCGCCGTCGGCCTGGATCTGCTCCAGCATCTCCAGCACCGCCTGGTTGGCACCGCCGTGCAGCGGGCCCCAGAGCGCCGAGATGCCGGCCGAGATCGAGGCGAACTGGTTCGCGTGGCTGGAGCCGACCAGGCGCACCGTCGAGGTGGAGCAGTTCTGCTCGTGGTCGGCGTGCAGGATGAAGAGCTTGTCCAGCGCGTTGACGATCACCGGGTTGAGCTCGTAGTCCTGGGCCGGGACCGCGAAGGTCATCCGCAGGAAGTTCTCGACGTAGCTCAGGTCGTTGCGCGGGTAGACGAAGGGCTGGCCGACGGACTTCTTGTAGGCGTAGGCCGCGATGGTCGGCAGCTTCGCCAGCAGGCGGACCGTCGACAGGTGGCGCTGGTCCGCGTCGAAGGGGTTGTGGCTGTCCTGGTAGAAGGTCGACAGCGCGCCGACCACCGAGGAGAGCATCGCCATCGGGTGCGCGTCCCGGGGGAAGCCCTGGTAGAAGCGCTTGACGTCCTCGTGCAGCAGCGTGTGCTGGGTGATCTCGCTGTTGAACTCCGCCAGCTGGTCGGCGGAGGGCAGCTGACCGTTGATCAGGAGGTACGCGGTCTCGATGAAGCTGCCCTGCTCGGCGAGCTGCTCGATCGGGTAACCGCGGTAGCGGAGGATGCCGTTGTCACCGTCCACGAAGGTGATCGCGGACTTGTAGGCAGCGGTGTTGCCGAAGCCGTTGTCCAGGGTGACCAGGCCGGTCTGCGGGAGCAGCTTCGAGATGTCGAAGCCGGCGTTCCCCGCAGTGCTCTCGACGACGGGGTACTCGTACTCGCCGCCCTGGTACCGCAGTACTACCGCGTTTTGACTGTTCTCGCTCACGCGCTTCCTCACCGACGAAATGAAAATCCGCTTCCAAGGTGCCCTGCCCGTCCACCCTCCCCCATCCGGAGGACGACCGCGCACCCGGGGTGGCCCAAAAGAGCCGTGCACCACAAGAACCGACGGCCCAGCCCGTATGAACCGGACAAGATCGCGGCAAGACTAGGCTGGTCCATCAATTTCTTCACGTCAAGATACCCCCGCCGAGGCCCTCGCCCCCATTCGGCCTCAGATGATCATCCAATGGACAGTCGGTGATCCAGCGCTGAATGGCGGCGGCCCGCGCTCACGGTGCGCACCGCCTGCCCGATCGCCTTGCGCGAGCCGACCAGCACCACCAGCTTCTTCGCCCGGGTGACCGCCGTGTAGAGCAGGTTGCGCTGCAGCATGGTCCACGCCGAGGTGGTGACCGGAATCACCACCGCTGGATACTCGCTGCCCTGCGAGCGGTGGATCGTGACGGCGTAGGCGTGCTGCAGCTCGTCCAGTTCGTCGAAGTCGTAGGGCACCTCCTCGTCCTCGTCGGTCAGCACGGTCAGCCGCTGGTCCTCCACGCTCAGCGCGGTGACGACCCCCACCGTGCCGTTGAAGACGCCGTTCTGGCCCTTGTCGTAGTTGTTGCGGATCTGGGTGACCTTGTCGCCCACCCGGAAGGTGCGCCCGCCGAAGCGCTTCTCGGCCAGCCCCTCGCGCCCTGGGGTGACGGCGGCCTGGAGCAGCGTGTTGAGGTTGCCCGCACCGGCCGGGCCGCGGTGCATCGGGGCCAGCACCTGCACGTCCCGCCGGGGGTCCAGCCGGAACCGCTGCGGGATCCGGCGGGCCACCACGTCCACCACCAGACCGGCCGCGCGCTCGGTGTCGTCCTCCACGAAGAGGAAGAAGTCGGGCAGCCCGTCGGTGAGCGGCGGCTGGCCCTCATTGATCCGGTGCGCGTTCACCACCACGCCGGACTGCTGCGCCTGGCGGAAGATCCGGGTCAGTCGCACCGACGGGACCGGGCCGTCCGCGGCGAGCAGGTCGCGCAGCACCTCGCCGGCGCCGACCGAGGGCAGCTGGTCCACGTCCCCCACGAAGAGCAGGTGCGCGCCCGGCGCCACCGCCTTGACCAGCTTGTTGGCCAGGATCAGGTCCAGCATCGAGGCCTCGTCCACCACCACCAGGTCGGCGTCCAGCGGCCGGTCCCGGTCGTAGGCCGCGTCACCACCCGGACGCAGCTCCAGCAGCCGGTGCACGGTGGAGGCCTGGTGCCCGGTCAGCTCGGCCAGCCGCTTGGCCGCCCGCCCGGTGGGCGCCGCGAGCAGCACCTTGGCGCGCTTGGCCAGCGCCAGGGTGACGATCGACTTGACGGTGAAGGACTTGCCGCAGCCCGGGCCGCCGGTCAGCACCGCGACCTTCTCGGTCAGCGCGAGCCTGACCGACTGCTCCTGCTCCGGCGCCAGCTCGGCGCCGGTGCGCTGCGCGAGCCAGGCCAGCGCCTTCGTCCAGTCCACGCCCCCGCCGTGTCGATCGGAGAAGGCGGGCATCCGGTCGCTCTCGGCCCGCAGCAGCCGCAGCACCTGGTTGGACAGCGAGATCTCGGCGCGGTGGAAGGGCACCAGGTAGACCGCGGTGACCAGCTGGCCACCGTCTCCGGGCAGGCTCTCGCGCACCACGCCCTCCTCGGCGACCAGCTCGGTGAGCGAGTCGATCACCAGCCCGACGTCCACCTGCAGGAGCTTCACCCCGTCGGCGATCAGCCGCTCCTCGGGCAGGTAGCAGTGCCCCTGGTCGCTGCTCTGGGAGAGCGCGTACTGCAGGCCGGCCTTCACCCGCTCCGGGCTGTCGTGCGGGATCCCGACCGCCTGGGCGATCCGGTCCGCGGTCAGGAAGCCGATGCCCCAGACATCGGCGGCCAGCCGGTAGGGCTCGTTCTTGACCACGCCGATCGAGCTGTCGCCGTACTTCTTGTAGATCCGCACAGCGAGCGAGGTGGAGACCCCCACCCCCTGGAGGAAGACCATCACCTCCTTGATCGCCTTCTGCTCCTCCCAGGCCGCCGCGATCATCTTGGTGCGTTTGGGCCCGAGCCCCGGGACCTCCACCAGGCGCCCCGGCTGCTCCTCGATCACGGTGAGCGTGTCGGCCCCGAAGTGCTCCACGATCCGCTCCGCGAAGCGCGGGCCGATGCCCTTGATCAGGCCCGAGCCCAGGTAGCGCTGGATGCCCTGCACGGTGGCGGGCAGCACGGTGGTGTAGTTCTCCACGGTGAACTGGCGCCCGTACTGCGGGTGCGATCCCCAGCGGCCGTGCAGCCGCAGCGACTCCCCCACCTGCGCGCCGAGCAGCGCGCCGACCACCGTGAGCAGGTCTGCGCTGCCCCGCCCGGTGTCGACCCGGGCCACCGTGTAGCCGGTCTCCTCGTTGGCGTAGGTGATCCGCTCCAGCACGCCCTCGACCTCGGCGAGCTGCCGCTGGCCCGGCACCTGAGCCTCCTGGGACCGCTGCCCGGCCATCCGGGAACCCCCCTCACACCACTGCTGAACCATGCGAAAAGCACGGTACCGCGCCGGACCGACACCGCGGGGCCGATGGCCACCCGCTGGTGGGAGGCCCGCGATGACACGACGATGACAGGGGAGGACCCAGAGACGGAGGACAACCATGCTGACCACCAACTACGTGCCCGGCACACCGAACTGGCTCGACCTGGGCAGCCCCGACACGGACGGCGCCCAGGCCTTCTACACCGGCCTCTTCGGCTGGACCTTCGCCTCGGCCGGCCCGAACGCCGGAGGTTACGGCTTCTTCCAGCAGGACGGTCGGACGGTCGCCGCCCTCGGCCCGCTCACCGAGGAGGGTGCCGAGGCGGCCTGGACGCTCTACTTCCACACCGCGGACGCCGACCTGACCAGCACGCTGGTCCAGCGGGCGGGCGGCACGGTCCGCTTCGGCCCGTTCGACGTCTTCAGCAACGGCCGGATGGCGGGCTACACCGACCCGACCGGCGCCCGGTTCGCCGTCTGGCAACCCGGTGAAACGCTCGGCCTGGACGCCGTGACCGCGGTCGGCACCCTCTGCTGGACCGAACTGCACACGAGCGATCCGGTGGCCGCCAAAGCCTTCTACGGGGCCGTCCTCGGCTGGGTGGCGCAGGACGTGCCGTTCGGCGCCTTCACCTACACCGTGGTCTCCCCCACCGCCGGCGGCACCGACGCCAGCCAGGGGGGCATCGTGGGCCTGCTGCCCGAGGACAAGGCCGCGGACGGCTCCTTCTGGCTCCCCTACTTCGAGGTCGCGGACACCGACGCCACCCTCGCCCGGGCCCAGGAGCTCGGCGGCAGCGTACGCGGCCCCGCGGTGGACGCCCCCGGGGTCGGCCGGCTCGCGCAGCTCGCCGACCCGCACGGCGCGGTCTTCTCGATCATCACGAGCACTCCGGCGGTCGGGTGAACGGACCGGTGTCCGTAGGGTGAGCGGCATGGAAGATCTTGAAATCCGCCCGGCCACCGCGGCGGACATCCCCGCCATCGTGGCCATGCTCGCCGCCGACCCGGTAGCCGTCTCCCGCGAGAGCCCGGACGATCTGGCCCCCTACTACGCGGCCTGGGAGCGCGTGGCCGCCGATCCCAACCAGCACCCGACCGTCGCCGTCCGCGCCGGCCGGGTGGTCGGCACCCTACAGCTCAGCGTGATCCCCGGACTCTCCCGCACCGGGGCCACCCGGGTCATCGTGGAGGCGGTCCGGGTCCACGCGGACGAACGGGGCAGCGGCCTGGGCACGGCGCTGATGGAGTGGGCGATCGAGCGCTCCCGCGAACTCGGCGCGAACCTGGTGCAGCTCACCTCGGACCGGAGCCGCACCGACGCGCACCGCTTCTACGAGCGGCTGGGATTCACCGGATCGCACCTCGGCTTCAAGCTGCAGCTCTGACTGCCTGATTGCCTGACCATCTGACCATCTGACGACCGCGAGGCCCCGGAAACGCGAAGAAGCCCCCAGCCGAAAGGCTGGGGGCTTCTCCTGAATGATTGTTCGGCGGCGTCCTACTCTCCCACAGGGTCCCCCCTGCAGTACCATCGGCGCTGTAAGGCTTAGCTTCCGGGTTCGGAATGTAACCGGGCGTTTCCCTCACGCTATGACCACCGAAACACTATGAAACTATCGGCCGCACCGTCCCATGGCCATGGAACGGGGTCGTTGTTTCAGAACAACACAGTGGACGCGAGCAACTGAGGACAAGCCCTCGGCCTATTAGTACCGGTCAGCTCCACCCATTACTGGGCTTCCACATCCGGCCTATCAACCCAGTCGTCTACTGGGAGCCTTACCCTCTCAAGGAGGTGGGAGTGCTCATCTCGAAGCAGGCTTCCCGCTTAGATGCTTTCAGCGGTTATCCCTCCCGAACGTAGCCAACCAGCCATGCCCTTGGCAGGACAACTGGCACACCAGAGGTTCGTCCGTCCCGGTCCTCTCGTACTAGGGACAGCCCTTCTCAACACTCCTACGCGCACAGCGGATAGGGACCGAACTGTCTCACGACGTTCTAAACCCAGCTCGCGTACCGCTTTAATGGGCGAACAGCCCAACCCTTGGGACCTACTCCAGCCCCAGGATGCGACGAGCCGACATCGAGGTGCCAAACCATCCCGTCGATATGGACTCTTGGGGAAGATCAGCCTGTTATCCCCGGGGTACCTTTTATCCGTTGAGCGACGGCGCTTCCACAAGCCACCGCCGGATCACTAGTCCCTGCTTTCGCACCTGCTCGACCCGTCGGTCTCACAGTCAAGCTCCCTTGTGCACTTACACTCAACACCTGATTGCCAACCAGGCTGAGGGAACCTTTGGGCGCCTCCGTTACTCTTTAGGAGGCAACCGCCCCAGTTAAACTACCCACCAGACACTGTCCCTGATCCGGATCACGGACCCAGGTTAGACATCCAGCACGACCAGAGTGGTATTTCAACGTCGACTCCACGACAACTGGCGTTGCCGCTTCAAAGTCTCCCACCTATCCTACACAAGCCGAACCGAACACCAATATCAAGCTATAGTAAAGGTCCCGGGGTCTTTCCGTCCTGCTGCGCGAAACGAGCATCTTTACTCGTAATGCAATTTCACCGGGCCTATGGTTGAGACAGTCGAGAAGTCGTTACGCCATTCGTGCAGGTCGGAACTTACCCGACAAGGAATTTCGCTACCTTAGGATGGTTATAGTTACCACCGCCGTTTACTGGCGCTTAAGTTCTCAGCTTCGCCTGGTCGAAACCAAGCTAACCGGTCCCCTTAACGTTCCAGCACCGGGCAGGCGTCAGTCCGTATACATCGCCTTACGGCTTCGCACGGACCTGTGTTTTTAGTAAACAGTCGCTTCTCGCTGGTCTCTGCGGCCACACCCAGCTCAGAGAGCAAGTCTCCTCACCAGACATGGCCCCCCTTCTCCCGAAGTTACGGGGGCATTTTGCCGAGTTCCTTAACCATAGTTCACCCGAACGCCTCGGTATTCTCTACCTGACCACCTGAGTCGGTTTGGGGTACGGGCCGCCATGAAACTCGCTAGAGGCTTTTCTCGACAGCATAGGATCATCCACTTCACCACAATCGGCTCGGCATCAGGTCTCAGCCTTAATGAGTGGCGGATTTGCCTACCACTCGGCCTACACCCTTACCCCGGGACTACCACCGCCCGGGCTGGACTACCTTCCTGCGTCACCCCATCGCTCACCTACTACCCTGTTGGATCAGCGGCTCCACCACGTCCCTTCGTCCGAAGACTCCAGGCCGGCTTCACGGCTTTAGCATCCAGAGGTTCGACGTTGGCGCTTCAAAGCGGGTACGGGAATATCAACCCGTTGTCCATCGACTACGCCTGTCGGCCTCGCCTTAGGTCCCGACTTACCCTGGGCAGATCAGCTTGACCCAGGAACCCTTGGTCAATCGGCGCAAGAGTTTCCCACTCTTGTATCGCTACTCATGCCTGCATTCTCACTCGTATCCCGTCCACGACTCGATTCCTCGGCCGCTTCACCCGGAACACGACGCTCCCCTACCCATCCACAGCGCCGTTGGACGTATTCTGTGAATGACACGACTTCGGTGGTGTGCTTGAGCCCCGCTACATTGTCGGCGCGGAATCACTTGACCAGTGAGCTATTACGCACTCTTTCAAGGGTGGCTGCTTCTAAGCCAACCTCCTGGTTGTCTCTGCGACTCCACATCCTTTCCCACTTAGCACACGCTTAGGGACCTTAGTCGGTGTTCTGGGCTGTTTCCCTCTCGACCATGGAGCTTATCCCCCACAGTCTCACTGCCACGCTCTCACTTACCGGCATTCGGAGTTTGGCTAAGGTCAGTAACCCGGTGAGGCCCATCGCCTATCCAGTGCTCTACCTCCGGCAAGAAACACGTGACGCTGCACCTAAATGCATTTCGGGGAGAACCAGCTATCACGGAGTTTGATTGGCCTTTCACCCCTAACCACAGGTCATCCCCCAGGTTTTCAACCCTGGTGGGTTCGGTCCTCCACGCGGTCTTACCCGCGCTTCAACCTGCCCATGGCTAGATCACTCCGCTTCGGGTCTTGGGCATGCAACTCAAACGCCCTATTCGGACTCGCTTTCGCTACGGCTACCCCACACGGGTTAACCTCGCTACACACCGCAAACTCGCAGGCTCATTCTTCAAAAGGCACGCAGTCACGGCCCGCCGAGAAAACTCGACGAACGACGCTCCCACGGCTTGTAGGCACACGGTTTCAGGTACTATTTCACTCCGCTCCCGCGGTACTTTTCACCATTCCCTCACGGTACTATCCGCTATCGGTCACCAGGGAATATTTAGGCTTAGCGGGTGGTCCCGCCAGATTCACACGGAATTTCTCGGGCTCCGTGCTACTTGGGAAAAGCTCAAGTGAGCCGCACAGATTTCGTCTACGGGGGTCTTACCCTCTACGCCGGACCTTTCGCATGTCCTTCGACTATCCATACGGTTTCTGACTCACCCAGCCGCCGGCAGACGACTGAAGAACTCTCCCACGACCCCGAAGTGGCAACCCCTGCCGGGTCTCACACCACTACGGTTTAGCCTCATCCGGTTTCGCTCGCCACTACTCCCGGAATCACGGTTGTTTTCTCTTCCTGCGGGTACTGAGATGTTTCACTTCCCCGCGTTCCCTCCACATACCCTATGTGTTCAGGTATGGGTGACAGCCCATGACGACTGCCGGGTTTCCCCATTCGGACACCCCCGGATCAAAGCTCGGTTGACAGCTCCCCGGGGCCTATCGCGGCCTCCCACGTCCTTCATCGGTTCCTGGTGCCAAGGCATCCACCGTGCGCCCTTAAAAACTTGGCCACAGATGCTCGCGTCCACTGTGCAGTTCTCAAACAACGACCAGACACCCACCCTCAACACCCGAAGGCATCTCAAGTAGGACCGGCACTGAGACAACGGAAACCCGTTCCCTCAGGACCCAACAACGTGCCCGACACACCAGACTCACAGTTACGTTTTCCACGCCGAAGCAGTACTCACGAACCATCACCCAGTGTGCCGAATAGTCAACGTTCCACCCATGAGCGAGCACTCCGGGACATTCGCCCGAAGCTGCTATGTGCTCCTTAGAAAGGAGGTGATCCAGCCGCACCTTCCGGTACGGCTACCTTGTTACGACTTCGTCCCAATCGCTGGTCCCACCTTCGACGGCTCCCTCCCAAGGGTTAGGCCACCGGCTTCGGGTGTTACCGACTTTCGTGACGTGACGGGCGGTGTGTACAAGGCCCGGGAACGTATTCACCGCAGCATGCTGATCTGCGATTACTAGCAACTCCAACTTCATGGGGTCGAGTTGCAGACCCCAATCCGAACTGAGGCCGGCTTTTTGGGATTCGCTCCACCTCACGGTATCGCAGCCCTTTGTACCGACCATTGTAGCACGTGTGCAGCCCAAGACATAAGGGGCATGATGATTTGACGTCGTCCCCACCTTCCTCCGAGTTGACCCCGGCAGTCTCCTGTGAGTCCCCATCACCCCGAAAGGCATGCTGGCAACACAGAACAAGGGTTGCGCTCGTTGCGGGACTTAACCCAACATCTCACGACACGAGCTGACGACAACCATGCACCACCTGTATACCGACCACAAGGGGGCGCCCATCTCTGGACGTTTCCGGCATATGTCAAGCCTTGGTAAGGTTCTTCGCGTTGCGTCGAATTAAGCCACATGCTCCGCTGCTTGTGCGGGCCCCCGTCAATTCCTTTGAGTTTTAGCCTTGCGGCCGTACTCCCCAGGCGGGGAACTTAATGCGTTAGCTGCGGCACCGACGACGTGGAATGTCGCCAACACCTAGTTCCCAACGTTTACGGCGTGGACTACCAGGGTATCTAATCCTGTTCGCTCCCCACGCTTTCGCTCCTCAGCGTCAGTAATGGCCCAGAGATCCGCCTTCGCCACCGGTGTTCCTCCTGATATCTGCGCATTTCACCGCTACACCAGGAATTCCGATCTCCCCTACCACACTCTAGCCTGCCCGTATCGAATGCAGACCCGGGGTTAAGCCCCGGGCTTTCACATCCGACGCGACAGGCCGCCTACGAGCTCTTTACGCCCAATAATTCCGGACAACGCTCGCACCCTACGTATTACCGCGGCTGCTGGCACGTAGTTAGCCGGTGCTTCTTCTGCAGGTACCGTCACTTGCGCTTCTTCCCTGCTGAAAGAGGTTTACAACCCGAAGGCCGTCATCCCTCACGCGGCGTCGCTGCATCAGGCTTTCGCCCATTGTGCAATATTCCCCACTGCTGCCTCCCGTAGGAGTCTGGGCCGTGTCTCAGTCCCAGTGTGGCCGGTCGCCCTCTCAGGCCGGCTACCCGTCGTCGCCTTGGTAGGCCATTACCCCACCAACAAGCTGATAGGCCGCGGGCTCATCCTGCACCGCCGGAGCTTTACACCAACCCCCATGCGGAGGAAGGTCATATCCGGTATTAGACCCCGTTTCCAGGGCTTGTCCCAGAGTGCAGGGCAGATTGCCCACGTGTTACTCACCCGTTCGCCACTGATCCACCCCGAAGGGCTTCACCGTTCGACTTGCATGTGTTAAGCACGCCGCCAGCGTTCGTCCTGAGCCAGGATCAAACTCTCCGTGAATGATTACCCGTAATCGGGTTCACACCCGCGTTGAGCGGCACGACAACCACCGGAATAGGGCGGCCCCGTGCACTGCGTCCTCGCTGTGTCTTACTTCAAAAGGAATCTCCAACCCCCACCAAACGGTGAAGGCCGGGGATGTCAACATATCTGGCGTTGACTTTTGGCACGCTGTTGAGTTCTCAAGGAACGGACACTTCCTTCAAGCCGCTCTCGCAAGCTCTCCGGGCGCTTCGTTCTTTTCCTTCGTGTTTCCAGCTTATCAGATGTTTTCCGTTCCGTTTCCGGCTCCGGATTTCATTCCGATTTGCTTTCGCCTTTCGGCGCTCCCGAACTCTAGCAGAGTTTTTCGGCCCGTTTTCCCCGCTCGAACCGAATTCGAACCGAATTCGAAGCGGAGCCGCGCGGCCTGCGGGGCAACTCGGAGAACATTACGCACCGAGCTGCCCCGCGTCAAACCAGGTCGTCGACC
Source organism: Kitasatospora sp. NBC_01287 (assembly GCF_026340565.1). Lineage (NCBI taxonomy): Bacteria > Bacillati > Actinomycetota > Actinomycetes > Kitasatosporales > Streptomycetaceae > Kitasatospora > Kitasatospora sp. NBC_01287. The sequence continues at coordinate 3,045,959 of NZ_JAPEPB010000001.1, forward strand.
GACCTCAGACCTCGACCACGACCGGCAGGATCATCGGCCGGCGGCGGTAGTTGTCGGCCACCCACTTGCCGATGATGCGGCGCACCAGCTGCTGGACCTGGCGAACCTCGAGCACGCCGTTGTCGGCGGACTTGCGCAGCGCCTCCTCCAGCTTCTGCACCACCGGGGAGAACGCCCCGTCGTCGATGCCGGAGCCGCGGGCCTGGATGGTGGGCCCACTGACGATCTTGCCGCTGGAGGAGTCGACCACCACGAAGACCGAGATGAAGCCCTCCTCGCCGAGGATCCGGCGGTCCTTCAGCGAGGACTCCGTGACGTCACCGACGGACGAGCCGTCGACGTACACGTACCCGGCCTGGACCTTGCCGACGATCTTGGCGACGCCGTCGACCAGGTCGACCACCACGCCGTCCTCGGCGATCACCGTGCGGTTCTTCGGAACGCCGGTCTTGATGCCGAGGTCGGCGCAGGCGCGCAGGTGACGCCACTCGCCGTGCACCGGCATCAGGTTCTTCGGCTTGCAGATGTTGAAGAAGTAGAGCAGCTCACCCGAGGAGGCGTGGCCGGAGACGTGCACCTTGGCGTTGCCCTTGTGGACCACGTTGGCGCCCCAGCGGGTGAGGCCGTTGATCACCCGGTAGATCGCGGTCTCGTTGCCCGGGATCAGCGAGGAGGCCATGATCACGGTGTCGCCCTCGACGATCCGGATCTGGTGGTCGCGGTTGGCCATCCGGGAGAGCGCGGCCATCGGCTCGCCCTGCGAACCGGTGCAGACCAGCACGACCTCCTTGTCCGGGAGGTCGTCCAGCTGCTTGACGTCGACGATCAGGTTGCCGGGGACCTTGAGGTAGCCCAGGTCGCGGGCGATGCCCATGTTGCGGACCATCGAGCGACCGACGAAGGCGACCTTGCGCTTGTACTCGTGCGCGGCGTCCAGCACCTGCTGGATCCGGTGCACGTGGCTGGCGAAGGAGGCGACGATGATGCGCTTGTCCGCGTTGGCGAAGACGGTGCGCAGCGCGGCCGAGATGTCCCGCTCGTGCGGGATGAAGCCGGGGACCTCGGCGTTGGTGGAGTCCACCAGCAGCAGGTCCATGCCCTCTTCGGCCAGCTTCGCGAAGGCGGGCAGGTCGGTGAGGCGGCCGTCCAGCGGCAGCTGGTCCATCTTGAAGTCACCGGTGGCGACCACCATGCCGGCGCTGGTGCGGACGGCGACCGCGAGCGCGTCCGGGATGGAGTGGTTGACCGCGATGAACTCGCAGTCGAACGGGCCGATCTGCTCGCGCTCGCCCTCCGCCACCTCCAGCACGTAGGGCCGGATCCGGTGCTCGGCGAGCTTGGCCTCGATCAGGGCCAGGGTCAGCTTCGAGCCGATCAGCGGGATGTCCGGGTTCTCCCGGAGCAGGTACGGCACGGCGCCGATGTGGTCCTCGTGGCCGTGGGTCAGGACGATGCCGTCGATCTTGTCGAGGCGGTCCCGGATCGAGGAGAAGTCCGGCAGGATCAGGTCGATGCCGGGCTGCTCGTCCTCCGGGAAGAGCACGCCGCAGTCGATGATGAGCAGCCGTCCGGCGTGCTCAAGCACCGTCATGTTGCGCCCGATCTCCCCGAGGCCGCCGAGCGGGGTGATCCGGATCGCGTTCGGCGCGAGCGCGGGGGGCGCGCCGAGGTCGGGATGAGGGTGGCTCAAAAGACTCTCCTTCGCGCCGCGCGCCATATGCCCAGGGATCCCCCGGCGACATATGGCGCGCGACTTCGCTAGGTACCTATCAGTACGGTCCGCCCGTCACCGAGCGGCTGGCTTGCTGTGCCTCGCGCCTGTCGTCTCCGGCCCAGCGGCGGGACCCCGGATGCGGCATCAGGGGTCCGGCGAGCCGGAAGGCGCGCACGTCTTCTCCTACAGGTGTACCCCGCCGGCGGCGAGATCCTCCTTCAATCGGGCGATCTCCTCGGGCGTGGCGTCGACCAGCGGCAGCCGGAGCGGACCCGCGGCACGACCCTGCAGCGTGAGGGCGGCCTTGGTAAGGATCACGCCCTGGGTACGGAACATACCGGTGAAGACCGGCAGCAGACCCTGGTGGATCGCGGTGGCCTCGGCGACCTGGCCGCTGCTGAACGCCTCGATCATGGCACGCAGGCGATCGGCGACCACATGGGCCACCACGCTGACCACGCCGACGGCCCCGACCGAGAGCAGCGGCAGGTTCAGGATGTCGTCGCCGGAGTACCAGGCGAGGTCGCTGCGGGCGATCGCCCAGGCCGCGGCGCCGAGGTCGCCCTTGGCGTCCTTGTTGGCCACGATCCGCGGGTGCTCACCGAGCCGCACCAGCGTCTCGTGGCTCAGCGGGACGCCGCTGCGCCCGGGGATGTCGTAGAGCATCACCGGCAGCTCGGTGGCGTCGGCGATGGCGACGCTGTGCCGGTAGAGGCCCTCCTGCGGGGGCTTGCTGTAGTACGGGGTGACCACCAGCAGCCCGTGGGCGCCGGCCGCCTCGGCCTGCCGGGCCAGGTGCAGGCTGTGCGCGGTGTCGTTGGTGCCGACACCCGCGATCACGTGGGCCCGGTCCCCGACCGCCTCGACCACGGCCCGCACCAGCTGGGCCTTCTCGGCATCGCTGGTGGTCGGCGACTCGCCGGTGGTGCCGTTGAGGACCAGGCCGTCGTTGCCGGAGTCCACCAGGTGGGCGGCCAGGCGCTGGGCGCCGTCGAGGTCGAGGTCGCCGTCGGCGGTGAACGGGGTCACCATCGCGGTGAGGACCCGGCCGAATGGAGCGCGGGGTGTGGAGGTCGGAGCCATGGGTCCAAAAATACTCGTAGCCGATGAGGAGGCTGACCCTCCGGTCCAGGGTTCGGACAACGGAGGTACTGACAGCCACCCAGGAACCGGACAAAACATAGGATTCCGGTGCTACCTGCTCGGGGGTTCAAGCAGCACCGGAATCCGTGCCCTGAGCCTAGGGAGCGCCCGAATCGGTCGCAATCCAGACAGGCCGGGCTGATGCGCCCATATGCCTATCGGCCCAGGTCAGGGCGCGACCCGCCCGTGCTCGTTGAAGGCCGCACGGGTGAGCGGCATCAACTGGGCCCAGTGGGCCTCCATCTGCTCGCCCACCATCTCGATCTCGCGCTGCGGGAAGCTGGGCACCTTGGCCCGCTCGTCCTTGGTCCGCAGCGACAGGAAGTGCATCAGCGAACGCGCGTTGCAGGTCGCGTACATGGAGGAGAAGAGGCCCACCGGCAGCACCGCGCGGGCCACCTCGCGGGCGACGCCCTCGGCCAGCATCTCCTGGTACGCCGTGTAGGACTGCTGGTACGCGTGGCGCATCGCCTCGGAGGTCAGCTTGTACTGCTCGGGCGTGCCCTCGACGAACTCGTACTTGCCGGGCCGACCCTGCTGAACGAGCTTGCGCTCCTCGCCGGGCACGTAGAAGACCGGCTGCAACTCACGGTAACGTCCGCTTTCCTCATTGTATGACCAGCCGCTGCGGTGGCGGTGGAACTCGCGGAAGACGAAGATCGGCGCGCTGATCAGGAAGGTCATCGAGTTGTGCTCGAACGGCGTGCCGTGCCGGTCGCGCATCAGGTAGTTGATCAGGCCCTTGGACTTGGCCGGGTCCTCCTGGAGCGCATCCAGCGACTGCTCGCCCTTGGTCGACACCCGGGCCGCCCAGAGCACGTCGGTGTCGGTGGCCGCGCTGCGGACCAGCTCCACCGTGACGTCACTGCGGAAGGTGGGGGTGGCCGCTGCTTCGTCGGTCACGGGTTGCTCCTCAACTTGATCGCGTGGTGCATGGTCTTGCGGGCCCGCGGGGTGTCCCCCGCGTCCGCGTAGGCGACGGCCAGTCGGAACCAGACCCGCCAGTCGCCCGGCTCCGCCTCGGCCTCGGTCCGGCGCTTGGCGAAGACCTCGTCGGCCGAGGCCCGGTCGATCCGGCCGCCGGAGGTGCGGCGCAGCTCGTCCACCGGCAGGCCGCCCTCGGCCTCCAGCTCACGGGACATCGCCTCGGTGGTGCGGCCGAACCGGACGGTCTGGCGCAGGAACCAGACGCCGATCCCCGGGATGATGAAGGCGCAGATCCCGATGCCGATGCCGAACAGCTTGCCGGTGGCGATCAGCTGCACTCCCTCGCCGACGCAGACCAGGGCGACGAAGAAGAGGGTGGCGGCGAGGATGAAGAAGCCGGTACGGGAGGTCATCGGGTGCTCACCGGGCTCACAGGTCGAGGAAGTGCTCAAGGCCCAGGGTCAGCCCGGGCGTGTCCACCACACGGCGCACACCGAGCAGGATGCCCGGCATGAAGCAGCTGTGGTGCAGTGAGTCGTGGCGGATCGTCAGGGTCTCGCCGGTGTCGCCGAGGAGCACCTCCTGGTGCGCCAGCAGGCCGCGCATCCGCACCGCGTGCACCGGCACGCCGTCCACGTCGGCGCCGCGCGCGCCGGGCAGGCCGTGCGTGGTCGGGTCCGACTGGCGGGGCAGGCCGGCCTCCTGGCGGGCGGCGGCGATCAGCTGGGCCGTGCGGGTGGCGGTGCCGGAGGGGGCGTCGGCCTTGCGGTCGTGGTGCAGCTCGACGACCTCGACGGACTCGAAGTAGCGGGCCGCCTGCTGGGCGAAGCGCATGGACAGCACGGCGCCGATCGAGAAGTTCGGCGCGATCAGCAGCCCGAGCCGCGGGTCGGCGGCCAGCCAGCGCCCGGCCTCGGCGAGCCTGGCCTCGTCCCAGCCGGTGGTGCCGGTGACCACGTGGATGCCGTTGTGCAGGCAGTGGTCGAGGTTGCGCATCACCGCGTCGGGGTGGGTCAGCTCGACGGCGACCTGGGCGCCGGACTCGACCAGGGTCTCCAGCTTCGAGTCCCGGCCGAGGGTGGCGACGAGTTCCAGGTCCTCGGCGGCCTCGACGGCCTTCACCGCCTCGGAGCCGATCCGGCCGGTGGCGCCGATGACGGCTACCCGGAGGGTCATGTGGTGTCCTTTCAAGCCGGGTCGGGCCCGCGGGTGGGATGGGCACGCGGGCCCGGTGAGGCCGCGGGGTCAGAGCAGGAAGTCGGCGAGCTTGGCGGCCCGCTTGTCGGTGATCGGCCCGATCAGGGCCAGCGAGGGCCGGTGCGCGCCGAGCACGTCCCGGGCGACCTCCCGCACGTCGTCGAGCGTGACGCCGGCGATCCGCTCCAGCATCTCGTCCACCGAGAGGTGGTGGCCGTAGGCCAGCTCGGCCTTGCCGATCCGGTTCATCAGCGAGCCGGTGTCCTCCATGCCGAGCACCGTGGAGCCGGAGATCTGGCCGACCGCGCGGCTCAGCTCCTCCTCGGTGATGCCGTCGGCGACCACCTTGTCCAGTTCGCCGCGGCAGATCCGCAGCACCTCCTCGACCCGCTTGGGCTGGCAGCCGGCGTAGATGCCGAACAGGCCGCTGTCCGCGTAGGAGGAGGAGTAGGAGTAGACCGAGTAGGCCAGGCCGCGCTTCTCCCGGACCTCCTGGAAGAGCCGCGAGCTCATCCCGCCGCCGAGCACGGCGTTCAGCACGCCCAGTGCCCAGCGCCGCTCGTCGTGCCGGGGCAGGCCGGGCACGCCGAGCACCAGGTGGGCCTGCTCGGTGGCGCGGTTGAGCGTCTCCAGCCGGCCGGCGGTGCGCTGCGCGCGCACCCCGCGGCGGGCCTCGGCGGGGGCCGCCTCGGACCTGGCGAGGACGCCGGCGAAGGCCTCCTCGACCTGCTTGACCACGGCGCGGTGGTCGAGGTTGCCGGCGGCGGCGACCACCAGGTGCTCGGGCTTGTAGCGGCGCTTGAAGAAGCCGGCGATCTGGTCGCGGCTGAGCCCCTTGACGGTCTCCTGGGTACCCAGGATCGGGCGGCCGAGCGGGGCGTCACCGTAGATCACCTTGGCGAAGAGGTCGTGCACCACGTCACCCGGGTCGTCCTCGGCCATCGCCATCTCCTCGAGGATGACGCCGCGCTCGGCCTCCACGTCCTCGGGGCGGATCAGCGAGCCGGTGAGCATGTCGCAGACCACGTCGATGGCCAGCGGCAGGTCGGTGTCCAGCACCCGCGCGTAGTAGCAGGTGTTCTCCTTGGCGGTGAAGGCGTTCATCTCGCCGCCGACCGCGTCCAGGGCCGCCGAGATCTCCAGCGCGCTGCGCCGCTCGGTGCCCTTGAAGAGCAGGTGCTCCAGGTAGTGGGTGGCGCCGTTCAGCACCGGCGTCTCGTCCCGGGAGCCGACGCCGACCCAGATGCCGAAGGTCGCCGAACGGACCGTCGACAGGGTCTCGGTGACGACCCGCAGGCCGCCGGGGAGCACCGTGCGGCGCACGGTTCCGGCCCCGTCCGTGCCCTTGAGCAGGGTACGGGTGGTGCCTGGGCGCTGCTTGGCCGCCGAAGCCTGGGCCACGAAAGTTCCTCTCGAGCAAGGACAACAGGGTGCGGCCCGTACGCCGCGAGGGCGTACGGGCCGCGGGTTCAGCTAGTGCCGCGTCAGGCAACTTCTGCGCGACGGGGCGAAGGTCGCCTGGACGCGGCGCTAGGGTCGAGCGCTCACTCGGCGGCGCTCTCGCCGCCCTCCTCGCCCTCGACGACCGGGATCAGCGAAAGCTTGCCGCGCGGGTCGATCTCGGCGATCTCGACCTGCACCTTGGCGCCGACGGCGAGCACGTCCTCGACGTTCTCCACGCGCTTGCCACCGGCGAGCTTGCGGATCTGCGAGATGTGCAGCAGGCCGTCCTTGCCCGGCATGAGCGAGACGAACGCGCCGAACGTCGTGGTCTTCACCACGGTGCCCAGGTAGCGCTCGCCGACCTCCGGCATGGTCGGGTTGGCGATCTGGTTGATCGTCGTACGGGCAGCCTCCGCCGAGGGACCGTCGACCGCACCGATGTAGATGGTGCCGTCGTCCTCGATGGTGATGTCCGCGCCGGTGTCCTCCTGGATCTGGTTGATCATCTTGCCCTTCGGGCCGATGACCTCACCGATCTTGTCCACCGGGATCTTGATGGTGATGATGCGCGGCGCGTTCGGCGACATCTCGTCGGGCGCGTCGATCGCCTCGTTCATCACGTCCAGGATGTGCAGACGCGCGTCCTTGGCCTGCTTCAGCGCGGCGGCCAGCACCGAGGCCGGGATGCCGGTGAGCTTGGTGTCCAGCTGCAGGGCGGTGATGAAGTTGCGGGTACCGGCGACCTTGAAGTCCATGTCGCCGTACGCGTCCTCGGCACCCAGGATGTCGGTCAGCGCGACGTAGTGGGTCTCACCGTCGATCTCCTGCGAGATCAGGCCCATGGCGATACCGGCGACGGCGGCCTTCAGCGGCACACCGGCGTTCAGCAGCGACATGGTGGAGGCGCAGACCGAGCCCATCGAGGTGGAGCCGTTGGAGCCCAGCGCCTCGGAGACCTGGCGGATCGCGTAGGGGAACTCCTCGCGGGTCGGCAGGACCGGGATCAGGGCGCGCTCGGCGAGCGCGCCGTGGCCGATCTCGCGACGCTTCGGGGAGCCGACGCGGCCGGTCTCGCCGACCGAGTACGGCGGGAAGTTGTAGTTGTGCATGTAGCGGCGACGCGTCTCCGGGGAGAGCGTGTCCAGCTGCTGCTCCATGCGGAGCATGTTGAGGGTGGTGACGCCCAGGATCTGGGTCTCGCCACGCTCGAACAGGGCCGAGCCGTGCACCCGCGGGATCGCCTCGACCTCGGCGGCCAGGGTGCGGATGTCGGTGACACCGCGGCCGTCGATGCGGACCTTGTCCTTGATGACGCGCTCGCGGACGATCTTCTTGGTCAGCGCGTTGTACGCGGCGCTGATCTCCTTCTCGCGGCCCTCGAACTCCGGGAGCAGCTTCTCGCCGGCCAGCGCCTTGACGCGGTCCAGCTCGTTCTGGCGCTCCTGCTTGCCCGCGATGGTGAGCGCCTTGGCCAGCTCGTCCTTGACGGCGGCGGTCAGCGCGGCCAGCACGTCGTCCTGGTACTCCAGGAAGACCGGGAACTGGCCGGTCGGCTTGGCGGCCTGGGCGGCGAGCTTGGACTGCGCGGCGCAGAGCACCTTGATGAAGGGCTTCGAGGCCTCGAGGCCGGCGGCCACGACGTCCTCGGTGGGCGCCTCGGCGCCGCCCTCGACCAGCTTGATCGTCTTGTCGGTGGCCTCGGCCTCGACCATCATGATCGCGACGTCGCCGTCCGGCAGCGTGCGGCCGGCCACGACCATGTCGAAGACGGCTTCCTCAAGCTCGCTGTGGGTCGGGAAGGCCACCCACTGGCCGCGGATCAGCGCGACGCGGACGCCGCCGATCGGGCCGGAGAACGGCAGGCCGGCCAGCTGGGTGGAGGCGGAGGCCGCGTTGATGGCCACCACGTCGTACAGGTGGTCGGGGTTGAGCGCCATGACGGTGACGACGACCTGGATCTCGTTGCGCAGGCCCTTGACGAAGGACGGGCGCAGCGGGCGGTCGATCAGCCGGCAGGTCAGGATGGCGTCCTCGGAGGGGCGACCCTCACGACGGAAGAACGAGCCGGGGATCCGGCCCGCGGCGTACATCCGCTCCTCGACGTCCACCGTCAGCGGGAAGAAGTCGAAGTGCTCCTTCGGCTGCTTGGAGGCGCTGGTGGCCGACAGCACCATGGTGTCGTCGTCCAGGTAGGCCACGGCGGAGCCGGCGGCCTGACGGGCCAGGCGGCCGGTCTCGAAGCGGATGGTACGGGTGCCGAAGGAACCGTTGTCGATCACGGCCTCGGCGTAGAACACGTTCTCTTCCACCTGGAAGATCTCCTCTTTCGTACGTTTCCGGGAGAGCGCCCCCGCGCTTGCCTGCCGGTGGCCCTGACTCGCCGGGCCGGTCTTCGATCGAAGCCCCCGGGGGCTCCCGCGTCGGTCCGCGGGACTCCCGGCGGCCACTACCGAGGACCGGCGCCTCTCGGCTGCCAGGCCGCTCAGCGGTGGGCGTCTGGACGCTCTCCTGGATGCGGGCGGCTTCCGTTTGAAGCCTGCGGCCCGCAGGGGGGTTGTGCTGCTGGGGTGAAGCGCCGGTCGGCGCTCTCACCCGGCATGCCCACAACCCTACGGTGCGAATCTCGACCGCCTCGGGAGGCGGACCGGGATTTCTGCGACCGGTACGCGTGCGGGGCGGCTCCCCGTGGTGGGGAGCCGCCCCGAGCGGCGGTCTTAGCGGGCGCCGCCGGCGGCACCGCGGCGGATGCCCAGACGGTCGACGAGCGTACGGAAGCGCTCGATGTCCTTCTTGGCCAGGTACTGCAGCAGGCGACGGCGCTGACCGACGAGGATCAGCAGGCCGCGACGGCTGTGGTGGTCGTGCTTGTGGAACTTGAGGTGCTCGGTCAGGTCCGAGATGCGGCGGGAGAGCATGGCCACCTGCACCTCGGGGGAGCCGGTGTCGCCCTCCTTCTGACCGAACTCGGCGAAGATCTGCTTCTTGACGTCAGGGGCGAGAGCCACTGCAACTCCTCTTGGGTGACCGAGCGATCCCGGTATGCGACACAGGATCTTCTGGGACTCGGCAGCCCAAGGGTACCAGCCACCCGTGCAGCCCCGCCCCGGGCCCGCCCCGCCTGCGACCGCCCGGCTCGGGACCGGCCTCGGCCGGTGACGGGCCCCACCTGGTACGCGGCCTCAGCTGGTGACGCCGCGCACCAGCGTGTAGATGTCCAGCACCGCGAGGGCCAGCGGCACCAGCGCCATCAGCAGCAGGCTGTCCACCATGTCCAGGATCCGGCCCCAGAAGGGTGACACGCCCAGCCGCGGCACCACCAGGGCGATCGCGATCAGCAGCGTGGCGCCGAGCGCGATCGAGCCGCCCAGCCAGAGGGTGCGCAGGTCCACGGCCGTGGTGCTGGTGGCCTTGATGATGAAGAGCGGGGTGTGCAGCGACAGGCCCAGGATCAGCAGCGACAGGCCCAGCAGGCCGGCGACGGTGAGGCTGAAGACCTGCGCGGTGTAGCGGAACAACCGGGCCCGCAGCATCGTCGAGATGCCCAGGGCCAGCGCCAGCAGCTGCGGGAAGGGCTGGTCGCTGAAGCCGAGCACGGCGCAGGCGCCGACGATCACCGCGGCGCAGCCGCCGACCAGGCCGACCAGCACCTCGTGGCCGCGCCGGGCCTGGTGGGCGATCCGCTCGTACTGCACGGCCTCGGCCCGGCTCTCCTCCTCGATCGCCCGGCTGCCGCGGGTGCGGGCCTGGCCCGGGGCGCTGAAGCCCACCGGCAGGCGGGCGAAGCGGGCCGAGAGGGCCGGCAGGAAGCCGATCGCGGCGAGCGCGGCCACGCCGGCCACGGCGGCGATGTGGCCGGCGGGGGTGTTCGGCATCAGCACGGCGGAGAAGGTGGCCAGGGTGCCCCCGGCCGAGAGCACCGCGGCGGCCACGAAGACCGAGTCCCTCGTCGGGAGCAGGCCCACCAGCAGCACCGAGACCACCAGCATGGCGGCGCAGCCGACCAGGAACTGCAGGCGGCCGGGGCCGTCGTACTTGTGGGTGACGGCGAGGATCCCGGTCCCGGCGATCAGCGCGTGCGGCAGCGCCCCGATGCCCAGGGTGACGGCCGAGGCGTCGTCCCGGTAGACCCGGGCCCGCACTCCGGCGAAGGCGACCAGCAGCACGGCGGTGACCCCGCTGAGCACGCCGGGCAGGCCGTGCATGTCGTGGCGCAGGTCGGAGAACCAGAGCGCGAAGCCGAGCAGCACGATCAGCAGGCCGGCGCCGACCAGGCCGAAGGACCGCATCAGGTCCGGGCTCCAGAACCGCCGGTCCGCCTCGACCGCGCTGGCGATCGCGTCGGCGACGTCGTCGTAGACGGCCGGCGGCAGCGACTCGGCGAACGGACGCAGGCTCAGCAGGTCACCGTCGCGCACCTGCTGGGCGTTGAGCGGCAGGCCGCTGTCGAGCACGGTGCCGTCGCGGCGCACCAGGTGGAAGCCGGTGGCGGCGCCTTCGGCCTGGGTCTGGCCGGAGAGCCGCAGCACCTCGGGGTAGACGTCCGCGAGCGGCACGTCCTCCGGCAGGGCCACATCGATCCGGCTGTCCGGTGCCACCACGGTGACCCGGCAGAATCCGGTCGCTGCGTTCGAACTCACCGGTGCTCCCCCTTGCTCGCTTGTCCCGGGTCGACGTGCATCGCGCCGACCACGCGCCGCGTCCACCGGAGTTGGCGCTGCGTCACCCTATCGCCCGCCCGGGCGGCGCGTGCCAGGGGTGTACCGGGGGTGTGCGCACCGGCCCCCTCTCGGCGCGGGCCGGGGCTCGGTAGGATCGGCCCCTGCGCAGCGCGCGTACCGGGGGCGGGATGGATCGCCGCGGTGTCGCCTGCGGTCCGCGGCGGGGGCAAGGCAGTCACAGGGGCGCCTCCTCCGGGGCCTGACGAGTCGCGTGAGGGCTGGTGCGGTAGTAGATGAGTGTCGTGACGGTCAAGCGTCCGCCCCGGGCGTACCCGCCCGTGGTGCCGGACGAGCCGGTGGAACTGGTCACCCCGCCCGAGCTGCCCCGCGGGGGTGGCGACGACTGGATGATGAGCATGCTCCCGCTGCTCGGCATGGGCGGCTCGGCCGCGTTCTTCTTCATGCCGGGCACGGCGCCGATGATGAAGATCATGGGCCTGCTGATGATGTGCTCCACCGCCGGCATGGGCGTGGCGCAGATAGTGCGGGCCCGCAAGGGCGGCGGCGCGGGGCTGGCCGACGAGCGGCGCGACTACCTGAAGTACCTGCAGCAGGTGCGCCGTCAGGTCCGGCGCACCGCCGAGCGGCAGCGCGGCGCGCAGCTCTACCTGCACCCGGAGCCGGACCAGCTCTGGTCGATCGTGGCCGAGGGGCGCCGGCTCTGGGAGCGGCGCCCGAGCGACCCGGACTTCGCCCAGATCCGCCTGGGCCGGGGCGCGCAGCAGCTGGCCACCCCTCTGGTGGCCCCGCAGACCGCGCCGATGGACGAGTTGGAGCCGCTGGCCGCCGACGCGATGCGCAGCTTCCTGCAGGCGCACGGCACCCTGCAGGACCTGCCGCTGGCGGTCTCGCTGCGGGCGTTCTACCACATCACGGTCTGCGGTGACCCGGACGCGGTGTACTCCAACGTCCGGGCCATGATCGCCCAGTTGACCACCCTGCACTCCCCCGACGACCTGGTGCTCGGGGTGGCGGCCGCGCCCGGCGCGCTGGAGGAGTGGGAGTGGGTCAAGTGGCTCCCGCACACCCAGCACCGCAAGCAGCACGACGGGGCCGGCTCGCGCCGGCTGATCGCCTCCGGGCTGGGCGAGTTGGAGCTGCTGCTGGAGGACGAGCTCTCGGGCCGCCAGCGGTTCAGCCGCGACGCCCCGGCGCAGTCGGACCAGCAGCACCTGGTGGTGATCCTGGACGGTGCCTCGGTGCCGCAGGACTCGCTGCTGGCCTCGGCCGACGGCGTGCACGGGGTGACCGTGATCGAGGTGGTCCCGGGCGACCTGGACGAGCCGACCGGGCACCTGGTGGTCACCGTCGGGCAGCGCGAGCTGCTGCTGGAGTCGGCCTCCGGCGCCTCCTACTCGGGCACTCCTGACCTGCTCTCCACCTGGCAGTCCGAGGCGCTGGCCCGCCAGCTGGCGCCGTACCGGATCTCGGCCGGCGGCGACGACGAACCGCTGCTCTCCAACCTGGACTTCACCGATCTGATGGGCGTGGGCGACGCCGGCTCGGTGGATGTGGCGCGCACCTGGCGGCCGCGGGCCCAGCACGAGAAGCTGCGGGTGCCGATCGGGGTCGGGGCCAATGGCGAGCTGGTCCAGCTGGACATCAAGGAGGCCGCGCTGGAGGGCATGGGCCCGCACGGCCTGTGCGTGGGCGCGACCGGTTCCGGCAAGTCGGAGCTGCTGCGCACCCTGGTGCTCGGCCTGGCGATGACGCACTCCTCGGAGACGCTCAACTTCGTGCTCGCCGACTTCAAGGGCGGCGCGACCTTCGCGGGCATGGCGGACATGCCGCACACCTCCGCGGTGATCACCAACCTGGAGGGCGAACTCACCCTGGTCGACCGCATGCGCGATGCGATCGAGGGTGAACTGAACCGCCGCCAGGAGCTGCTGCGCTCGGCCGGCAACTACGCCAACCTCAACGAGTACGAGCGGGCCCGGGCGGCCGGCGCGGCCCTCGACCCGCTGCCCTCGCTGGTGCTGATCATCGACGAGTTCTCCGAACTCCTCACCGCCAAGCCCGACTTCATCGACATGTTCATCCAGATCGGCCGGATCGGCCGCTCCCTGGGGGTGCACCTGCTGCTGGCCTCGCAGCGCCTGGAGGAGGGCAAGCTGCGCGGTCTGGACACCTTCCTCTCCTACCGGATCGGCCTGCGCACCTTCTCGGCCGCCGAGTCGCGGGCCGCGATCGGCGTCCCGGACGCCTACCACCTGCCGCCGGTGCCCGGGGTCGGCTACCTGAAGTTCGGCACCGACGTGATGGACCGCTTCAAGGCCGCCTACGTCTCCGGCCCCTACCGGGCGCCGGGCCAGCAGCGCGCCAGCGGCCGGATCTCCACCGTGCAGCCGGTGCTCTTCACCGCCGCCGAGGTGGCGGTGACCGAGCCGCAGGTGCAGGAGGTCGAGCCGGAGCCGGAGCTGCTCGACGACGCGCTGGTGGACACGGTGCTGGACGTGATCGTGCAGCGGATGGTCGGCCAGGGGCCGCCGGCCCACCAGGTCTGGCTGCCGCCGCTGGACGAGGCGCCGAGCATGGACCAGCTGATGCCGCCGCTGCAGGCCACCCCCGAACGCGGGCTCACCTCGCCGGAGTTCGGGGCACTGGGCCGCCTCGTGGTGCCGGTCGGCATCGTGGACCGGCCGCGCGAGCAGCGCCGCGACGTGCTCTACCAGGACTACTCCGGCGCGGCCGGCCACGGCCTGGTGGTCGGCGGTCCGCTCTCGGGCAAGTCGACGTTGATCCGCAGCATGGTGGCGGGCTTCGCGCTCACCCACACCCCGGTGGAGGTGCAGTTCTACCTGCTGGACTTCGGCGGCGGCGGCTTCCAGTCGCTGCAGGAGCTGCCGCACGTCGGCGGGGTGGCCGGACGCCTGGACCTGGACAAGGTGCGCCGCATGATCAGCGAGGTGCACGGCGCGCTGAACCGGCGCGAGGAGCTGTTCCGCGCCACCGGCATCGACTCGATCGCCACCTACCGCACCCGCCGGGCCGCCGGTCAGCTGCCGGAGGAGCAGTTCGGCGACGTCTTCCTGGTGATCGACGGCTGGCTGACCCTGCGCCAGGAGTTCGAGGCGCTGGAGCCGGTGGTCACCGACATCGTGGCCCGCGGTCTGACCTACGGCGTGCACGTCGTGCTCACCGCCGCCCGCTACGCCGAGGTCCGCCCGGCGCTGAAGGACGCGCTGCAGAACCGCACCGAGCTGCGCCTGGGCGACCCGATGGAGTCGGAGGTCGACCGCAAGGTGGCGCAGAACGTGCCGAGCGGCGCGTCGGGCCGCGGCGTGACCAGCGGCAAGCTGCACTTCCTGAGCGGGCTGCCGCGCCTGGACGGCTCCTCCAGCGCGGAGGACCTGGCGGCGGGCACGGCCGGGCTGGTGGAGGCGGTCAACGCGGCCTGGACCGGGCCGCGCGCCCCGCAGGTGCGGATGCTGCCGGCGGTGCTGGACGGAAACGCGCTGCCCAAGGGCTTCGAGCTGCCCGAGCGCGGTGTCGCCTTCGGCATCGACGAGAGCGAGATGGCCCCGGTCTTCGTCAACTTCGAGACCGACCCGCTCTTCATCGTCTTCGGCGAGAGCGAGTCCGGGAAGTCGGCGCTGCTGCGGATGCTGATCAAGCAGATCACCGAGCGCTACACGCCCGAGCAGGCCGGCATCGTGGTGGGCGACTACCGGCGCGCGCTGCTCGGCGCGGTGCCGCCGGAGTACCTGGTGGAGTACGCCGCCGCGCAGCCCGCGATGGCCGCGATCGTGGACATGCTGCGCGGCGCCTGCGCCCGCCGGCTGCCCGGTCCTGACGTGACGGCTGAGCAGTTGCGCAGCCGCAGCTGGTACAGCGGCAAGGACATGTTCGTGATCGTGGACGACTACGAGCTGGTCGCCACCGGCTCGGGCAATCCGATGGCGCCGCTGGCCGAGTTCTTGCCGTTCGCCCGCGACATCGGCCTGCGCGTGATCATCGCGCGCAGCGCGGGCGGCGCCGGGCGCTCGCTCTTCGAGCCGGTGATGCAGCGGATGCGCGAGCTGGGTGGGCAGGGCGTGCTGCTCTCCGGCAACAGGGACGAGGGCGCGCTGCTCGGCACGGTCAAGCCGCAGGCGCTGCCCCCGGGCCGCGGGGTCTTCGTGTCGCGGCGGATCACCAGCGGGCAGATGGTCCAGACCGGCTGGGTGCCGCAGCCGTAGCCCCACAACAGTTACACCGAGTGACGAGAAGGCCGGGTGCGCGCAGTCGCGCCCGGCCTTCCGCCGTCCAGCAACCGGAACGTTCCGGAATGTTATCGACCATTTTTCGCCGCTGAGCTGCGGTTCTCGTGGCGGGGGCGGTGGTGCGGGCGGACCGGCGAGGCGGGCCGGGTCGCCTGGAGACCGGCCTCCGCTGGCCGACTGGACCTTTGATTCACGAAGAAGGTCGGCCAGTTAACCTTCGATTCATGCCCCGTTGGCCAAAGTTAACAAGTCGGACATCAATCCTCGCGACACAAAGTGATCATCAGATCGGATGCCTATGCGGACTTTCGCAACGGATTCCGAAGGTCAACCGCCATTGACGCAAGCTTTACGCCCACGCACCATGGCGATCCGGGAGCGACAGGCAGGACCGAACCCCAGGCGACCCTCGCGGAGGCGATACCGCTCCCCACCCCAGCACCGCACAGGACCGCGCACCGCCGCGCTGAGTCGATCGGACCCCAGGCATGACCGACACGCTTCGCCCACCCACCGCCTCCCCCACGGTGACGGTCAGTACCGCCGAGGCCCCGCGCAAGCTGCAGCGCTCGCTAGGCGTCGTGGGCGGAACGCTGCTCACGCTCTCCTGCGTCACCCCGGCCTCCTCGCTCTTCGTCATCGTGCCGACCCTGTTCAACGCGCTGGGCACGGCGACCGCGCTGACCATCGGGATCGGCGCCGTGCTCTGCGTCGCGGTCGCCTTCTGCTACTCCGAGCTCGGCACCCTGATCCCCAGCGCCGGCGGCGAGTACGCGATGGTCGGCACGCTGGCCGGGCGGTTCGCCGGCTGGCTGGTCTTCATCCAGTCCCTGCTCGTGGTGATGATCGTCCCCGCGGTGATCGCCGTCGGCACCGCCGCCTACCTGGCCCCGATCGTGCACGTCAGCGGCCCGGTGGCCGGTGCCGCGGTGATGCTGGCCGCCACCGTGGCCGGCCTGCTGGACCTGCGGGCCAACGCCTGGATCACCGGCGTCTTCCTGGTCCTGGAGGTGATCGCGGCCGGCGTGGTGTCGGTCCTCGGCTTCGCGCACAGCCGGCGCGGCATGGGCAGCCTCTTCCACGGTGTGGTGGACGCCGGGCACGGCGCCACCAGCACGGTGGGCCTGGGCGCGATCATGGCGGCGATGGGCACCGCGCTCTTCGTCACCCAGGGCTTCAGCACCGCGATCTACCTCTCCGAGGAGCTGGAGAACCCGCGCCGCAACGTGGCCCGCACCGTGCTCTGGACGCTGGGGCTGTCCTGCGTGGTCATCATGGTCCCGGTGATCGCGATCACCGTGGGCGCCCCTGACCTGTCCACCCTGACCAGCGGCGACATCTCCGGCATGGTGGCCGGCTGGAGCGACTCCGCGCTCGGCACCTTCATCAGCCTCTGCATCGCGCTGGCCATCATCAACGCCGGCATCGTGATGGTGATCCAGAACTCCCGGGTGCTCTTCTCCTCCGGCCGCGACAAGGCCTGGCCCGAGCCGGTCAACAAGGCCTTCGGCACGCTGAACCGGTTCAACGCCCCCTGGGTCTCCACCCTGGCCGTCGGCCTGCCCGGCGCGGCGCTCTGCTTCGTCAAGCTCGACCAGCTGACCAACATCACCGGCGTCGCGGTCGCCGCCCTCTACCTGCTGGTCGCGGTCGCCGCGCTGCTCTCCCGGCGCGGCGCCCACAAGCACACCCCCGCCTGGCGCCAGCCGCTGTGGCCGGTGCTGCCGGTGCTGCTGATCGGGGTGCTCTGCTACGTGCTGACCCAGCTCGACCACACCGCGCTGCTCTGGACGGGTGCGATCACCGTCGCCGCCTCGCTCTACTGGGTCTGCTACCTGCGCCCGCGCCAGGAGTCGCGCTGGGTGATCACGCTGCCGGAGGACGAGCAGCTCTGAGACACGGGCTTCCGGCCCCGACGGCAACCGCGAAGCGGCCCGGACGCCCTGCTGAGGGGCGTCCGGGCCGCTTCGCCGTGCGGGGTCCGGTGCGGGGTGCGGGGTGCGAGGTCCGGGGTGCGAGGTCCGGGGTGCGGCCGCTACTGAAATATGCCGCCGTCCGGCCGCACCAGGTAGGCATCCCACTGCTTGGTCGGCAGCCGCTTGTCCGGGTGGACGTAGCCCTGCACCACGGTCAGGACCGAGTTGTCCGGCTGTCGGCCCGTAGTGCAGTTGTCGTAGCTCACCAGGGTCTTGTCCGGGCAGGAGGTGACGGCGGCGCTGGGGTAGGGCCGGCCCAGGTCGACCGTGACCTGCGCCTCGCCGTGGCCGTCGTCGTACAGCAGACCCGCGAACGGCTCGCCCGCCACCCCGTCGCCGTCGTCCGCGGTGCGCCGCCCGCTCGGCGAGCTGGTCCCACCCGGCGGCAGCAGCGACTTCAGCGCCGCGATCATCTGGTCCTTGCTGACCGGTGCACTCAGCACGGGCGCGGCGGTGGCGGTGGCACGGGTCGCCCTCGCGGGCGGCGGCCTCCGGCAGCTCGCCGCCGCACCGCTCCGGAACACCGTTACCCCCTGCCAGCGCCACCCTGTCACCTGGATGACGCGGCAACGGACCCGTGATGTTACAAGGGGGCCGACGGAATTCCGCCGGCCGTCAGGCCTGCCCGCGGCGCCGGTGGTCGCGCAGCACCACGGAGCCGCCGAGCAGCAGGGCCACCGCCAGCACCACGCCGCCCAGCACGTAGGTGGCGGTGCGCCGGTCGCGGTCGGCCTGGGTCTCACCGAGGCCGAGCGGCTGCGGCAGGATCGCCGATCCGGCCAGCGCGAACGTCGGGTCGGGGGTGGGGGTGCCGGTCGGCGGGTCGGTGTCGGTGACCGCCTTGACCGGGTCGACCACGCCCCAGCCGAGGTACTCGTTGGAGCCGCGTTCGGTGCGCTGGGCGGTCTGCTCGATCCGGGCGCGGATCTGCTGGGCCGTCCAGTCCGGGTGCTCGCCGCGCAGCAGCGCGGCCACTCCGGCCACGTACGGGGAGGCGAAGCTGGTGCCGTTGTCCACGCACTGGCCGCCGCCCGGGACGGTGGAGAGCATGTCGACGCCCGGAGCCGCCACCTTGACGAAGTCGCCGTAGTCGGAGAAGGAGGCGCGCTCGTTGTTGCGGTCGGAGGCGCCCACCGCGAGCACCGTGGGGTAGCCGGCCGGGTAGGTGGTCACCTGCTCGCCGTCGTTGCCGGAGGCGGCGACCACCACGATGTTGGCCGCCTCGGCGGCCGCGATGGCCGTCTGCAGGGCACCGCTGCCGTCGAAGGTCGGGCTGCCGTTGACGCCCCGCACGTCCTGCGAGATGTTGATGACCTGGGCGTGCTTGGCGATCGCGATCTGGATCGCCTGGGCCATGGTGCTGACGTTGCCGCTGCCCGAGTCGTCGTTCTGCCGGATCGACAGGATCTGGGCGCCGGGCGCCAGGCCGACGAAGCCGACCCCGGAGCGCGGTGAGGCCGCGATGATGCCGGCCACCTTGGTGCCGTGGCCGACCGTGTCCTGGTCCGAGGGTCCGATGGGCTGGCCGCTGTTGTTCGGGTCGGGCAGCAGCGTGCCGCCGTCCTGCACCTTGCCGGCCAGTTGCGGATTCTTGTCGTCCACGCCCGTGTCGATCACCGCGACCAGCACTCCGGCGCCGGTGACCTTGTTGTTCTGCCACAACTGGTCCAGCAGCACCCGCTGCAGCGCCCACGGGGCGGCCGCCACGTCCTTGGCCGGGAACTGGCAGTCACCGGCCGCGGCGAGACCCATCGGCGACCAGCGCGCTCCGGGCGGGTCCGCCGCCGCCGGCCCCGCGGCCGTCCCGGCCAGCACCCCGAGCACCGCGCCGACCGACGCGATCCGGCTCAGCCTCCGCCCCAACCCCACCTGGCACCTCTCGACTCGCCTGTGCTATCCGGACGTGCGGCGGGGCGGACGCCCAAGGACGCCCGCCCCGCCACCGCGGTCATGCCCTCGCCCCCGTGGAGGGCGGGGTGGCTCAACTACCCTGGTGCCAGATCGCGGTGTTCGCGCTCTCGGTGGTGGTGTAGCTCTGGTGCGCGTTGTCCAGCGCGGCCGCGATCTGGTTCAGCGTGTTGTGCAGGTCGGTGGCCTTCTGGTCCCAGATGGCCTGACGGGCCTGGTAGCCCTCCTGCGCCGAACCGGTCCACGAGCTGGCGATGCGCTGCACGCCGGCCTTGAGGTCGTCCAGCTGCTGCTGGATGCGGCCGGCGGTGGCGCGGACCTCGGTGCCCGCGTCCTGGATGGTGGCGAAAGTGACCTTGATGTGTCCGTCGGACATGGTGGCTCCTTGTCAAGGAAGAGGGTGAGCCGGGGCACCCCGGTCCGGGGTCGCCCCGCGCGGCCTACGCCGCGGTGCCGCTGAGCCGAGGACGCCGCTCAGGCGCCCTGGACACCGCCGAGCGAGCTCTTCTGCTCCTCTTCGGTCTGGGAGTACTTCGCGGTGGTGGCGTCGATCGCCGCGCGGATCTCGTCCAGCACCTTGTTGAGGGCACTGGCGTCATCGTTCCAGCGCTCCTGCAGCTGGTGGTACGCGGTCGCGGCCGCGCCCTGCCACCCGCCGGCGATCGAGCTGACCAGCGAGTTGAGCTTCGAGAGCTCGCCCTGGATCTGCGAGTTGACCTCGACGATCTTCCCGGAGAAGCTGCGCATCTCCTCAGCGGTCGTCGTGAACTGCTGACCGGCCATATTCCACCGTCCCCCATGAGACAGACTCTTTCCGAGCGGACGGTCACCCTGCCCACCCGGACGACATCACGGTGTGATGCTTGGCAGCACTGTAGCCGCCACCCCCGACACACCCAACACCGGGAGCGGTTTGGTTACCAACCCATGACGTTGCGGCAGCCCACAGCGCCAAGCCTGCTGACCGAGGGTCAGGAGTTCTGCACCTGGGTGGCCGCGTTGGTGTTCAGCGCCGGGCCGGCCGGCACCAGATCCGACCAGGCCTTGGGCACCAGGACCGGTTGGGTGTTCTGGTAACCGAGCCTGGCCTGCGCCTCGTTGGCCTGCGGCTGGGCCGGCTGACCGCTCGCCGAGGGGGCGGGGGTGGGCGAGGCGCCGGCCACCGTCCCCTCGCTGCTGGCGGGCACCGAGTAGCGCAGCCCGGTCTCGGTGATCAGGTAGTCGCTGCCGGAGGCGTCCGGGTTGTTGTCCATCGCGCGGTAGAAGAGCCCGTGCCCCGGGCTCACGTAGGCACTGGCCGAGCCCGGGGTCGCCGCGACCGGGAGGTCGGTGCCGGCCCAGACGCTCTGCTGGACGTTGGTGCCCGCCATGCCCTCGAAGGTCGAGCAGACCACCGGACGGGCGGTGCTCGGCCCGCCGCCGTTGACCGAGGAGCCCGGCTTGGCCTGGGGCCAATCGCCCGGGGCCGCGAGTTCGGTGGCGGTGCTGTCGTACTTCGAGACGTCGCCCAGGGTGATTTCGGCGTAGGCCGGCTGGTGGGGGTTGTACAGGTCCGAGGTCGACTTGGCCCAGCGCAGCAGCTCGGCCTGGAACGGCGTCACCGTGTAGAGCCGGTCGGGGCCGACCACGTAGTCGGTGCCGTTGGAGGAGACCAGCCGGCCCACCTTGTCCTGCTGCGGGTCGGAGAGCTTGACGCTCGACGCGGCGCCGATCGTCCCCGGCACCTGCGGGAAGGTGATCGGGCTTGCCTGGGGCAGGGTCGCCAGCCAGTCGTCGCTGACCGGCTCGGCCTTGGCGCCGTTGCCGAACAGCGCGAGCTGCAGGGCCGTCAGTTCCGTGTCGGAGGCCCCCGGCGCCCCGATCGAGTGCTTGCGGCCCTGCGGGTCGACCAGGAACTGCGCGTCGAGCGCACCGCTCGCCGTCACCCCCTGCACCCACAGCGACTGGCCGGCGGCGAGCTTGTGGCCGGGGTTCTCCAGCGCGGCCGCGTCCGGGCCGGCCGCCACGAAGACCGCCTGCACCGGGTGGCTGGCGTCGGCGCCGGGCCGGTCGCAGACCGACCACTTCTTCGCCACGCCGGCGTCGGCTGCGCTCGGCAACTTGTCCGGCGCGTACGGGATGCCGATGGTCGGGCCGTGCGACTTGTAGCTGTCGATCGCCGAGTCGGTGACGATGACCACCTTGGAGTCGGCCGGCAGCACCAGCTTCGCCGAGGCCATGTTGAGCACCGGGTGCAGCATCTTGGTGCCGTCCGCGCTGGTCAGCACGACGTAGCGGGTGGTCGAGTCCTTGCCCAGGATGATGTTGTCGCCGCTGTCCCAACCCTGCGGCGCGGTCGGCTTGATCAGCCCCCAGGCGCCGAAGCCGGCCACCAGCACCGCGGCCACCACGAGCGAGGGCACCACCGCGCGGATCGGCCGCGGGGCGTCCTCGTCACTGCCGCCGCCGACCGGCTGCAGGAAGGCGCCCACCATGCGCTTGCGCGCGAAGGTGTAGGCGTTCAGCTCGTCCTTGCGTGATGCCATGCTGCGTGGCCCTCCCCTGTTGAGGCCGCCCGCTCGCCTCCGGTCCCTGCTGACCCTCTACGATGCGGCAGACGGTGAGTACGGTACGGGTACTGTTCAACGCCCGGCCAACCGGGCCGTGACAGCGAATCAGAGAGGGTCACCCGGGGGAATGCCAAGCCAGAGTGCGCAAGGGCGACGCAGGGCGGCACGGGGCAGGGAGAAGGGCTCGCGCGGCACGACCGGGCCCCGGGTCCCGGAGGGCCGGCAGCAGCCTGACGGTGCGTCATCCGTGCCGGTGAAGGTGCATCCGCGCCCCGGTCTGCTCGGCCGGAGGCTGCGCCTGCAGCAGTTGGTGCTGATCGAGGTCGCGGCGGCGCTGGTCGCGGTCGGCTGGACGGTCAACCGCACCGTGGCCGGGGCCTTCGCGGTGCCCGCCCTGCTGCTGGTGGTGCTCGCCCTGGTGCCGGTGCGCGGGCGCAGCCTGCCCGAGGCGCTGCGGATCCGCTCCAGGGCGCGCGCCCGGCGCCGCGAGGCGCCCGGCAACGTGCCGCCGCCCGGCACCGACCCGGCCCTGGCCCCCGTGCTGGAGCTCGAACCGGCCCTGCACACCTGCACCCACGCCACCGAGGCGGACCTCGGCGGTGGTCGTCCGGTCCGCCGCGAGACCGGCATGATCGGCGACGGCACCTTCCTCACCAGCGTGCTGCTGGTGCAGGCCAAGGACCAGCCGCTGCGCCCGATGCGCACCGAACTGCCGCTGCCGCTGGACGTGGTCTGCTCGGCCCTGCGGGTGGACGACATCACGCTGGAGTCGGTCCAGGTGGTCCAGCACACCCAGCCCGCCCCCGCCCCGCACCTGCCCGAGCAGGCGCTGGCCACCCGCGCCTACCAGGAGCTGCGGGACGGGCTCACCACCCCGGCGCTGCGGCTGACCTGGGTCGCCCTCAAGCTCGACCCGGAGCGCGCGGCCACCGCCGTGCTGGCCCGCGGCGGCGGCGAGGAGGGCGCCCGAAAGGCGCTGCAGCGGGTCACCGACCAGCTCGCCGGGCGGCTCAACGGGGCCGGCTTCAGCGCCACCGCGCTGGACGAGCGCGAGCTGATCGCCGCGCTGTCCATCGCCACCTGTGCCAACCCGCTGGCCACGGCCGGCCGGCAGGGCACCGGCAGTGGCGGCAGCGGCACCCGCAGGACCCAGGAGAGCAGCCGGTTCTGGCGGATCGACGACCGCTTCCACACCACGTACTGGATCTCCAAGTGGCCCCAGCTGAGCCGCCCCGGCTCGCCGGGGCGCGGCGTGCCGGCCGCCGAGCTGATCAACCTGGCCACCGGCACGCCGGCCCTGGCCAGCGCGTTCAGCCTCACCGCGCGGCCCGGCGCCGGCGATTCGGTGGCGCTCACCGGCCATGTCCGGGTGGTCGCCCGCAGCGAGGCCGATGTGGCCCAGTACGGCCGGCTGCTGGAGCAGCGCGCACAGGGCGCGGGCCTGGGCCTGTCCCGGCTGGACCAGGAGCAGGCGCCCGGCCTGCTCGCCACCCTGCCCCTGGGGGGATGTGCCTGATGGCCTACCAGACCTACTCCGGGCAGAGCCGCCCGCAGCCCGCCGACGAGCAGGCCAGGCCGCAGCGCCGGATCCGGGCCGGCTTCGGCCTGCGCGGCCCGCGGCGCGAGCAGCACGTGCTCGGCCCCGAGGAGCTCGCCGCGCTCAGCGTGCCGGTGGGCGACGACGGCGTGGTGATCGGCGAGGACCCGCAGCGGCAGACCGCGGTGCTGGGCCTGTTCCGGCCCACCGCCTACGACGTGGTGCTGGTCGGCGGTGTCTGGACGGCGCAGGTGATCGCGCTGCGAGCGGCCGCGACCGGGGCCCGGGTGGCCGTGGAGACCGCCCGCCCGCAGGTCTGGGCGCCGCTAGCGCAGGCCGCCGGCGGCGGGCAGCCGTGCGTGACGGTGCACCAGATCGGGCGGCTCGGCGCGCAGGGCGCCTCGGTCTCGGCGCCGGTGCTGGTGGTGCGTGACCTGGGGCCGCGCCCGCCGCGCAGCCGGCTCTCGGCGACCCCGTGGCAGTCCACCCTCACCCTGCTGCCGTACCTGGGACCGAACGCGGCCCGGGTGCTGAACGCGGCCGACCTGACCGGTGTGCAGCGGGTCTCCCCGCAGGAGGCGGAGCTGGTCGGCCGGGTGCTCTCGCTGAGCAGCGCGGACGTGGCGGCGCTGCCTACCCTGAGCGACGACTTCACGCTCTGGGCCACCCGGATCCACCGCCAGTACGTGCGGACCGAGCCTGGCCCGGCCGAGCACCAGCAGCTGGGGCCGGCCCGCCGGGTCGACTGACCCGGGCGGCGCCACCACCGGTACGGGTGACAGCGCCGACCGGCCGGCCGCGCGGAGGCCGCCAGCAGCTGAGTGCCCATCAGGTTCGGACCAGAACCGACGGCGCACTCAACCTGGCGAGGCACAGGTTCTACTCTTGTGCCTGACCGCACCGCGACGAGCGGCAGCGAACACGAGGGAGCCCTAGGTGAGCAGCGATCGGGACGGCGTCTACGTCGGCGACAACGCGGCGGAGGACGACGACGACTGGTCCGACGCACCCGACTACACTCCCCCGTCCTGGTACACCCAGGGCGACGCGGCGCAGGCCGGCGCGGGCGGGGCTGGCGCTCCGGTACCCGCCCCGGCCGCACCCGCCGACGCTCGGGCCGAGGCGCCCGCGCCGGTGACCTCACCGGTGGGCGCGCCTGCCGTGGTGCCCGCGCCGATCGCGGCCGATCCGGTGCCGGCGCCCGTGCCGGTAGCAGCACCCGCGCCCGCGCAGGGCCCGGAGTCCGCCCAGGCAGCCGCACCGGCCCAGGCCGTCCAGCCGGCTCAGCCTGCTCAGACCGTCCAGCCGGCCCAGGCCGGACCGCCGCAGCAGCCCGGACCGCCCGCGCAGGCCGGCTGGCCGGGGGCCGAACAGGGCGGCTGGCCGGGCGCCGAGCAGGGCGGCTACCAGGCACCCCCGCAGCAGCCGGGCCCGCCCCAGCCGCTCCCCCCACAGGTCGCCCAGGCCGCACCGCCGCAGCCGCAGCCGCAGCCGGGCTACGGCTACCCCAACGCCGCCTACCCCAACACCGCCTACCCGCCCAGCGCCTACCCGCCGCACCTGCAGCCGGGCCCGCCGCAACAGGCCCAGCAGGCCCAGCACGCTCTGCCGGTGCCGCCGCAGCAGCCGCAGGCCCCGGCCGAAGCCGCGCCGCAGCAGCAGGGCGGGCCCGCCGCCGGCACCCCGTGGGCCCAGGCACCGGTCGCCCAGCAGCAGGGCGCCCAGCAGCCCGGCCCGGTCGACCCGCGCCAGGGCGGCTGGCCGGCCCCGAACAGCGGCCAGCAGGCGCAGCCCCAGCCGCAGCCGGGCCCGCCGGCCCACCCGCAGCAGCCGCAGCAGCCGCAGGCCCAGGCCCAGTCGCCCTACCCGGCCCCGGTGGCCTACCCGCACCAGCAGAGCGGCCCGCAGGCCCCGCCCGCCTTCCAGCAGGGCGGCGGCCAGCAGCCGACCGCGCACGGCGCCCCGCTCGGCTACACCGCGGCCGTGGAGCTCTCCTCCGACCGGCTGCTGCGCAGCCAGCCCAAGCAGCAGCGTCAGGCGCCGCGGCTGAAGTTCGGCGGCAAGGCGGCCCAGGCCGAGCGCGAGCGCAGGCTGACGATCATCCGCACCCCGGTGCTGAGCTGCTACCGGATCGCGGTGATCAGCCTCAAGGGCGGCGTCGGCAAGACCACGACCACCACCTCGCTCGGGGCCACGCTGGCCAGCGAGCGCCAGGACAAGGTGATCGCGATCGACGCCAACCCGGACGCGGGCACGCTGGGCCGGCGGATCAAGCGCCAGACCGGCGCGACCATCCGCGACCTGGTGACGGCGATCCCGCACCTGCGCAGCTACATGGACATCCGCCAGTTCACCTCGCAGGACCAGAACTCCGGCCTGGAGATCCTGGCGAACGACGTCGACCCGGCGGTCTCCACCACCTTCAACGACTCGGACTACCGCCAGGTGATCGACGTGCTGGGCCGCCAGTACCCGATCATCCTTACCGACTCGGGCACCGGCCTGCTCTACAGCGCGATGCGCGGGGTGCTCGACCTGGCGGACCAGCTGATCATCGTCGCCACGCCGAGCGTGGACGGCGCCAGCAGCGCCAGCACCACGCTGGACTGGCTCTCCGCGCACGGCTACGCGGACCTGGTCCAGCGCAGCATCACGGTGGTCTCCGGGGTGCGCGAGACCAGCAAGATGATCCGGATCGAGGACATCGTCGCGCACTTCGAGACGCGCTGCCGCGGCGTCGTCGTGGTGCCCTTCGACGAGAGCCTGGCGGCCGGCGCCGAGGTCAACCTGGAGATGATGCGGCCCAAGGTCCGCGAGGCGTACTTCGAGCTGGCCACCCTGGTCGGCGAGGACATCATCCGGGCCCAGCAAGCCGCGCAGAGCAGCGGCTGGCAGCAGCAGGCCCAGCAGCAGGGCGTGCCGCCGCAGCAGCAGTGGAGCGGCCAACCCGGGCCGGTCCAGCCGCAGCAGCAGCCGTGGGGCCAGCCGGGCCAGGACGGCCAGGGTTATCCGACGCCGCAGCAGGAGGGCGGCCAGCCCTGGGGCGCGCCGCCGCCCGCCCAGCCCTGGGCACCGCAGCCCGGGCAGCCCGCGCCGCCGCCGGGCTACGGCTACCCGCCGCCCGGCGCCCCGCAGCAGCCCGGACCGCAGCAGGCGCCGCCCCCGGAGTGGCCGCAGCAGCCCGACCCGGCCCAGCAGCCGCCGCAGCAGCCCGGCTACGGGTACGGCTACCCGCCACCCCCGCAGCAACAGTGAGTGAACGATGAAGCGGCGCCCGCCCCCAGGTATCCGGGGGCGGGCGCCGCTTCGTTCCGTCCGGCTGCCGCGGGGGTGGCGGGTGACCGTCAGACCTGCTCGGTCAACTCCCTGGCCTGCTTGACGTCGTCGGCCATCCGGTCGAGGAGCGCCTCGATGCTGTCGAACTTCTCCATCCCGCGCAGGTAGGCGAGGAAGTCGACCGCCGCGTGCAGCCCGTAGAGGTCCAGGCCCACCCGGTCGATCGCGTAGGCCTCCACGGTGCGGGCGGTGCCGTCGAAGGTCGGGTTGGTGCCGACCGAGATCGCCGCCGGCATCAGCTCGCCCTGCGCGGTCAGCCACCCCGCGTACACCCCGTCGGCCGGGATCGCGCTGTGCGGCACCGTGTCCACGTTGGCGGTCGGGAAGCCCAGGTCGCGGCCGCGCTGGGCGCCGCGCACCACGATCCCCTCGACCCGGTGCGGGCGGCCGAGCACCTCGGCGGCGCCGGCCATGTCGCCCGTGGCCACCAGGCGGCGCACCAGTGTCGAGGAGAACGGCTCGCCACCGCCGGCCGCACCGCTCACCCGCAGGTCGACCACCTCGACCGCGAAGTCGGCGGCCCGGCCCAGCTCGGCCAGCAGCTCGACATTGCCCGCGGCCTTGTGCCCGAACCGGAAGTTCGGGCCCTCGATCACCAGCCGCGCGCGCAGCGCGTCCACCAGCACCTGCTGGACGAAGGTCTCCGGCGACTCCTTGGAGAACTCGGCGGTGAACGGGAGCACCAGCACCGCGTCCACCCCGAGCGTGGCCATCAGCTCGGCCCGGCGCGGGTGCGGGGCCAGCAGCGGCGGGTGGCTGCCGGGGCGCACCACCTCGCTCGGATGCGGGTCGAAGGTCACCACCACGGCCTTGACGCCCAGTTCGCGGGCCCGCTCGACCGCCCGGTCGATGATCAGCTGGTGCCCGAGGTGCACACCGTCGAAGGAACCGATGGTGACGACGCTGCGTCCCCAGTCGCCGGGAATCTCCTCCAGGCCACGCCAGCGTTGCACCCTGACCGCTCCTCTTCTTCCGCCACTGCTCACATGCTCGAACTCGATCCCCTATAGCGTGCCATGCGCCGCTCCACGCTCCGGCACCGGAACGCCCGCTGCGCGCGGCACCGCGGCCGTCACCGCCCGCGCCGGCGTGCGCTCGGCCTCGGCCGCCGCGTACTGCGGGTCGCGGCCCTGCGCGAGCAGCGCGCGCATCCGGGCGAGCAGCGGCCCGCCGGCCGGGGGGCGGTCGTCGGCGGGCCACTCGGCGAGCAGTTGGGCGAAGCCGGCGCTCCGGCCCGCGCAGCGCACCAGCAGCGCGTCCCACCGGTCCGGGCCGCCGTCGCCCTGCTCCCAGGCGGCCGCGATCCGGCGCACCGCCGCGCGGACCGGTCGCGCCTCCTGGCGGCCCGTGGTGGTGGCCAGCCGCTCCAGGGCCGGGGCCAGCACCGCGGGGTCCCGCTCGGCGACCAGCAGGCGGTCCAGGAACTCGCGGCGCAGCGCCTCCCCCTGAGGCGGCTCGTCCTGCGGCGTGGCGAGCACCAGCGCGAAGGCGCGCCGGACGGCGGCCGGCCGCTCCCTGGCCGGGGTGCCGAGCAGCGCGGTCAGATCGCCTCGGGCCGCCACGCCGAGCACCAGCCGCCGGTTCAGGTACTCGGCCACCAGCTCGGCCCGCTCCGGGCGGGCCCGCAGCAGCCGCCCGGCCAACCGGGTGGCCGGGTCGGGCAGCGAGCTCGGCACCCCGGTGCCTGCTCCGCCGCTCCCGGCTCCGCTGCTCTCGGCTCTGCCAATGCCGAATCTGCCGGTGCCGGAACTGCCGCCGCCGGAACCGCCGGTGCCGGACGGGGCATCCGCGAGCACGCGCAGCACGGCGGCCGCGCCGGGGCCCGGCACGGCCAGGCGGGTCTCGAAGGCGGCGAGCACCGCGGCGGCGTCGGTGTCCAGCGCCGGACCGAGCACCTCGGGACCGACGAACGGGTCGTCGGCCGCGTACGCCGCGAGCGCTGCCGCCAGGTGCCGGGCGCGGGTGGCGGGGTCACGGACGAGCAGGGCGAGCGCGGCCCCGTGCAGCGCGGGTTCCTCCTCCCGGGCGAGCAGGGTCAGCGCGGTGTGGCGCAGCAGCTCGCACCCGGCGCCGGTGGCGTACGGCGCGGTGCGCAGCGCGTGCACGGCGGCCGCCACATGGCGCTCGGGACGGGCGTCATGGCTCCACCGGTCGACGGCGCGGCAGAGCGCGGACGGCTCCTCGACCGCCAGCACGGTCAGCAGCGCGTCGGCCCGCGGGTGCGCGGTCGCCACCAGAGCCTCCGTCAACTCGTCGACGCCCAAAGCCCGATGCGCGAAGAGCAGGTCGTGGGCGAGGTCGGCGACGAGCACCCCGGGTCGCCCGGCCGGCGCGCGGCGGTCCTCGAACCAGCCGCAGAGCGCCGGGAAGGCCGCGGCGCCCGAGGCCGTGAGCCGGTCCGTCGCCGCGGCGAGGAAGTGCGCCTCGGGGCCGTCCGCCCTGACCAGCACCCGCAGCAGGGCCCAGACCTGCTCGGCGGGCAGGGCCAGGCCGGCCCAGAAGCCGGGACCGAACCGCGCCAGGGCGGCACCGGGCACCTGAGCCTGGCTCTGCGCCTGCCCTCGCTCCCGTACCGGCTCCTGCTCCTGCCCCTGCTCCCGCTCCCACTCCCACTCCCGCGCGGCCGTGCCGGCGATCCGCTCCGCCATCAGCTCCAGCAGCTCCTGGTGCGCCACGGGGTCCGGGCTCACCCGCAAGCCCGTCGCCAGCAGGCGCGCCGCCCACCACCGCGCCTCCACGCCCGGCTCCACGCCCGCCTCCGCGCCTGCCTCCACGCCGGCCTCCACGCCTGGCCCGGTGCTTGCCCGCGCTGCCCCGGCCTTGTCGCCCGCCCCGGCCCCGCCCCCCGGCCCGTCCGGCGGCTCCTCCGGCGGCCCCTCCAGCGCCTGCCAGAGCCGACGCAGCCACGGGTCGAGGCCGGCGGCCCCCCGTGCCCGGGCGAGCGAGCGCAGCGCGGCCTCCACCGCGCCCACCCGGTGCCTGGGCACCGCCCGGCGCGCCTCCCTGCGCCCGGTGTCGGCCAGCAGCAGCCGAAGCGTCCCGTCCAGGTCCAGGTGCCGGCCCTGCAGCCAGTCCGCGACCTCCTCGTGCGCCAGCCGGTAGCCCTCGCCCGCCGGGACGAAGAGCCGGTCCGCCAGCACCGCCTCCCGCCAGCCGCCGGCCGCCGGGAACAGCTCCTCGAAGGCAGCCGGCCCCAGCCCGCCCTGGCCGGGCCCGAGCATCCGGCGGGCCGCCTCGTGCACCCGACCGGCAGCCGTCGCCGCGAGCCGGCGCACCTGCCCCGGCGCGAGGGCCGGCATCGGCGCCGTACCGCCCTTCCGGTGCGAGGCGGGGCGCACCCGGGCCCGGGCGAGCCGCTCGGCGATCCGCAGGCAGCGCAGGTCGAGCCAGCCCTGGTACAGCTCCTCCGCGCTCGCGCCCACCGGATCCGTGCCGCCGGCCCGCAGCTCCCCCGCCAGCCGCACCAGCAGTGGACCAGGTCGCGGCTGATCCACCTCCACCCCGTGGCGCAGCCCGGCCCGCTCCAGGGCCGGCCCGCCCGGCCCGCCCGGCGGGCTCAGCCGGTGCAGCCGAACCGTCGCGACCGCTCCGGCGGGCCCGTCCGGCCCGGCCGCCCCGGCCACCGATGCGTACTGCTCCCAGCTCTCCGGCCGGCAGGCCACCAGCAGCCGGGCCCGCGCCGTGGTGAGCCAGTCCAGCGTGTCCGTCCACCAGCCGGGGCCGAGCCCGCCGGGCGCCTCCTCCGGCGCGTCCAGCACCACCAGCAGCGGTCGGCCCGCGGCGGCGCAGACCCGGGCCACCGCGGCCTCGTCCGCCCCGGCGGCCAGCGGCGGCAGCGTCCGCGCCAGGGCGGCGGGCAGGCCGCGGTCCGCCGCCCGCAGGTCCGCGCCGCGCAGCCAGAGGCTCGGCAGCGACGGCTCGGCAGCGGCCCGGCGCACCACGAGGGCCGCCAGTTCGGTGCTCCGCCCGCTGCCCGGTTCGCCGACCAGGACGGTCAGCGGCACCCCCGGCTCCTCGCCGCGGAGGCCGTCCGCGCGCTCCGTCCGATCGGCGGCCAGCTCGGCGATCCGGCCCGGTCCCGCTGCCGCGCAGGCCAGTTGACGGGAGGTCAGCCGGAGCACGCCGCCCAGGTTGAGCGCGGGGCCGTAAGCGGGCGCGGCGAGCGCGTTGGCCGCCAGCAGCTCGGCGAGCGCGGCCGGGGCCGGGGCCAGGGCCAGGGCCGACCCGGTCGACGCGGCATCGACCTCCGCCCCGCCGGCGGCCACGAGCGGGATCGCACCGGTCAGGCCGTCCGGCAGCCCGCGCAGCCCCGGGGCGAGCAGGCCCAGCACCACGCCGGTCGCGGGATCGAGTACCGGGAGTCCGGCCACCGGCGCGGTCCCGGGCGGCAGTTCGAGCAGCAGGACACCCGACAGCAGCCGGGCCGGCGCCGGCGGGCCGGTCAGCGCGGCAGCCGTGCCGCGCAGCGTGCCCTCGCCCACCCCGGGCAGCAGCACCTCCGAGCGCGGGCGGCCCGGCGGCGTGCGCGGCCCTGCCACCGGCAACGGCACACCACCGACCGCCTGATCGACCGTCAGCCAGGCCAGACCGAGCTCCGGGCAGCGGGTCAGCGCGGCCGCACCGACCATGTGGCACTGCCCGGCCGCCGTGCGCACCCGCAGGCCCTCGCCCCGTTCCGCCGACCCGGCGACCTCGGCGACCACCTCGTCCACGGTGAGCACCGTGCCGCGCGCGTCGGCCCAGAACCCGTGCCCGAGCGCCCGTCCGGCGCTCGTGCTGATCCCGACCAGCGCCCCGCGCGGGTCCACCGGACCGCCCTGCACCGCGGTGCCGTCCACCGCGGTGCCGCCCTCCAGGCCACCAGCCATCCGTGCTGCCCTCCCCGGCGGCCCCGGCGGGCACCTGTCGGGCCCCTCGCCGCTGCCGTGCTCGCCGCGGGGAGCCTGCCCGCGGCAGGGCCGGAGCGACCGCGGCCGCCCCGTTCACCACCTCCGGTCACCTCGCGCGCTCGACCGTTCGAGTGAGGCAAGGGACACCGAAACTCACCCGTGCAGGTGAAGCGGGGCCGGCCGGGGCAGGCCCGACCCCGGAGGCGGCACCGCACGGCACCGCACCGCACCGCACGGCGCGGCACGGCACGGCGCGGCGCGGCACGGAGACCTCCACAGGGAGAGCTCGGCACGAAAAGGGGCCGGGTGGGGTGGGAAGTCGATCCCGCCGACTTCCCACCCCACCCGGCCCGCTCAGCACGACCGTGCGAGCTACCCGACGAAGACCGCCACCGGTCGCGCCAGCCCGCCCTTCTCCTCGACCAGCGCGAGGAACTGCTCGTCCGGCCCGAAGACCGCGATCGGCCCGTCCACGCCGAGCCCGGGTGCCGTCAACCGGGCGCCGGTCGACAGCAGGCGCGCCTCGTCGGCGCCGATGTCCCACCGGGGGAAGGCGGCCGCGGCGGCCGCGCCGATCGGCAGCACCGAGAACTGCTCCTCCAACTGCTCCAGGGTGTGCGCGGACTCCACGCCGTAGGGGCCGACCTTGGTGCGGCGCAGCGCCGTCAGGTGGCCGCCGACGCCCAGTGCGCCGCCCAGGTCGCGGGCGAGCGCGCGGATGTAGGTGCCGGAGGAGCACTCCACGGTGACGTCCAGGTCGATCACCGCGGTGCCGTCCTCGGCCACCGCCGCGCGCTGCTCGTGCACGGTGAAGGAGTGGACCGTGGTCGGCCGGGCCGGCAGCTCGAAGTCCTCGCCCTCGCGCACCCGGTGGTAGGAGCGCTTCCCGTCGATCTTGATCGCGCTGACCTTGGACGGCACCTGCATGATGTCGCCGGTCAGCAGGGCGATCTGCTCGTCGATCGCCGCCCGGGTCACCGCGTCGGCGGGAGCGGCGGCGGTGACCTCGCCCTCCCGGTCGTCGGTGATGGTGGTCTGGCCGAGCCGGATGGTCGCCTCGTAGGTCTTGGCGGTGAGCATCAGGTGCCCGAGCAGCCGGGTGGCCCGCTCGACACCGATCACCAGCACGCCGGTGGCCATCGGGTCCAGGGTGCCGGCGTGGCCGACCTTCCTGGTCCCGGCCAGTCGGCGCAGCCGGGCGACCACGCCGTGGGAGGTGATGCCTTCGGGCTTGTCCACGATGACCAGGCCGTCAGGGCCGGTGCCTTTGCGCTTCATCAGTTCTTTCTTCGCAACGTTTGCAAACCATGGTTTCGGCGCTTGCAAAGTTTGCAAGCCCCACAATCAACGGCACACCCGCACCCCCACCGGCACCCGCCCCCGCTACCCCAGCGCGGCCCGGAACCGCGCCACCGCGCTCAGCACGTCCGTCCGGAGCGAGAAGCCGGCCTGGAAGGTGTGCCCGCCGCCACCCAGCTCCGCGCAGACGGCGGCGAGGTCGACCGCCCCCTTGGCCCGGCAGGACCCGCGCAGCGTGCCGTCCGGATCCTGCTTGAGCACCAGCGCCACCTCGGCCTCCGCGGGCTTCCGCAGCACGTCGATCAGGCCCTCGATCTCCTCCACCGTGACGCTGAACAGCACCAGGTCCTGATAGGGCACCCAGGTCCACACCAGCCCCCGGCCACCGGCCGCGTCCGGCTCGTACACCGCCCGGTCCAGCGCGGCGGCCAGCACCTTGAGGTACCCGAAGGAGGAGGTGTCCCAGAGCCGCCGGGAGATCAGGTCCTGCCGGATCCCGGTGGCCAGCAGCCGCCCGGCCAGCTCGTGGGTGGCCGGCGTGGTCCCCGGGTACTTGAACGAGCCGGTGTCGGAGGCCACTCCGGTGTAGAGGCAGGTGGCGATGTCCTGGTCGAGCGGCACCCGCAGCCGCCGCAGCAGCTCGTCGACCAGCACGGCGGTGGCCGGCGCGCCCGGGTCGATGATCCGGTGCGTCCCGAAACCCGGGTTGGAGGCGTGGTGGTCCAGCACCACCAGCACCCTGGCCGCGAAGGCCTTCTCCCGCAGCAGCCCGAGCCGCCCCTCGGAGGCGACGTCGAAGCAGATCACCAGCTCCGGCCGGTCCGGCAGCTCGGCGGCGGGCACGATCAGCTCCTGCCCCGGCAGGAAGGAGAGCGAGTCGGGGATGATCTGCGGATCGTCCCCGAAGGAGACCCGCACCCGGTGCCCGAGCGAGCGCAGCGCCAGCCCGGCGGCCAGCGCCGAACCGAGCGCGTCGCCGTCCGGGGTGATGTGGCAGACCAGGTCGATCTCCCCCGCCGCGCCGATCTCGGCGAGCACCTGCTCCCAGACCTCGGCGAAGCCGGCTCCGGCCGGACCGTCCGCGCAGGACGGCGGGGCACCGAGCGGTGACTGCGCGCGCTGGCCCGGAAGCACCGCGAGGGCGTCCGTCACCTCGATGGTGACGGACGCCCTCGCCGAACCGGCCGCCGCCGGCTCAGTCGCCATGACTACTCGTCCTCGTCCGCGTCGTCGTCGCGCTCGGCGGCCGGGGCCTTGTACGGGTCGGCGTCCCCGGCGTACTGGGCGCCGGTCGCGGCGGTGCGGACCGCCGCGTCCGAGACCCTGACCCGCTCGAGCAGGTCGTCGATGGTGCGCGCGGTGTCCGGCAGCGCGTCCGCGACGAAGGTCAGCGACGGGGTGAACCGCACCCCGGTCTGCTTGCCGACCTCGGTGCGCAGCACGCCCTTGGCACTCTCCAGCGCGGCCGCCGTCGCCTCTCGCTCGGTCTCGTCACCGAAGACCGTGTAGAAGACGGTGGCCTCCCGCAGATCGCCGGTGACCCGGGTGTCGGTGATGGTCACGAAGCCCAACCGGGGGTCCTTGATCCGGCGCTCCAGCGTCTGGGCGACGATCACCTGGATTCGGTCGGCGAGCTTGCGCGCCCTTGCGGTGTCGGTCACGTTGCCTCCTCGTGCAGTGGGCACGGTACGCGGGACGCCGCAGCGCCCGTAGGGGCCCACGCCCCAACGTACCGGCCCGCGCTCAGCCTTGTGAGCGCTCTCGGTCCTCGTCGGTGTGACAGTGGCGACAGCCTGTTCCCAGGCGTCCACCGGCACATCCCCGTCTCATTCATCATCGTCGCCGTAGTACCGCCGGTGGGCGGAGAGCAGCTGCACTTCCGGGCGGCCGGCGACCAACCGCTCGCAGCTGTCCAGGATCTCGGTGACGAAGCGGTGCTCGCCGGAGACCACCGCCAGGCCGATCTCGGCCCGGCGGTGCAGATCCTGGTTCCCGACTTCCGCGGCGCAGACGCTGTACTTGCGCTGCAGCTCGGCCACGATGGGCCGCACGATCGAGCGCTTCTCCTTGAGCGAGTGGACGTCGCCCAGCAGCAGGTCGAAAGTGAGTGTTCCCACGAACATGTATGACAGGTCTCGCCGACCTGGAGGCCTCGTAGGGCGCCCCGAACGGGGCTCGTAGCGCAGGACCCTACACAGCCAGACCGGGGCCGGTCGACGGGAAATTCCCGCCGTCCGGCCCCGGCAGTGTTCTGTGCGCTTTATGAGCTGCTCCTGCGCTGCGGGCGGGTGCCACCTCGTACCTCGGCGGCCCCCACCCTCCGCTACGTCTCAGCTCAGTCGCGGTGCCACCGCTACGAGCGCGGCTTCTCGCGCATCTCGAAGGTCTCGATGACGTCGTCCACCTTGATGTCGTTGAACGACCCCAGGGTGACACCGGCCTCGAAGCCCTCGCGGACCTCGGTCGCGTCGTCCTTGAAGCGGCGCAGGCCCTCGATGGTGAGGGACTCCGCCACGACCTTGCCGTCGCGGATGAGGCGGGCCTTGGCGTTGCGGCGCAGCAGACCCTCGCGGACGATGACACCCGCGATGTTGCCGAACTTGGAGCTGCGGAAGACCTCGCGGACCTCGGCGGAGCCGAGGCGCACCTCCTCGTACTCCGGCTTGAGCAAGCCCTTGAGCGCGGCCTCGATCTCCTCGATCGCCTGGTAGATGACCGAGTAGTACCGGACGTCGACGCCCTCGCGCTCGGCCGCCGTGCGAGCACGGCCCTCGGCGCGGACGTTGAAGCCGATGATGATCGCGTCCGAGCCCATCGCCAGGTCCACGTCGGACTCGGTGATGGCACCCACACCGCGGTGAAGGATGCGCAGCTCGACCTCGTCGCCGACGTCCAGCTTGACCAGCGCGTCCTCGAGGGCCTCGACCGAACCGGAGACGTCACCCTTGATGATCAGGTTCAGCTGCTGGATGCCGCCGGCCGCGATCGCCTGGTCCAGGTTCTCCAGGGAGATCCGCATCGGACGCTTGGCGAACATGGCGTTGCGGTCACGCGCCGAGCGCTTCTCCGCGATCTGGCGCGCGGTGCGGTCGTCGTCGACGACGATGAAGCTGTCGCCGGCGCGCGGCACCGAGGTGAGACCGAGCAGCAGGACCGGACGGGACGGGCCCGCCTCGTCGACGTTCTTGCCGTTCTCGTCGAGCATCGCGCGGACACGGCCGTGCGCGTCGCCGACGGCGATCGAGTCGCCGACGCGGAGCGTACCGCGCTGGACCAGGACGGTCGCCATGGCGCCGCGGCCCTTGTCCAGGTGCGCCTCGATGGCGATACCCTGCGCGTCCTGCTCCGGGTTGGCCCGCAGGTCCAGCGAGGCGTCCGCGGTCAGGACCACGGCCTCCAGCAGCTGGTCGATGTGCAGGCCCTGGCGGGCGGAGATGTCGACGAACATGGTGTCGCCGCCGTACTCCTCGGCCACCAGGCCGAACTCGGTCAGCTGACCGCGGACCTTGACCGGGTCGGCACCCTCGACGTCGATCTTGTTGACCGCGACCACGATCGGCACACCGGCGGCCTTGGCGTGGTTGAGCGCCTCGACCGTCTGCGGCATGACGCCGTCGTTGGCCGCGACCACCAGGATCGCGATGTCGGTGGACTTGGCACCACGGGCACGCATGGCGGAGAACGCCTCGTGACCCGGGGTGTCGAGGAAGGTGATCCGGCGCTCCTCGCCGTTCACCTCGGCCGCCACCTGGTAGGCACCGATGTGCTGGGTGATGCCACCGGCCTCGCCCGCGACCACGTTGCTCTTGCGGATCGCGTCGAGCAGTCGGGTCTTACCGTGGTCGACGTGGCCCATGACGGTCACGACCGGCGGACGCGGCATGAGCTCGTCCTCGTCGCCCTCGTCGGCACCGAAGTCGATGTCGAAGGACTCGAGCAGCTCACGGTCCTCGTCGTCGCGGCTGACGATCTCGAGCACGAAGCCCATCTCGCCGGCCAGCAGCTCGAGGGTCGCGTCGGCGACCGACTGGGTCGCGGTGACCATCTCACCGAGGTTGAACATCACCGAGACGAGCGCGGCCGGGTTGGCGTTGATCTTCTCCGCGAAGTCCATCAGCGAGGCACCACGCGACAGGCGCACGGTCGCGCCGTTGCCGCGGGGCAGCATCACACCGCCCACGGACGGGGCCTGCATGGCCTCGTACTCCTGGCGACGCTGACGCTTCGACTTGCGGCCACGGGCCGGGCGACCGCCCGGGCCACGACCGAAGGCACCCTGCGTGCCACCACGGGCACCCGGGCCGCCAGGACGGCCGCCGAAGCCACCGGGACGGGCACCGCCGCCACCGAAGCCGCCGCCACCACCGGCACCGCCACCCGGACGGGGGCCGCCGAAGCCGCCGGCACCGGCCGGACGCGAGCCCGGACCGGCCGGACGGCCCTGGAAGCCGGGACGGGCGCCGCCACCGGCACCACCCGGACCACCCGGACGGCCACCGGGGCCACCCGGGCCACGGCCACCGGGGCCGGGACGCGGACCGGTACCCGGGCCGGGACGCTGCGGCATCATGCCGGGGTTGGGACGGGGCATGCCGGACGGGCTCGGCGCACCGGGGCGCGGACCGGCCGGACGGGGCATGCCGTCAGGACGCGGCGCACCCGCACCGGGCGCACCGCCCGGACGCTGCGGACGGTCGCCGCCCGGACGCTGCGGACGGTCGCCAGGACCACCCGGACGCTGCGGACGGTCGCCACCGGGACGCGGAGCACCCGCGCCCTGGGCACCGCCCGGACGCTGCGGACGGTCGCCACCGGGACGCGGAGCACCCGCGCCGGGCGCACCGGCGGGACGCGGCCGGTCGCCACCGGGCGCACCCGGACGGCGGTCGCCGGGACGGGCCATGCCGGTGGCACTGCCCGAGGTGAAGGGGTTGTTGCCCGGACGCGGGCCGGCCGGACGCGGGCCCGGACGGGCGCCACCGCCGGCGGAGCCCGCCGGACGCGGGGCCTGCGAGGCCGGACGCGGGGCCTGGGTCTCACCGGCCGGGGCCGGGGAGGAGAACTCGGCCGCCGGGGCAGCCGGCGCGGCGGGACGCGCGGCCGGGCGCGGGCCCGGACTCGGCGCGGCCGAACGCGGCGCGGCGGGGGCCGCCGGAGCGACCGGGGCCGCGGCGGCGGGGGCTGCCGGGGCGGCGGGAGCCGCGGCCGGCGTGGGACGGGGGCCGGGGGTCGCGGCAGGCCGCGGACCCGGCGTGGGTGCACCCGGCTTGGGTGCGGCCGCACCGGCAGCGCCGGTGGGCGTGGGCGCCGCGGGCTTCCGCGGGCCAGGCTTGGCAGCCGAACCGCCGGAAGGCGGCGTCGCTCCCAGAGCATCAGTCAACTTGCGCACGACCGGCGCCTCGATCGTCGAGGACGCCGAACGGACGAACTCACCCAGCTCGGTGAGCTTGGCCATAACAGCCTTGCTCTCCAAGCCCAGTTCCTTGGCGAGCTCGTATACCCGGACCTTAGCCACTTCGCTCCTGATCTATAAGTCCGGGGTCGTCTCCGCCGGACCGTCGCTACTTCATGGGCGTACTCATCGCGTACTCATCGAGTGCTCATCGCAATCTCGACCTACTTCCATCTCGCGAGGTACCTGACTTTTGGCGCGCGCAACCGGAGTGCGCGTGCCGTGCTCCGTGCGGTGGTTCTCCCCCGCACCGGCGGGGGTCGTGCCACGGGCGAACCCGCGGCCCGGAGAGCTGCTCCGGACTCAGGACGCCGGGGTGCTGTCCGCCCCGGCCCCGACCCGCTTCGCCAGCTCCTCCGTGTCGAGCGTGCCCTGGAGCCGGAAGGCCCTCGGGAACGCCCTGCGGCGGACCGCGAGGTCGAGACAGACCGGATCGGGGTGCAGGTACGCGCCCCGGCCTGGCAACGAGCCGCGAGGATCGGGGAGACAAGCTCCCTCGACCGCCGTGACCCGCAACAGCTCGTGCTTGGCCGCTCGCTTGCGGCAGCCCACGCAAGTGCGTTCAGGGCATGCCCGGACATGCGTCCGGCCGGACACCATCAAGTCTACCCCTCCGCAGGGACTGACCGCGGCCCCGCCGATCTGGCCGGGGTCGCCGCTCCTCGACGACAACACCACTACTCGGCGTTGGATTCCCGGTCGGAGCCGCCGGCCGAGGGGTCGGTGTCCGGTCGGATGTCGATCCGCCAGCCGGTCAACCGTGCGGCCAGACGGGCATTCTGGCCCTCCTTGCCGATCGCCAGCGACAGCTGGTAGTCCGGCACGATCACCCGGGCGGAGCGCTGCGCGTAGTCCACGATCTCGACCTTGGTCACCCGCGCGGGGGACAGCGCGCTGGCCACCATCTCGGCCGGGTCCTCGGACCAGTCGACGATGTCGATCTTCTCGCCGTGCAGCTCGGCCATCACGTTGCGCACCCGGCCGCCCATCGGGCCGATGCAGGCACCCTTGGCGTTCAGGCCCGCGCGGCGCGAGAAGACGGCGATCTTGGTGCGGTGGCCGGCCTCGCGGGCGATCGCGGCGATCTCGACCGAACCGTCGGCGATCTCCGGGACCTCCAGCGCGAAGAGCTTCCTCACCAGGTTGGGGTGGGTGCGGGAGAGCGTCACCGAGGCCCCGCGCACACCGCGGCGCACCGCGACCACGTAGCTGCGCAGCCGGGTGCCGTGCTTGTACTCCTCGCCGGGGACCTGCTCCTGCGGCGGCAGGATGGCCTCCAGCTTGCCGATGTCCACCAGCACGTTCTTCGGGTCGTTGCCCTGCTGGACGACACCGGTGACGATGTCGCCCTCCTTGCCGGCGTACTCCCCGAAGGTCTGGTCGTCGGCGGCGTCGCGCAGGCGCTGCAGGATCACCTGCTTGGCCGTGCTGGCGGCGATCCGACCGAAGCCACTCGGGGTGTCGTCGAACTCCTTGGGCTCCACGCCCTCGTCGAGCTCGCTCGCGTCCTCAAGCGCCCACACCGTCACATGGCCGCTCTTGCGGTTCAGCTCGACCCGGGCACGACGGCGCGAGCCCTCGGTGCGGTGGTACGCGATGAGGAGCGCCGACTCGATCGACTCGACCAACAGGTCGAACGGGATGTTCTTCTCGGTCACCAGCCCACGCAGGGCACTCATGTCGATGTCCACAGCTACGCCTCCTCCGCTCTTCTCTTCTTGCTCACTGCTCGTCGGCAGCGTCGTCGTTGTCGTTGTCGTCACCGTCATCGGCGACCTGGGTGTCGTCGGCGTCGTCGGCGTCGTCGATGTCGTCGGCGAGCTCGGCGTCGTCCTCCGCGTCGGCGAGCAGCTGCTCGTCCTCCTTGCGGTTGAACTCCACCTGGATCCGGGCCTTGGCGACCTCGGTGAACTCCAGCCGGCGCTCCTTCGCGCGGCCGCGGCCCTTGACCGGCTGCACCTCGACCAGCGCGCCGTCCTCGTCGCTCGACAGGATCCGGGCCACGATCTCGCCGCCGTCGGCGAGCTGCGCCTTCACCAGCCGGCCGGTGTTGCGGCGCCAGTGCCGCGGCTCGGTGAGCGGGCGGTCCACGCCCGGGGAGCCGACCTCCAGCACGTACGGGGCACTGCCCAGCACATCACCCTCGTCGAGCGCCTGCCCGACCGAGCGGCTGAACTCGGCGATGGCGTCGAGGTCCACCCCGCCGTCCGCGTCCACGTCGATCTGCACCTGGCGGCGGCTGCCGGCCTGGGTCACCTTGACGTCCTCAAGGTCCAGGCCCGCGCGCTCGGCCAGCGGCTCCAACAGGGCACGCAACCGATCGGTGGGGGTGGTGCTCATCCGGGTGACTCCTCGGCCGCGTCTGCTGTTGTCAGAAGGTCGTAACTCGACGCAAAGCCTATCGGGTCGACCCCCGAACCGCCGATTCGCCTGATTCGACACCCCTTGCCCGGCCACCGCGTGATCGCCGGAACCGGCCCCCCGCTAGGCGGCGTCAACCGCTGACGGTACGGTCCAGACGGGCGGGCACATCTCTTTCACGCGGTGAACGGTGTGGACACGGTGTGATCGACGGTGCGGCCCACCAGGCAAGTCCACAGCAGCGGGGGGCCCTCGACGGCTTCCGCACGACCTCACGGAGCGCGTCGATGCAGTCCCCCAGCCGGCGGACCTTCCTGGCCACCGGAGCCCTGGCCGCCGCCGGACTCCTGGCCGCCTGCACCTCCTCGGGGGCGAAGTCCGCGGCCGGCGGCGGCGCCGGCCGCAAGGCCGAGAAGGCCGATCCCGACCTGCCGCTGCGCACCAGGGCGGTGGCCGCCACCGACGCGCTGATCGCCCAGTACGCGGCGGCCCTGGGCACCGGCACCGGCGCCCAGGGCTCGCCGCTCACCGCCCTGCGGGCCGAGCTGGAGACACAGCGGGCGGCCCTGGCGGCCGGGCTGCCCAAGAACGCCGCCGCACCGAGCGGCACCGCACCGGCCGGCACCGGGCCGAGCGGCGGCTCCTCGCCCTCCGCCGCCGCGAACGCGCCCGGCGCACCGGTGGGGTCGGCGCAGCTGGCCGCGGCCGAATGGAGCACCGCGCAGGCCCGGCTGACCGACCTGACGGCCGCCTCCCCCGAACTGGCCCGACTGCTGGCCTCGGTCTCCGCGGCGGGCGCACTGCACGCGGTCGCGCTGGGCGACCAGGCCCCCCAGGCCGCGCAGAACAACCCGGCCCCGGCCACCGCCTCACCCACCACCTCGTCCGGCGCCTCGTCCAGCAACTCGTCCAGCGCCCCCGCCGGCACTCCCGCCTCGGCGTCCGCGCCGACCACCGGTGGCACCCCGGCGGGCGCACTGCCGGCCGGGGCGGTCACCGCGCTGCAGGCCGCGCTGGCCGGGGAGCACACCGCGGTCTACGCCTTCGGCGTGATCGGCGCCCGAATACCCACGGGCCCCGAGCGCGACGACGCCCGCTCCTGCTACGCGGTCCACCAGGCCCGCCGCGACGCCTGGCAGCGGATGCTGGCCGACGCCGGGGCCACCCCGGTCGCCGCCGCCCCCGGCTACGAGCTGCCGTTCGCCGTCCCGGACGCCAACGCGGCGGGCCGGCTGGCCGCCACCGTGGAGACCAGACTCACCGCCGTCTACGCCGACCTGGTGGCGGCCGGCAGCGGCGCGCTGCGGCTGGCCGGCGCCGTCGCACTGCGCGGGTGCACGCTGCAGGCGGCCCACTGGGGCGGCGCACCCGGAGCACTGCCCGGGCTGCCCGCCCCGAGCGCGCCGAGCGCCACGGCAAGCCCCTGACCAGCGCGGCTCCCCCCGGCACCGCGCCCGATGGCCGACAATGGACGGGTAGTGGCCCGAGGGACGGAGGAGCGGCATGGAGCCGGCAGCAGGGCAGTTCACCGTCCCGGACCGGCTGCGGGCGAGCGTGCTGGCCCGCCAGGGCGAGCCGGGTGCCCGCTGGCTGGCCGCGCTGCCCGAGCGAGTGGCCCGCCGCCTGGCCCACTGGGACCTCACCCTGGACCGGATCGCGGAGCCGGGCGGCCGGCTCAGCGTCATCTGCTACGTGCGGCGGGCGGACAACACCCCGGCGGTGCTGAAGGCCGGCCTGGTCACCCCGGAGACCGCCCAGGAGCACGCCGCGCTGACCCAGTGGGCCGGGCGCGGCGCCGTGCTGCTGCTGGACGCCGATCCCGCCGAGGGCTTCCTGCTGCTGGAGCGGCTGCACGGAGAGATCCCGCTGCGCTCGCTGGCCGAGGCGAAGGCGATGCTGGAGGCCTGCGGCCTGCTGCGGCGGCTGTGGACCAGGCCCGCCGACGGCCACTGCTTCACCTCGGTGGCCGACCACGTCGCGGTCCGCACCGCCTGGCTGCGCGAGCACCCGGCGGCGGCCGCGCGGCTGGACGCCCGGCCGCTGGTGGACGCGGCCCTGCACACCGCCGAGGAGTTGCTCGCCTCCACCGAGGAGGAGTTCCTGCTGCACGGCGACTTCCACCACGGCAATGTGATGGCCGCCGACCGAGCCCCCTGGCTGGCCATCGACCCGCAGCCGCTGGTCGGCGAGCGCGCCTTCGACCTGGCCTGGCTGGCCCAGGACCGCAAGGAGACGCTGGCCGCCGCCCCGGGCCCGGAGGGCGCGGTGCGCCGCCGCCTGCACCAGCTCTCCGAATCCCTGGAGGTGGACCTCGAACGGCTGCGCGGCTGGACGCTGTTCCGCAGCGTGGCGGCCGGGATGGCCTCGCTGGCCGGCGGCGACCGGACCGGCGCGGAACTCTCCCTGGAGTTCGCCGGCCGACTCTAGGAGCGATCGGTGCGGTCGGTGCGGTCGAGCAGCGGCAGCCGGGCGCCCATCACGGCGTAGGGGCGGTCGGTGTTCGGGAAGCGCACCGGGCGGGCCAGATCGCGGTAGCCCAGCGAGCGGTAGAGCCGCCGGGCGGGGGTCTCGGCGTCGATCGCCGAGAGGATGCTTCGTGGCAGCCCGGAGCGCTCGCACAGGGTGCGGATCAGCGTGCTGCCCAGCCCCCGGCCCTGGAACTCGGGCAGCACGTGCAGCTCGGTGATGGCGAACACCCCGTCCAGCCAGTCCCCGTGACCGCGGGCCTCCAGGTGCGGCTCGATCACCGTGCTCCACCAGTGTTCGCGCAGGTTCGGCATGCCGTAGCCGAAGCCCACCAGCCGGTCGGCGCTCAGCGCGCCGAGCGCGATCACCCCGGGCTGCAGCGCGTGCCGCCCCACGATGTGCAGCCGCACCGCGACCTCCTCGGGCGAGAGCCCGAAGGCCGCCGACTGCACCTCCAGCGCGTAGGGCGCCCAGGCCGCCAGGTCGATCGGCCGTACGGTCACCTCGGTCAGCTGCTCCATGCCCGGGACGTTACTCCAGCACCGTCCGGAAAGGCCCGGAAAGCCGCAGACCTGGAAAGCCGCGGACCTGGAAAAGGAGCCGGCCCGGGAAGAGCAGCGGCCCGGAAGGGCAGCGGCCCGGAAGAGCACCGGCCTAGAAGAGCACCGACATGAAGGCGCCCACCTCACGGAAGCCCACCCGGTGGTAGGCGGCCCTGGCAGGCAGGTTGTAGTCGTTGACGTAGAGGCTGACCACCGGGGCGACCTCGCGCAGCGCGATCTCCAGCACGGCCGCCATCCCCGTCTCGGAGAGCCGCTGCCCGCGGTGCGCGGGTGCCACCCA
The DNA here is from genome assembly GCF_026340565.1 of Kitasatospora sp. NBC_01287. Taxonomy (NCBI): domain Bacteria; kingdom Bacillati; phylum Actinomycetota; class Actinomycetes; order Kitasatosporales; family Streptomycetaceae; genus Kitasatospora; species Kitasatospora sp. NBC_01287. The sequence continues at coordinate 3,089,922 of NZ_JAPEPB010000001.1, forward strand.
GACCCCCTGGATCTGGCAGGCGCCCTGGGTGACCGCCCCGATCTCGGCCTTGAAGAGCACCTCGCCCCGCTCCGAGATCCGCGCGAACGAGCGTCCGCCGCCCACCAGTTCGGCCACCCGGGCCTGGTAGAGCAGGCCGCCGTCCCCGGCCAGCGGGGAGACGCCGACCTCCTCGGTGAACATGGCCACGCAGGCCGGCATCAGCAGCTCGATCTCGTCCCGACGGACCCGGCGGACCAGCGGATCGGCGGCCACTGTGGCGGCCGGCTCGGTGGTGGCCATCAGCGGCTGGTGGGCGCGCACCTCGCGGGCCGGACCCCAACTGCGCTCCAGCAGCGCCCAGAGCGCTGCGGTGGACTCGGCCGGGCCGACGATCGAGGAGCAGCGCCGCCCCTGCCGCCGGGCGCGCTCGGCGAAGGCCCGCACGGCCTGCGGGCCGGCGTTGACCGGCACCAGGTTGGCCCCGGCGTAGCAGAGCGACTCCAGGTGGCCGTCCTGGTCGAACCAGCCCCACATCTCGCCGCCGAGCCGCCAGGGGTCCAGGCCCACCGCCTCGACCCGGGTGGCGACGAAGGCGTTGGCGACCGGATCCCGGTGCAGCACCTCCAGGGTGGCGCCGAGATCCGGGCCTTCCAGCACCCGGGTCGCCTCCAGCGGCCGACGGCCGTGCGAACCGCCGGGCCCACCGTGGCCGCGAGTGGTTTGCAGTGAACCCGGGACCATCACACCTCGATCGAGCACAGCGCCTCATCCACCGTCAGTCGGCGGCGATCACGGTCGGCACACCGGACTCGACGCCCTCGGCCTGCATCTGCTCGGCGAGCAGCAGGGCCTCCTCGATCAGGGTCTCGACGATCTTGGACTCGGGCACGGTCTTGATCACCTCGCCCTTGACGAAGATCTGCCCCTTGCCGTTGCCCGAGGCCACCCCCAGATCCGCCTCACGCGCCTCACCCGGCCCGTTCACCACACACCCCATCACCGCCACCCGCAACGGCACCTCCATACCCTCCAGACCAGCGGTGACCTCCTCCGCCAGCTTGTACACATCCACCTGCGCCCGCCCGCACGAAGGACACGACACGATCTCCAGACCACGCTGACGCAGGTTCAACGACTCCAGGATCTGGTTGCCGACCTTGATCTCCTCCACCGGCGGCGCCGACAACGAGACCCGGATCGTGTCCCCGATCCCCTCCGCCAGCAACGCCCCGAACGCCACCGCCGACTTGATCGTCCCCTGGAACGAAGGACCCGCCTCCGTCACCCCCAGATGCAACGGATAATCACACGCCGCCGCCAACTGCCGGTACGCGTTGATCATCACCACCGGATCGTTGTGCTTCACCGAGATCTTGATGTCCCGGAACCCGTGCTCCTCGAACAGCGAGCACTCCCACAACGCCGACTCCACCAACGCCTCAGGAGTCGCCCGCCCGTACTTCTCCAACAACCGCTTGTCCAACGACCCCGCGTTGACCCCGATCCGGATCGGCACCCCCGCCGACCCCGCCGCCCTCGCGATCTCACCCACCTTGTCGTCGAACGCCTTGATGTTGCCCGGATTCACCCGCACCGCCGCACACCCCGCGTCGATCGCCGCGAACACGTACTTCGGCTGGAAGTGGATGTCCGCGATCACCGGGATCTTCGACTTGCGCGCGATGATCGGCAACGCGTCCGCATCGTCCTGCGAAGGCACCGCCACCCGCACGATCTGACACCCCGAAGCCGTCAGCTCCGCGATCTGCTGGAGCGTCGCGTTCACATCCGAGGTCAACGTGGTGGTCATCGACTGCACCGACACCGGCGCGTCACCACCCACCGGAACGTTGCCGACCATGATCCGACGCGAATGACGCCGCTGGGCCAACGGCTTCAGCGGCAGGGACGGAATACCGAGCGAGATCGCGGTCATGTGCGCAGGGTTCCCCGGGGTAGAGGTGACGGACGCCGGGTGCGCATCGATCGCGCACCCGGCGTCCAACGGTACGGCACCCCGTGGGGCGCCCCGACACACCCCCTGAGCGGTGTCAGGTGATCTTGACCGGGTTGATCACGTCGGCGATCAGCACCAGCAGGGTGAAGCCGATGAAGATGCTGGCCACCACGTATGCCAGCGGCATCAGCTTGGCCACGTCGAAGGGGCCCGGGTCGGGGCGCTTGAACAGCTGGGCCGCCCGGCGCCGGACCGACTCCCAGAGCGCGCCGGCCACGTGGCCGCCGTCCAGCGGCAGCAGCGGCAGCATGTTGAAGAGGAAGAGCGAGAGGTTCACCCCGGCCAGCAGGTTCACCAGGAAGGCGATCCGCTGCGAGGCCGGCAGGTGCAGCGCCGCCACCTCGCCGCCCACCCGGGCCGCGCCGACCATGCCGATCGGCGAGTCCGCGGAGCGCGGCTTGCCCTCGAAGACCGAGTCCCACAGGGCCGGGATCTTGCCGGGCAGCGCGACCAGCGAACCGATGCCGGTGCGCGCCATGCCGGTCATCCGGTCCACGCTGGCGCCCAGGCCCAGCTGCACCACGCCGGTGGTCGGCGCGATGCCGAGGAAGCCGGCGGTCACGGTCTGGTTCGGGATCGGGTCGCCGTTGCCGTCCACCTTGGCGACGAGGTTGCTCCCGATGGCCGCCGACAGCGACACCTGCTGCCCGCCGCGCTGGACCACGATCGGCACGGTCTTCCCGGCCGACCTGCGGATGTCCTCCTGCAGCTGCTGGTAGTCGTGGATCCGGTCGCCGCCGAAGGAGACGACGGTGTCGCCCGCCTTCAGCCCGGCCGCGGCGGCCGGGGAGAGCGGCGCGTCGGACTTGCAGGTGTCGGTGGCCTGGTCGGCCGGGACGACGCACTGCGAGACCGAGCGCACGGTCGGCATCGACTGCTGCACGCCGAAGCCCATCATGGCGACCAGGAAGAGCGCGAACGCCAGGATCAGGTTCATGAACGGCCCGGCGAACATCACGATGACGCGCTTCCACGGCCTGCGGGTGTAGAAGAGCCGGTCCTCGTCGCCGGGCTGCAGCTCCTCGTAGGAGGCCTCCCGGGCGTCCTCGATCATCGAGCGCCACGGCGAGCTGCTGCGCTTGGTGATCCGCCCGTCGGCGCCGGGCGGGAACATCCCGATCATCCGGATGTAGCCGCCGAGCGGGATCGCCTTGAAGCCGTACTCGGTCTCGCCCTTCTTCCGGGACCAGATCGTCGGCCCGAAGCCGACCATGTACTGCGGCACCCGGATCTTGAAGAGCTTGGCCGTCGAGAGGTGGCCCAACTCGTGCCAGGCGATCGAGACGAGCAGCCCGACGAAAAAGACCACGATGCCGAGCACCGTCATCACTGCAGTCACCGCTGGTCCTCCGTCATGTCGCTCCCACTCTCCCCGTGCCTCCGGCCGGGGATGCTCCCCGACCGGCCCCGCACCGACGCGCCGGGCACGGCCACCGGGTCAGCCCGCCGCCAGCTCACGGGCCCGGGCCCGGGCCCAACCCTCCGCATCCAGGACGTCCTCGACGGTCAGGGAAGTTCCCGGCACCGCCCTGCCGCCATTGTTCTGCCCGTGCTCGGCGACCACCTTGGCGACCGTGTCGACGATGCCGGTGAAGGGCAGCCGCCCGCTCAGGAAGGCGTCCACGCACTCCTCGTTGGCGGCGTTGAAGACCGCCGGTACCGTGCCGCCGAGCGTACCCACCTCACGGGCGAGTGCGACGGCCGGGAATGCGTCGTCGTCCAGCGGGAAGAACTCCCAGGTGGCGGCCTTGGTCCAGTCGCAGCCCGGGGCGGCGTCCGGGACCCGGTCCGGCCAGCCCAGACCCAGCGCGATCGGCATCCGCATGTCCGGCGGGCTGGCCTGGGCCAGCGTTGAGCCGTCCGTGAACTCCACCATGGAGTGGACCACCGACTGCGGATGGACCACGACATCGATCCGGTCGAAGGGGATGTCGTAGAGCAGGTGCGCCTCGATCACCTCGAGGCCCTTGTTGACCAGGTTGGCCGAGTTGATCGTCACCACCGGGCCCATCGACCAGGTCGGGTGGGCCAGCGCCTGCTCCGGGGTGACGCCGACCAGCTCATCGCGGCCGCGGCCACGGAACGGGCCGCCGCTCGCGGTGACCACCAGGCGGCGCACCTCGCGCGGGGTGCCCGCGCTCAGCGCCTGGAAGAGCGCGGCGTGCTCGGAGTCCACCGGCACGATCTGGCCGGGCGCGGCCACCGCCTTCACCAGCGGGCCGCCGACGATCAGCGACTCCTTGTTGGCCAGCACCAGCACCCGGCCGGCGCGCAGCGCGGCCAGCGTGGGGGCCAGGCCGATCGAGCCGGTGATGCCGTTGAGCACCGAATGGCAGGGCAGGGCGGCCAGCTCGGTGGCGGCATCCGGGCCGGCCAGCACGGTGGGCAGCGGACGGCCGGCCGCCCGGTCGGCGAGCGCGGCCCGCAGCGGCGCCTCGGCCTCGACCCGGGCCACGGCGACGGTGTGCACGCCCAGCCGGAAGGCCTGCTCGGCCAGCAGCTCGACCTGCCCGCCGCCCGCCGAGAGCGCCACCACCCGGAACCGGTCCGGGTTGCGGAGCACGATGTCGATGGCCTGGGTGCCGATCGAGCCGGTCGAGCCGAGGATGACCAGCTCTCTGGGACCTGACGGGTCGTCGACGGCCGGAGTGAAGCGCAGCTGCGGGTGGGCGAGCGAGTTCATGGGCTCCATTGTGGCGTGCCCGCGCCGACAGGCCTACCGCTGCCCCGCCCGGTCCCGGACGCAGGGCGGGCCCGCACGGCGGACGTGCGGCAGACGTGTGGCGGCGGACGTACGGCAGCGGACGTACGGCAGCGGCCCCGGCCTCCGCGAGGGAGTCCGGGGCCGCCGCCGTGCCGGGTCCGGGCCGGGCTCGGGCCTCAGAGGTCCAGGCCGGTGAGTACCAGCACCTTCTCGTAGGTGAAGTCGTCCATCGCGTACTTGACGCCCTCGCGGCCCACGCCGGAGTCCTTGACGCCGCCGTAGGGCATCTGGTCGGCGCGGTAGGACGGCGCGTCGCCGATGATCACACCGCCGACCTGCAGCTCGCGGTGGGCCCGGAAGGCGGTCTGCACGTCGTGCGTGAAGACGCCGGCCTGCAGGCCGAACTTCGAGTCGTTGACGGCGGCGAAGGCCTCGTCGGTGGAGTCGACCCGGTGCAGCGACAGGACCGGGCCGAAGACCTCGGCGGTGGCCAGGATCGCGTCACCGGGCAGTTCGGCCAGCACGGTCGGGGCATAGCCGGCACCCTCGCGGGTGCCGCCGATGAGCACCTTGGCGCCCTTGGCGACGGCGTCCGCCACCCACTCCTCGACACGCTTGGCAGCGTTCTCGTCCACCAGCGGGCCGACATCGGTGGCGTCCTCGGCCGGGTCACCGGTGACCTGGGCCGCGACCTTGACGAGCAGCTTCTCGACCAGCGCGTCGTACACCGCGGCGTCCGCGATCACCCGCTGCACCGAGATGCAGGACTGGCCGCCCTGGTAGTTGGCGAACATCGCGATCCGGGTGGCGGCCCACTCCAGGTCGGCCTCCGAGGACCAGTCGGCGAGCACCACGGCCGCGGCGTTGCCGCCGAGCTCCAGGGTGACGTGCTTGCGCGGCACCGAGTCCATGATCTGGTAGCCGACCTTGTCCGAACCGGTGAAGGAGATCACCGGGAGGCGGTCGTCCTGGACCAGCGCGGGCATCTTCTCGTTGGCCACCGGCAGCACGCTCCACGAGCCGGCCGGCAGCTCGGTCTCGGCCAGCAGCTCGCCGAGCAGCAGCGCGGAGAGCGGGGTGGCCGGGGCCGGCTTGAGGATGATCGGGGCGCCGACCGCGATCGCCGGGGCGACCTTGTGGGCCACCAGGTTGAGCGGGAAGTTGAACGGGGCGATGCCCAGCACCACGCCCTTGGGGAAGCGGCGCACCACCGCGAAACGGCCGGTGCCGCCCGGGTCGGTGTCCAGCCGCATGGTCTCGCCGTTGGTGCGGCGGGCCTCCTCGGCCGCCCAGCGGAAGACCGAGGCGGCCCGGCCGACCTCGCCGCGGGCCCACTTGATCGGCTTGCCGTTCTCGGCGGTGATCAGGCGGGCGATCTCCTCGGCGCGCTCGGTCAGCCGGCGGGCCACGTGGTCCAGCGCGGCGGCGCGCACGTGCGCGGGCGTGGCGGCGAAGGCCGGGAGGACGGCGACGGCGGCGTCGACCGCTTCGCTCACCTGGGCGTCGGTGGGCACGCTGACCGTGCCGACCAGGCTGTCGTCAAAGGGGTGGCGGACCTCGAAGCTGAGCTCGCCGGTCTCCTGGCGGCCGGCCAGCCAGAATGCGTGGGTCGTGGTCACGGTGGTACCGGCCCTCTCGTCGTCGGTGGCTTACCCCAGCAACGGTAGGGGCAGAGGCGTACGAAACGGATTGGCCAAGGTGGAGCGGTGGGCCGCACCGCGCCTGCCACATCGGCCACCCCGACTACCGAGGGGGCCGACCAACCGCCCCGGCCGGCTCGCAGGGGGGTCGGCTCACCCTGCGGCCACCTCAACTGCGGCCACCTCGCACTGCGGCCACCTCGCACTGCGGTCGGCTCACAGGGTGGCCGACTCCTCGCCGGAGCGCAGCGCCAGCCAGAGCTCCATCCGCACGTCGGTGTCGTCCAGCGAGCGACCGAGCAACTCCTCGACCCGGCGCATCCGGTAGCGCAGGGTGTGCCGGTGCACGCCCAGGTCGGCGGCCGCCGCGTCCCACTGACCGTGCCGGGAGAGCCAGGCCCGCAGGGAGGCCACCAGGTCGCCGCGGGCGGTGCGGTCGTGGTCGCGCAGCGGACGCAGCAGTCCCTCGGCGAAGGCCGCCACCGCGTCCTCACCGAGCAGCGGCAGCAGCGAGCCCGCGCCGACCTCCTCGTGGCCCACCGAGCGGCGCCCGCCGCGCAGTGCCACCGCCAGCGCCCGCTCGGCCTGCGCGTAGGCGCCGCCGGCCTCCTCCACCGGGGCCGGGGCCGAGACACCGAGCGCCAGGCCCTCGCGCTCCTCGACCGCGCCGAGGCAGGCCCGGTGCACCGCACCGCCGTCCACCGCGAGCAGCACCAGCCGCTCGGGGTGCGTGACGCCGTCCTTGCCGTCCTTGCCGTCCTTGCCGGCCTGCTCGCGGGCCACCAGCAGCTTCTCGCCGGCCCGGCCGCCGGCCTGCTCGGCGCGCTCAGCCAGCTCGGTCAGGTCGTGCACCGGGGCCTCGGCCTCGTCCTTTCCCTTCTCCTTCTCCCTCTCGGTGCCCGGCGCGACGCCCGCCACCAGCACCCGTATGGTGCCCTCGGGCAGGCCGCCGAAGAGCCCGGTGGCCACCTGCCGGGCGGTCGGCACCTGCCCGGCCAGCACCAGCCGCAGCAGCGCCGCACCCATCCGCTCCTCGGCGTAGCGCAGCTCGCGCGATCGCTCCAGGGTCAGGGTGAGCAGGGCGACCGCGGCGTTCAGCACGTAGCGCTCGGTCGGGGTGATCCGGTCCTCGGTGCCCACCGCGAGGAAGCCGCGGGCCCGGCGGTCGGCACCCAGCGACTGGACCACCACGAAGTCCTCGTCGGCGGTGTCGAAGCCCGGCGCCCGGCCCTGCAGCGCGGCGCTGGCCGGGGCCGGACGCCGGCGCAGCCGGTCCACCTCGGCGGCCAGCCGCGCGGCCCGGCGCGCGGCCCAGTCCGGGGCCACCACGGAGAGCGCGCCCGAACTGTCGTAGAGCGCGGCCCACCCACCGAGGCGGGCCGCCAGCCGGCGCACCACCGCGGCCGTGCCGTTCTGGCCCAGCGCCGCCCGGGTCAGCTCCTCCTGGGCCTCGAAACTGGTGGTCACCGCCTCGTACTGCTCTGCCGCCAGCGCCGCCGAGACGGCCTTGCTGATCGCGATGAACGGGGTCGGCTCCGGCACCCGCAGCAGCGGCAGCCCGCGCTGGGCGGCCGCGTCGACCAGCGGCTGCGGGACCTCGGTGTGCGAGAGGCCGACACCCAGCCCCAGGCCCACCACGCCGGCGTCAGCCAGCCGGTGCACGTAGGACTGCAGGCTCTTGGTACTGGTGCCCAGCTTGATCCCGGTGGTGAGCAGCAGCTCGCCGCCTTCGAGGAAGGGCGTGGGGTCGTCCAGCTCACTGGTGTGCACCCAGCGGACCGGGCGCTCCAGGTGGTCCGCTCCAGCGAGGACCGTCAGATGGAGCGAGGAGTTGCGCACGACGGAAGCGAGTGTGGGGGGCATGGCACCTTCGGTGGGACGACCTGGCAGCCACGTTGCGGCCGGGCGGCGGGGGTGAGGGTTCGCCTCTCATTATGGACGCTGCGGACAAGCCGTGACGCCTAATCCACCGTCCCGTAGGTAACCGAATGACGATCGAACGCCGACGGACAGTCAGGCCGCCGCCGGCCAACGGCCGGTCAGGCGCGCAGGTCCACCAGGAGCGGCGGCACCTGCTCCCCGCCCACCGCGGTCAGCGAGACGACGGCGTGCCCGCCCGGCAGCGCGTGCGCCAGGTCCGAGGGCGACCAGCGCTCGCGCTCCACCTCCCGGGTGGTCACGCTCTCGGTCTGGGCCGTCGTCCCCGAGAGCGCCTTGCGGGCCAGCCGTCCGGCCTTGCGCAGCATCCCGCCCGAGGTGTCCGGGGCGAGGGTCACCGCACGCTCACGCACCAGCACCGTGCCCCAGGCCTCGGAGAAGAGCTTGCCGTCCCAGGGCGCGATCCCCGGGAAGGCCATCCGGCAGCCCACCGCACCGAACAGCGGCACCCGCAGCGCCTCCGGCAGATCCACCAGGCTGCGCAGCAGCAGCACCGCCCCCGCGTTCGCCCCCGGCAGGCGGCGCAGCCCCTGCACCGTCCCCGCGTCCAGCGCCGCCGAGGCGTCGTCCACCACCAGGCCGGCGAAGAGCGAGCGGTCCTCCCGGGCCACCGCGGCCTGCAGGAACTGCCCCACCACCAGGCGCGACAGGATCCGGGCCGCCTCCGGGTGCCCGCGCTCGGGCAGCTTCACCCGCACCCGCAGCGGGTGCTCCAGCGCCCGCATCGCGAATGCCGGCTTGGCACCGGGCCCCGTCGGCTCGAAGCACCCGGCGAAGGCCGGCCGATCCAGCAGCGCCAGCCGGTCGGCCAGCAGCACCCCCGGGTCGTCCGCCCGCCCCTGCCGGGCGCGCCGGTGCTGCACGTCCGGCTCGTGCAGCGCCAGCAGTTCCCTGGCCGCCAGCTCCGCGACCAGCCGGTCCCAGCTCTCCTCCTCGCCGACGAGCAGCGCCCGCAGCTCCCGCACCCCCGGGTAGCGCCCGTAGCCCGCGTGGAACGGCCCGACCACCTGCTGCAGCGCCGTCCGCGCACTCTGCGCCCGCGCGGACAACTCGTCCGGCAGCAGCGCGTCGGCCAGCCGGGCCGCCGCCGCGTCCTGGTCACTGGCCGCCCCGTACAGGTCCAGCCCGTACGCCGAGCCCGGGTCCCCCGGCGCGATCACCACGTCGTACCCCGCGTCCGGTCCCAACTCGGCCTCGGCCGCCCCCACCACCACCACGCACGCCGTCCGCGCCAGCGCCTGCAGGCAGAGCGCCTCCGCCACCGGCCGCGCCAGCCGCGCCGTCTTCCCCGTCCCCGCCGGCCCCACCGCCAGCAGCGAGGTCGCCAGCACCTCCCGGTCCAGCGCGAACCCGGCCCCCCGGTGCGCCGCCGAATTCTTCGGCACGTCCTGCGCCGTCCCCAGCCGCACCTGCCCCACCAGCAGATCGTGCTCCGCCACCCGCGCCGGCAGATCCCGCGCCTCCGACGGATGCGCACACGCCGCCGCCCCCCGCACCGCCACCTGCTCCCCGAACGCCCCGACCAACCCCGGCTCGGCGAGCACTTCCCGCCAGACGCGGTGGATGCGCACGTAATCGACATCGCTGACGCGGCCGGCCCAGGTGTCCTCCTCGACCATCGCCAACGCCTTCCCGAGCCCACCCTGCCGCAACTCGGCCCAGGGATCGACGACGGATGGCGGGGTGGTGGCACTGGCCGGGGCATCGCCCTTCGGGCGGTCTTCGGTCACCGCCTTGGAGAGCAGCGGAAGGACATTGCGGCGGAACCCCACTGGAGAGAGGAAGCGCCGGAAGACCTCCAACCAGCGGCCCATGCGGCCGAAGAGGAGGATGAAGAGGAAGAGCAGCAGCAGATTGATCAGCGACTCAACCACATTGAACTGATCCGGGGAGAGGGCGCGGAACCACCCGAGATAGCCGACGGTGTACATCACGGCAGGCGTGCCGTAACGGTAGGCGATCAGGCCGACCACCACATTGGCGGCGGCTCGCAGCAGGAGCGGACCGGCCGGCCGCGGCGGCTCCCCCGCCTCGGTGAGGTCCAACCGCTCATAGCCGTACCGATAGATACCCACCTGGGCCGGCGGGCGCGGCTCCGCCACCCAACCGGCGAGGCTGGTCGGCGGCGCCTGGCGCGTCGACTGACGCGGCACCGGGCTCGGCTCCAGGACCGTGCCTGCCACGGGCACCAGCTCCGTCCGCCCGCCCTGTCCGCCGTCCAGTCCCATCGCGGCCCCGCTCCCTTGCCCGACCTGCCCGGCTGAGTGTTACCCATGCCGCCCCGCGGGCGACACCCCGCGCTCAATGTAGTGGAGGGGCCGGCCGGAGCCGGGTACGTTCGCCAGGAGGGCGACGGTGGCCGGGAGGGACAAGTCGGACGGCCCAGTGCGCCCCACTGGCGCATGCCGGGGCCGGTGTGGCGGTCGTAGCCTGCGAGGAACCGAGAAGAACGTGTCAGAACAAGCCGAGCCGACTGGAGATACCCCTATGAGCGCCGCAGCGCAGCTCCCGCAGGAGCGCCGCCTGGTCACCGCGATCCCCGGCCCGAAGTCGCAGGAGCTGCAGGCCCGCAAGCTGAGCGCGGTGGCGGCGGGCGTCGGGACGACCCTGCCCGTGTACGTGTCGCGCGCCGGCGGCGGCGTGCTGGAGGACGTGGACGGGAACAGCCTCATCGACTTCGGCTCCGGCATCGCCGTGACCAACGTGGGCAACAGCGCCGAGGCCGTGGTCTCCCGGGCGAGCGAGCAGCTGGCCGCGTTCACCCACACCTGCTTCATGGTGACCCCGTACGAGGGCTACGTCGCCGTCGCCGAGCAGCTCAACGACCTCACCCCGGGCGACCACGAGAAGCGCACCGCGCTGTTCAACTCGGGCGCCGAGGCTGTGGAGAACGCGGTCAAGATCGCTCGTGCCTACACCAAGCGCACCGCCGTCGTGGTCTTCGACCACGGCTACCACGGCCGCACCAACCTGACCATGGGCCTGACCGCGAAGAACATGCCCTACAAGCAGGGCTTCGGTCCGTTCGCGCCGGAGATCTACCGGGTGCCGGTGGCCTACCCGTACCGCTGGCTGACCGGTGCGGAGAACTGCGCCGCCGAGGCGGCCGCGCAGGCGATCGACCTGATCAACAAGCAGATCGGCGCCGAGAACGTGGCGGCGATCATCATCGAGCCGATCCAGGGCGAGGGCGGCTTCATCGAGCCGGCCAAGGGCTTCATGCCGGCCATCGTGGAGTACGCGAAGGCCAACGGGATCGTCTTCGTCGCGGACGAGATCCAGACCGGCTTCTGCCGGACCGGCCAGTGGTTCGCCTGTGAGGACGAGGGCATCGTCCCGGACCTGATCACCACCGCCAAGGGCATCGCCGGCGGTCTGCCGCTGGCCGCCGTGACCGGCCGCGCCGAGATCATGGACGCCGCGCACGCGGGCGGCCTGGGCGGCACCTACGGCGGCAACCCGGTGGCCTGCGCGGCCGCGCTGGGCTCGATCGAGACCATGCGGACGCTGGACCTGAACGCGAAGGCGCAGCGGATCGGCGAGGTCATGCTGGGCCGCCTGCGGACGATGCAGGAGAAGTTCGACGTGATCGGCGAGGTGCGCGGGCGCGGTGCCATGATCGCCATCGAGCTGGTCAAGCCGGGCTCCAAGGAGCCGAACCCGGAGTTCACCGCCGCCGTGGCGAAGGCGTGCCACACCGAGGGTCTGGTGGTGCTGACCGCCGGCACCTACGGCAACGTGCTGCGCTTCCTGCCGCCGCTGGTGATCCCCGAGCACCTGCTGACCGAGGGCCTGGACATCATCGAGGGCGCCTTCACGCTGCAGGGTGCCACCGCTGGCGTCTGAGCCGGAGGCGACCGAACGGTCGCCGTCGACCCTCCCGTCGCCGTCCGATCTCTCCCGTCGCCGTCGACCCTCCCGTCGCCGTCCGATCCTCTCTGTGCGCCCGGTCCGCTCCAGGACCGGGCGCACAGACGATCGGGCAGGCGTGGAGGTTGCCCTGCCAGCGGTGAAGATGCTGTGCGAACCCGGCCAGGGTCGGCCCGCTGGGAATCGGCTTGACGTAGTGTCATGACAGATGGACAGCGAGCCTCATCCAGCGGTCGGCCAGCCGACCCGCGAGGACAACCAGGCGCCCTCATCGGCGCCGCCACAGGACCGATCGACCGGCCGTCCGGCCCACACCCCCCGGGGCGCGCGGAGCGGCGATCACCCCAGCCGCCCCGGGGCACTCCCCCCCGCTCCGGGGCGGCTCCTCGCCGTCCCGGCACACCCGCTGGCCCGCGCGCGCGACAGCCTGCTGACGCCGTTGCCGCTCGTCCTGGCGCTGGCCCTGGTCTCCTGGCAGGTCGGGGTCACGGGGCCGCTGCTCGGCCTGGACCGCTGGGTGCGCCACTGGGTCGGAGAGGTGCGGGACGCACTGCACAGCGGCCTGCTGGACTGGCTCGGCCACCTCCTCTCCGACCTCGGCAGCACGGTGCCGGCGATCCCGGTGCTGCTGGGCGCGGGGGCACTGGCCGCCTGGCGCTCCCGGCGGGCCGGGCTGCGGCGCTGGTGGCTGCCGCTGCTGGTGGCTCCACTCGCGGCGCTGCTGATCCCGCTGCTGGTGGTGCCCGCCAAGGACTACTTCGCCCGTCCCGGGCCGCTCGGGCAGCCGCTCGCCCCTGGCTCCTGGGGCTGGTACCCGTCCGGGCACACCACCACCGCCTGCGTCAGCTACGGGGTCGGGGCGCTGCTGCTCGGCCGCACCTGGCCGCTCGCCGCCCGGCGGCGTCTCTACGCGGTGACCGGGCTGCTCGGCCTCGCGGTGGGGCTCGGGCTGATCTGGTCGGTCTACCACTGGTTCCTGGACGTGCTGGCCGGGTGGTGCCTCGCCGCCCTGGTGCTCTGGGCGCTGGCCCGGTGGCTGCCGCGCGAGGACGTCCGGGACGACGCGAGGACGGGCTGAACCGGGCCCCGGCCCGGAGCGCCTCAGCGAGATACTGAGCCTGGCTCACCGTGTGGCTGGCTCGCTACCCGCGCCGGGCGCTACCCTGGGCCCACTTCCCGCGCCGAGGAGCCCCCGCATGACCAGTTCGCCCACCGGATCCGTCACCACCGGCACCTCGGCTGCGGACGTCTCGGCCTCAGGCAGCTCCGCCCCGGACGACGGCTCCCAGGACAGCCCCTCAGCGGACAACCCGTCCCCGGACGGTGCCGCCGAGCTGGCCGACGAGCTGACCCGGGCGATGAAGCGGATCCGGCACCGCACCATGGACCGGCTCGAGCCCTACGGCCTGACCCCCGGCCAGGGCCGCGCCCTGCGGGTGCTCGCCCACGCCGCGCGCTGCGAGACCCCCGGTCGCGCGATGCGGCTGAGCGAGCTCGCCGACCGGCTGAACGTGGCCCCGCGCTCGGCCACCACGGTGGTGGACGCACTGGAGCAGGCCGCCCTGGTCGAGCGGGTGCCCGACCCGGTGGACCGGCGCTCGGTGGGCCTGGTGCTGACCGCCGCCGGGCGGGCGGCGGTGGAGCGGGTCGCGCGGGTCCGCCAGGAGGTCGCCGAGGACTACTTCCGGGACGCCGACCCGGCGGACGTCGTGGTGATGCTGCGCGTGCTCAGGGCCGCGGAAGCGGCGCAGCGGCCGCCGGCACCGGCCTGACCGGAAGCGGCTCAGCCGTGGCCTGCACCGCGCCAGGCGCCTGCGGCGCTGCGGCCGGCACCGCCGCACCGTCCCGGCGCGTGCGCCGTCCCAGGTGGGCGGCCAACCGCGCCGGTGCCCCGGGCCGCAGCGCGCTGAGCCCGATCCCGGCGATCACCAGCAGCGCCGCGCCACCGGCCATCGGGGTGATCGCCTCACCCAGCAGCAGCCAGGCCGAGGTCATCCCGAAGAGCGGGACCAGCAACGAGTACGGCGCCACCGCGCTCGCGTCGTAGCTGCGCAGCAGGAAGCCCCAGGCGCCGAAGCCGAAGAGGGTGGAGAGCAGGCCCACGAAGCAGACCGCGCCCACGCCCACCGGCGTGATCGAGACCATCGCGCGCAGGTCGGCGTGCGGCCCCTCGACCAGCAGCGAGAGGGCGAGCAGCGGCAGCGGCGGCACCGCGCTCACCCAGACCATCCAGCGCAGCAGGTCGGGCGGCGCGGCCTTGCGGGTCAGCACGTTGGACAGCCCCCAGAACACGCCCGCCGCGATGACCAGGGCGAAGGCCTTGACCGGCCCGCCCGCGCCGCTGTCCACGGCGGCCAGTGCGATGCCGGCACCCGCGATCGCCAGTCCGGCGATCCGCTGCCGGGCCGGGCGCTCGCGGAGCAGGCCGGCCGCGAAGCCCGCGGTGAAGACCGCCTGGCTCTGCAGCACCAGCGAGGAGAGCCCGGCCGGCATTCCGGCGTGCATGCCGAGGAAGAGCGTGCCGAACTTCAGCACCCCGAGCACGAGACCCACCGCCAGGACCCACCGCCAGGCCACCCGCGGCGGCCCGACGAAGAAGACCGCGGGCAGCGCCACCACGGTGAACCGCAGTGCGCAGAAGAGCAGCGGCGGGAAGTCCTTCAGGCCGACGTCGATCACCACGAAGTTCACCCCCCAGACGGCGGCGACCAGCACGGCCAGGGCGATGTGACGGGGGCTCATGGCGCCGGCGGCACCGGCGCGACGGGGTGTGGCGGACATGTCCCGAGGATGCGCCACCCACACTCTTCAGCACCAGCGAAGAATACTGAAGCGAACTCTTCATCTCTGCTAATCAGTGGCCCATAATCGGACCATGCTTGATCTCGGACGGCTGCGCGCCCTGCACGCGGTCGCGGTGCACGGCTCGGTCGGCAAGGCCGCGGCCTCGCTCGGCTTCACCTCCTCGGCCATCTCCCAGCAGATCTCCAAGCTGGAGCGCGAGACCCGCACCGTGCTGCTGGAGCGCCAGGGCCGCGGTGTGGTGCTGACCGACGCGGCCCAGGAACTGGCAGCCACCGCGCAGCGGGTGCTCGCGCTGGTCGAGCAGGCCGAGGTGACCCTGGAGCACCAGCGCGGCCAGGCGGTCGGCCAGCTGCGGGTGGCCGCCTTCGCCACCGGTGCGCGCGGGCTGCTCCCCGGCGCGCTGGCCGAACTGACCAGGACCTGCCCGGAGCTGGAGGTCCGGGTGCTGGAGACCGACCCCTACCTGGCCACCGAGCTGGTGGCGCGCGGCGAGGTGGACCTGGCCCTGGTGCAGGACTGGCCCTCCGTCCCGCTGCCGGTCCCCGAGGGCCTCTCCCGGCAGAGCCTGGGCCTGGACCCGGTCGACCTGGTGCTGCGCGCGGAGCACCCGCTCGCCGCGCTCACCGTGGTGCCGGTGGCCGACCTGTCCGGGCAGCGCTGGACCAGCGTGCCGCCGGGCAACATCTGCCACGACTGGCTGGTGCGCACCATGCGTGAGGTCGGCGAGGAGCCCGACGTGCTCTACCAGGTCGGCGAGTTCGAGACCCAGATCGCGCTGATCGCTGCGGGCCTCGGGGTCGGCCTGGTCCCCCGGCTCGGGCGCGGCCCGCTGCCGGCCGGCGTGGTCGCCCGCCCGGTGCTGCCGGAGCCGACCCGCCGGGTCTTCACCCTCTGGCGCACCCAGGCCTCGCGCCGCCCCGCGATCACCGCCGCCCTGGACGCGCTGCGCCGCCACTGGCCGATCCGCCACGCCGCGGACGAACCGGACCGGAGCGCTGCCGCACCCGACCGGACGGCGCACGAGCCCGACCGAGCCGGTGCGGCGGACGGACGGCGCCCCGGCCCGGCCCTCAGCCGGCCAGGCCGATCACCAGCCACATGAAGCCGACCCCGATCAGCGTGCAGAGCAGCGTCGAGCGCGAGGGGTGCGGGCTGTGGGCCTCGGGCAGGATGTCGGAGGTCGCCAGGTAGAGCAGGAACCCGGCGAAGAAGCCCAGGTAGAGGCCGAGCACATGCTCCGGGATGGTGAAGGCCAGGGTGATCGCCGCCCCGGTGACCGGGGCCAGCGCGTCCGCGAACAGCAGGGTCAGCGCCCGGCGCCGGTTGTTCCCGTACAGCCGGGTGACCGTGTAGGTGTTGAACCCGTCCGCGAAGTCGTGGGCCACCACCGCGATCGCGACCACGGTGCCGACCGTGCCGCCGGCCTGGAAGGCGGCACCGATCGCGAAGCCGTCCATCAGGCTGTGCCCCACCAGCGCCCCGGCCGCGGTCAGCCCGATGCCCTCGGACCTGGCCTTCCCGTGGCCGTGCGGGTGCGCGTGGCCGTGCGCGTGGGTGTGCGGCCCGTACTCGCCCTCGTGCGCCCGGTGGATCGCCACCGACCGCTCGACGCAATGGATGGCCAGGAATCCGGCGGCGAACATCAGCAGCGCCCGCGGCACCCCGTACAGCTCCTCAGGCGCCTCGGTGAGCGCCTCCGGCAGCAGGTCGAAGGCGACCACACCGAGCATCAGCCCGGCCGCGAAGCCGAGCACCAGATGCCGCCGGTCCCCCGTGCGCTGGGCGACGTAGCCGCCGATCAGCGTCATGAGGAAGGCCCCGGCGGCGACGAGTACGGCGGTCATCCCATTCCTCCCGCCCGCCTGGGCCGTGCGCCTTTCCCGCCCAGCCTGGTCCGGGGCCCAGCACCGCGCCCGCCGGGTCCGCCGCCTGGGTGAGCGGGTGAGCGGGTGACCGCCGGGCTTTCGCCCCGCCCGCCCCGCCCGCGCCGCCCGCCACGACGCCGGTGGCCGTGGCCGTGGCGGCGGGTGCGCCAGGTCCTGTCCGGACCTAAACCGTTCCGGTCGCCAGCGGCAGCCCGAGGTGGGTCTCGGCCAGTGCGCGGAAGCCCTCGCCGTCGGCGAGGTGGATCTGCCGGTACTCGGCGGTGTCGGTCAGGTCGAGCGCCTCCTCGGTGAAGCCGCCGGTGCTGAGCCAGAGTCCGTGGCCGGCCGACTCCTCGGCGACCGCCTCCGCCAGCGTGCGCACCTCGGTGGCGCCGACCTGCCCGGGGCGGCGCGAGGCGCAGACCACCCAGCGCCCGGGCAGCGCGCTGCCCGGGGCACCGGTGCCGGTGGCGACCAGGCCGGAATGGCCGCGCAGCCGCACGCTCCAGTCGCGCAGGCCGCCCCTGGTGAGCACCTCGCGGACCAGCACCGCGAACTCGCCCGGCGACAGGTCGGCCACCGCCGGCACCGCCGCACCCGCCGTGGCGCACGGGCGCACCTCGGCCCTGGCGTACGGGTCCGGGCTCACCGCCGCGCCCAGCCCACGCAGTCGCACCAGCGCCTCGTCCTGCTCGGCGGCCGCGTAGACCCCGGGGTCGGCCTCCTCCTCGTCCGGTGCGACCGGCTCCACCAGCCGGGTGCGGGCCAGCGCGTCGCGGTCGGCGTCCACGGTGAGCAGGCAGGTCGCTTCGGGCTCGCGCAGCCAGCCGTTGAGCACCACCCCGGCCAGCATGCCGTCGGTGTCCACCGCGTCGGCGGCCTGCAGGGCGCGCAGGGCCAGCCTGGCGACCAGGCGCAGATAGTCGGCGGCGCGGTCGGCGGGCGGGCGCGGCACCGGGCTGATCTCGCCCTCGGCGGTCAACCGGTAACCGTCCAGCGAGGGGACCAGGCCGAGCGGGGGCAGGTCGAGGTCGAGCACGGCGGTGCGGGTGAGCGGCCGGAACACGGCCCGGCAGGCGGCGGGCAACTCGGGGGTGGCCGCCTCGGCGGCGGCCAGGGCGCGCTCCAGCAGCGACTCGACCGCGGCCGGCTCGCCCTCCCGGTAGGCGCGACGGCACTCCTCCAGGCTGTCGTTGTACTCCCGCACCGCGCGCGCCCTGCCCTGCTCGGCCTCCTCGTGGGCGAGCCGGGCGGCCGCCTCGGCCGGGTCCGCGGCGACGGCCCGCTCGGTCCGCCATTGGCGCAGCGCGCGCTGGTGGGCCAGCCGGGCCTGCGCCAGCTCGCGCTGGTAGCCGGAGTCCAGCAGGCGGCTGGACCCGTTCGAGCCCGGCTCCTGGACCGCCGAGGCGGCCGGCTCGAAGTCCGTCCAGCGCGGCTCGCGGGTGCCCGCTCCCGCTGACGGGCCCTCGGGGTAAGGGCGCGGCTCGTAGTTGCGCCGCTGGCTCTCGAAGTCCATCGCGCTGACCGGCAGCGCGAGCCGGGCCAGCAACCCGGCCAGCCGCTGCTGCTCGGCGCGGACGGTGGCCGTCCGGTGGTGCGTCAGCTCCGCGGCACGGCCGAGCGCGGCCACGGCGGGATCATGGCCATCGGGCTCCGCACCGGCCTCGCCGGCCTGGTGGCCGTCGGTGTCGGGTTCGGTGTCGGCGTCGGTGTCGGCGGAGCTGTGGGGGCCGCCGTCCGGCCAATCGATCCGGGACGGGCCGGCCGCGCTCGCGCCGGCGGGCTGGAACGCGGTCGGCGTCACCTGGTCGGGGCCATCGGTCGAACCGCCGAACGTCGAACCGCCGAACACCGAGGCCAGAAAGCCGGCCCGGCGGCCGAAGGCACCCTCGACCGCCGATTGACGCTTGGTCGAATCCTGCATCGGCGGTCCGCCCCCATGCTCGTCCGGCGCTTCTTCGGTGGCCGGGCACTGCGCTGGCCGGGCATGCGCGCGATGGCGGTATACCCCCCGAGAGCATTGTCCACCGTACGGGGGGTCGGTGGTGGACGTGTGGCCTTTCGGTCTCGATGGATTGACGGGTGGTCAGCCGCGCGCGGCGGCAGCCGATCAGGGGTCAGTTGGTCATGGTGTTGGTGAGGTGCATGCCGATGTAGCCGACGTAGATCCGCCCGCTGCCCGAGCAGTCGTCCAGGTAGTGCAGCCGGGGGGCGGTGCGGCCGCCGCCGATCCGCAGGTGGGCGCCCATGAAGGCACGGCCGCTCGGGTCCACCGAGGCCGGCACGGCGAACATCCGCTCCCGGCGCATCTTGCTGTGACTGCAGACCGTCCGGGACTCGTTGCGCACCGCCTTGCGCGGCGGGAAATGGCTGCCACCGACCGGCGCGTGCTCGCACCACTGCTTGAAATCCCCGCCGGCCGCGCCGTGCACGGCGACGGTGGCGTACTCCTGCAGGGCCGTCAGACCGTCCCAGGTGAGCCGGACCCAGTTGCCACCGATCGTGTGCGCGTCCAGTGCGAGGGTCTCCTTCTCGTCACCGGTGAAGCTCAGCAGCGGGAACTCACCGATCCGGTCGAGCAGTTCGGTGAAGCTGCCCGGGTCGCCCGGGGCCCGGTCGAGCGGCGCGGCCGGACCGGGCGAGCTCTCCCCCGGCAGGCAGAGCCGGCTGTTGAGCGCCCTCAGCTGGGCACTGACCCGGCGCAGCGCGGTGCCCTGCAGCTCGTTCTCGGCGCGCAGATGGCGCTCACGCCGGTGCGAGCGGTGCAAGCGGTGCCGGATCCGCTGCAGCTCGTCCGCACCCACCTGCTGGGCCTGCGTCAACTCGCCGACCAGCTCGGCCAGGCCCGCGCCGGTCCCGGCACAGGCGCCGGACCCCGGGGGCTCGGCGGGCCGCACCCGCAGCACCGGCACCCGGGCGAGCGGCTCGGGCAGCGGCGCGAGGTCGGCCAGTCGGCGCGGCTCGCGCGCCAGCAGCGCGGCCGCCCGCCGGGGCTCGCCCTCGATCCGGTGCCGAGGCAGCACCAGGTGCCGCTGGGCGTCGCGCCG
Source organism: Kitasatospora sp. NBC_01287 (assembly GCF_026340565.1). Taxonomy (NCBI): domain Bacteria; kingdom Bacillati; phylum Actinomycetota; class Actinomycetes; order Kitasatosporales; family Streptomycetaceae; genus Kitasatospora; species Kitasatospora sp. NBC_01287. Next base: position 3,109,790 of record NZ_JAPEPB010000001.1, read on the forward strand.
GGAGGCCGGATCCACCTCGGGCAGGTAGGTGCGGACGGCGCCGCCGTAGACGGTGTGGAACTCGAGAGCGGTGTTGAAGACGACCCGGGCACCGGGATCGAGCACGTAGCTGACGGCCAGACCGGCCACCTTGTGCAGCAGCGGGGCCAGCGGCTCGGCTGCCCAGGCACGCGGATCCAGGTCGGCGGGCACGCTCGCGATCAGGACCGGTAGCCGGCGGGCCGGGTCGCAGAGCTCGTCGATGACGGTGTCGACCTCGGCGGCAGTGATGATCCGGGGCAGCGGACGGACCTCCGCCGTCCCGTCCAGCGCGTCGATCAGCGGCAGCAGGCGGTGGACCAGCTCGGGGACGGGGACGGCACTGGGGGTCCGCAGGCCCGGAGCGGTGGCCAGTTGCTCGGCCTCCAGGCGGATCCAGGTGGGACCGCCGCGCTCGGTGGCCACGGTGAGGGTCAACTGGTGGGTGCCGTGCGGCGCGGGTGTGCGCAGGCGGCGGCGGGTGTAGCGGCCGGGCGGGGCGCCCGGGGACCGGACGGGTAGCGGGCCGTCGTCCCGGTCGAGCAGGACCCGGTCGCCCAGCCGGTGGCGGACGGCGGCGGGAGCGGGCGCGGGCGGCAGTTCGTGGAACGGCGGTTCGTGGAACGGCGGGTCATGGAGCGGGTCGGCGGGCGGCGGTGGCCCGGCGGCCGGACCGGGCGGGATCACGGGCCCGGGGTCGGGTGGCGGCTCGGGCACGGGCGGTGGCTCGGCGTGCCCCTCCTCCTTGAGCCAGGCGCCCAGACACTGGTCCGCCAACGCGACCGCGTCGGCGTGGGACTGACGGGTGGTCACCGTCATCCGGTAGGGCGTGGCACGGCCCGGCTGGGGGGAGCCGGAACGGGGGTCGGCTGCGGCTGCCTCGGGCGGCGCGGTGCGGTCGATGCTCATGGGTGGTGCCTCCGTGGTGCGAGGTGGGGTCTGACGGTCCTCCATCGATGGGGTGATGTCTGGCCTCCGGTCGGCGGGGGCCGACCAAGTCCTTGCCGGAAGAACGCGGCGGCCCGGAGCTGGAGTTCCAGATCCGGGCCGTGTTAATTCGTTCGAGTGTCGATTGGCATTCGCTTGACGTGCCGCGCGCGACGTGGTGTATAGCCCTCAGGCGTTGCTGAGCCGGGCCGCCAGGCGGTGCCCGAGCCCGGCGGCCACCGCCGCCGCCACGGCCGGCGCCTGGGCCGGGATGGCCAGCGGGCCATCCTCCGCCACCTGGTAGTTGGCCAGGATCACCACGGGCTCGGTGCCGTGGTTGCAGCCGATGTGCACCTGCTGCGGCAGCTCGGTCAGGAACTGCCCGGGCCGGGTGATCTCGACCCTTCCGTCCTCCAGCACCCGGGTCAGCTCCCCGGAGAGCAGGACGGCTTGCACGAGGGCCGGGTGGTAGTGCCAACCGGTGTTCGCGCCCGGGGCGAGGCTGATGGTACGGATCACGGCCATCTCGGAATCTGCTCCTGTGACTCGACGGTCATCTCAGGCTACTGACCGTGAGCCGCGCGAGAGGCCGATTCCCTGGGCTTTGGCCGAAAGAATATGCGACTGAGTCGGTTGTCCGGTCTGCGGTGCCGGACAGGGCGGCCCGTCCCGCTCAGGGCGCGTCCGACCAGGGCGTCTCCGCGTGGAAGTGCCCTGCGGCAACCGCCGTCGCGCTACCGCCACTGGCCTCGGCGAGCCAGGCGTGGAACGCCGCGAGAGCGTCCTCGGGCACCCCCACCTCGATCCGCACACCGGCCGCCTCGTAGTGCAGCCCGCGCACCGAGTGACCGGCCGCCCGCAACTCGTTCTCCAGCCGCCCGGCCCTGCTGTGGTCGGCCGCGACCACCAGCAGCGCGACCCGGTGCCGCTGCGCCAGCCCGACCTCGTCCAGCGCCGCCGAGACCGCGCCCCCGTACGCGCGGACCAGGCCACCGGCTCCCAGCAGCACCCCGCCGAAGTAGCGCGTCACCACGGCGACCGTGTCGGTGACGCCGCGCCGGCGCAGTACCTCGAGCATCGGCACCCCCGCCGTGCCACCGGGCTCGCCGTCGTCGTTGGAGCGTTCGCGGCGCTGCTCCGCACCGACCACGAAGGCCGTGCAGTTGTGCCGGGCGTCCCAGTACTGCTTCCTGATCCGCGCGATGAACTCCTGCGCCGCCTCCTCGTCACCGACCCGCGCGAGGTGGCAGATGAAGCGTGAACGCTTCACCTCGATTTCGTGGCTGCCGTCCGCGCGGATGGTCAGCGTGGGCTTGGCGGCGGGCTGGGGCATGGGGTGGCAGTTCTCCAGGTGGTCGGCGGACGGACGGGGGCGGTCCGGCCAGCCTATCCACCGAGCACCCGGTGGCAGCGGGTCAGCGGCCGCTGAGCTCGTCCAGCCGCTCGCGGTCCAGGCCGGTCAGCTCGGTGACCTCGGCCAGGTCGACCGCGCCGCAGTCCAGCCCGCGCAGCAGGTATCCGCTCAGCGCCTTGGCGGTGGCGGGCTCGTCCATCACGTCGCCGCCGGCCTTGGCCACGTAGGCGGCCAGCCGGGACGCGGCGGCGGCCAGGCCCTCGCGGTAGAACGCGTAGACAGCCGCGTAGCGGGTCGGCAGGTGCGCGGGGTGCATGTCCCACCCCTGGTAGTAGGCGCGGGCCAACGAGCGCCGGACCAGCCCGTGGTGCAGGTTCCAGGCGGCGAAGACCTGCTCGCGCGGACCGGTCGGGATGACGTTGGTCGAGCCGTCCGAGAGCCGCACGCCGGTACCGGCGGCGGCCACCTGCATCACGGCCTTGGCGTGGTCGGCCACCGGGTGGTCCATGCTCTGGTAGGCGGCGCTCACTCCGCAGGAGGCGCTGTAGTCGAAGGTCCCGTAGTGCAGGCCGGTGGCCCGGCCCTCGGCCGCCTCGATCAGCAGCGCCACGGTGGCCCGGCCGTCGGCGCCCAGGATCGCCTGGGTGGTCTCGATCTGGATCTCGAAGCCGATCCGCCCGGCGCGCAGGCCGGCCCGCCGCTCGAAGTCCTCCAGCAGCCGGACCAGCGCGGTGACCTGCGCCGGGTAGGTGACCTTGGGCAGCGTCAGCACCAGGCCGGCGGGAAGCTCGCGGCCGCCCTCCAGCAGGGTGGCGAGGAACAGCTCCAGGGTGCGGATGCCGCGGTCGCGGACCGCCGCCTCCATGCACTTGATCCGGATGCCGATGTACGGCGGGGCGCTACCCTCGGCCACGGCGGCGGCGACCAGGCGGGCCGCGCGGATCGCCTCGGCGTCCTCCTCGGCGTCCGGGCGCGGGCCGTAGCCATCCTCGAAGTCGATCCGCAGGTCCTCGATCGGCTCGCGCCGGAGCTTGGCCCGGACCCGGGCGTGCACCTCGGTGATCAGCTCGTCGGCGGGCACGCCGAGCGCCTCGGCCAGCTCCGCCGGGGTGGCGGCGTGGGTGTCCAGCGCCGCCAGCGCCTGCCGCCCCCAGTCCGCCACGGTGCCGGCGGCGAAGGCGTCGGCCGGGACGTAGACGGTGTGGACGGGCTGCCGGCTGCCGGACTCCCCCGGGTAGTAGCGGGCCAGCTCGGCGTCGACCGGACCGAGCAGCTCGGCCACGGCGGCGCGCGCGGAGGCCGAGAACGTCAGGCTCCGCGCCGCTCCATCGGCTGCGCCGCCACCCACCTGGACCTGCGACATCCGGGTTCCTCCACACTGACTCATTCAACAATTTGTTGATGTGAAGGTAACCGCGCTGCCGCCGGGCGTCAATGGCGGCCCAGCCGGCGGACTACTCGCGCCCGAGGGTCGCGTAGCGGTCCCGCAGCTTCGGCCAGATCCGGCGGATCTCGCTCTCGCTCGCCGGAACGCCCGGTTGCTTGCCGCTGACGCCGTACTGGGTGAAGAGGAAGACGGCCAGCCCCTCCTCGTCGGGGTCGCGGCCGAACGCGTCCTGAAAGGCGACCAGCGCGTCGAAGGCCAGATCCACCGTCAGCGGCAGGTTCTCGGAGACGTCCTGCCGGTCCGGGGCCGCCGACTCGGCAGCCGGCCGGTTGGGCACCGGAACCCTCGGCACGAAGACGTTGTCCGCAGCGGGCTGCGGGACGGCGGCGGGCGCCGGGCCCTCCTCCACCGGTGACTCCACCGGAACGCGCTCCGACACGGGTGCTGACGGAGCCTCAGCCTGCGTGGGGGCCAGTGGAGCGGGCTCGGCGACGGGTCCGGGCCGCGGCGACTGGACCTGGACCGCGGCCGGGCCCTCCGCACGCTGCCGAGCCGCACGCATCTGCTGCGGCTGCGGCTGCGGCTGCGGCTGCGGCTGCGGCGGCGGCTGCGGCTGGGAACTCGCCGGGCGCGGCGCCTTGAACCACGGCGACGGCTGGCCAACGGGGCGCGCGTCGTCTGCGGCAACCTCGGCCTGCGGCTGGCCCGTCCGCTCCTGGACCGGCGGTTGCTGCAGCAACGACTGTTGGGCCAAAGGCTGTTGGGCCGAGGGCCGTTGGAACACCGACTGTTGGACGGCCGACTGTTGGACGGCCGGCGGCTGGGCACCGGCCGGCGGCACCACCGAGGACTGCCGCACGGCGGACTGCTCAGCGACTCCCTGGTCACCGGCCCCGGCGCGGATGTCACGCAGCGCCGTGATCGAACGCGCCGGTCGCGCCGGAGTCTCGACCGGCTCCATCACCGCCGCCTCGTGCTGCTGGTCCTGGCCACCCTGCCCATCACGCCAGCGCGCGGCGGCCAGCTTGGCGAGAGCGGGCACCGCCACCGCCGCTGACACGGTCGGTCCCTCGGGCGCCCCGTGATCGGCCCCCGCTTCGGTCGGCAGTGCCTCCGGCACCGCGGGCGGATCGATCCGGTCGAGCAGGGTCACGTCCAGCGGCACCCCGTACTTGGCCAGCTTGAGCGGCAGCAGCGCCTGGATCGGCGCCGCCCGCCGCCATCCGCGCCCGTACCGGAAGCGCAGTTGCGCGCGGTAGACCAGCCGGTTCTGCTCCAGCCGGACCACCTCGTCGTAGGAGCGGAGCTCCCAGAGCTTCATCCGCCGCCACAGCCGGAAGGTCGGCACCGGGGACAGGAGCCAGCGCATCATTCGCACGGACTCCATGTGCCGGTCCACCGAGATCGCCGCGATCCGTCCGACCGCGTGCCGCGAGGCCTCGACGACCACGACGAAGAGCACGGGAATGACGGCGTGCATGCCCATACCCAGCGGGTCACCCCAGGAGGCCGCGGCGTTGAAGGCGATGGTGGCGACGGTGAGCACCCAGGCCGTCTGCCGGAGCAGCGGGAACGGTATGCGGAGCCAGGTCAGCACCAGGTCCAGCGCGAGCAGGACGACGATGCCGGCGTCCACGCCGATCGGAAAGGCGTAGGAGAAGTTACCGAAGCCCTTGTGCAGCGCCAACTCACGCACTGCCGAGTACGATCCCGCGAAGCCGATCCCGGAGATCAGGCAGGCGCCGACCGCTACCAAGCCAAGCAGCGCCCGGTGCGCACGGGTAAGGGATGGACGTGCCATTCGTTGATCAACCCCTGGGTCAGGACTCGGGTCATCGGATCCTACTCGGACACCTGTTCAGCCTCACGGCCTCCCCCTGCCACCCGCGGGCCGATCCAACGGCGGGCAAACGCGAAGAAGCCCCCAGCCGAAAGGCTGAGGGCTTCTCCTGAATGATTGTTCGGCGGCGTCCTACTCTCCCACAGGGTCCCCCCTGCAGTACCATCGGCGCTGTAAGGCTTAGCTTCCGGGTTCGGAATGTAACCGGGCGTTTCCCTCACGCTATGACCACCGAAACACTATGAAACTATCGGCCGCACCACACCCGTGACCAACGGTGTGGGGTCGTTGTTTCAGAACAACACAGTGGACGCGAGCAACTGAGGACAAGCCCTCGGCCTATTAGTACCGGTCAGCTCCACCCATTACTGGGCTTCCACATCCGGCCTATCAACCCAGTCGTCTACTGGGAGCCTTACCCTCTCAAGGAGGTGGGAGTGCTCATCTCGAAGCAGGCTTCCCGCTTAGATGCTTTCAGCGGTTATCCCTCCCGAACGTAGCCAACCAGCCATGCCCTTGGCAGGACAACTGGCACACCAGAGGTTCGTCCGTCCCGGTCCTCTCGTACTAGGGACAGCCCTTCTCAACACTCCTACGCGCACAGCGGATAGGGACCGAACTGTCTCACGACGTTCTAAACCCAGCTCGCGTACCGCTTTAATGGGCGAACAGCCCAACCCTTGGGACCTACTCCAGCCCCAGGATGCGACGAGCCGACATCGAGGTGCCAAACCATCCCGTCGATATGGACTCTTGGGGAAGATCAGCCTGTTATCCCCGGGGTACCTTTTATCCGTTGAGCGACGGCGCTTCCACAAGCCACCGCCGGATCACTAGTCCCTGCTTTCGCACCTGCTCGACCCGTCGGTCTCACAGTCAAGCTCCCTTGTGCACTTACACTCAACACCTGATTGCCAACCAGGCTGAGGGAACCTTTGGGCGCCTCCGTTACTCTTTAGGAGGCAACCGCCCCAGTTAAACTACCCACCAGACACTGTCCCTGATCCGGATCACGGACCCAGGTTAGACATCCAGCACGACCAGAGTGGTATTTCAACGTCGACTCCACGACAACTGGCGTTGCCGCTTCAAAGTCTCCCACCTATCCTACACAAGCCGAACCGAACACCAATATCAAGCTATAGTAAAGGTCCCGGGGTCTTTCCGTCCTGCTGCGCGAAACGAGCATCTTTACTCGTAATGCAATTTCACCGGGCCTATGGTTGAGACAGTCGAGAAGTCGTTACGCCATTCGTGCAGGTCGGAACTTACCCGACAAGGAATTTCGCTACCTTAGGATGGTTATAGTTACCACCGCCGTTTACTGGCGCTTAAGTTCTCAGCTTCGCCCCACCGAAGTGGAGCTAACCGGTCCCCTTAACGTTCCAGCACCGGGCAGGCGTCAGTCCGTATACATCGCCTTACGGCTTCGCACGGACCTGTGTTTTTAGTAAACAGTCGCTTCTCGCTGGTCTCTGCGGCCACACCCAGCTCAGAGAGCAAGTCTCCTCACCAGACATGGCCCCCCTTCTCCCGAAGTTACGGGGGCATTTTGCCGAGTTCCTTAACCATAGTTCACCCGAACGCCTCGGTATTCTCTACCTGACCACCTGAGTCGGTTTGGGGTACGGGCCGCCATGAAACTCGCTAGAGGCTTTTCTCGACAGCATAGGATCATCCACTTCACCACAATCGGCTCGGCATCAGGTCTCAGCCTCAATGAGTGGCGGATTTGCCTACCACTCGGCCTACACCCTTACCCCGGGACTACCACCGCCCGGGCTGGACTACCTTCCTGCGTCACCCCATCGCTCACCTACTACCCTGTTGGATCAGCGGCTCCACCACGTCCCTTCGTCCGAAGACTCCAGGCCGGCTTCACGGCTTTAGCATCCAGAGGTTCGACGTTGGCGCTTCAAAGCGGGTACGGGAATATCAACCCGTTGTCCATCGACTACGCCTGTCGGCCTCGCCTTAGGTCCCGACTTACCCTGGGCAGATCAGCTTGACCCAGGAACCCTTGGTCAATCGGCGCAAGAGTTTCCCACTCTTGTATCGCTACTCATGCCTGCATTCTCACTCGTATCCCGTCCACGACTCGATTCCTCGGCCGCTTCACCCGGAACACGACGCTCCCCTACCCATCCACAGCGTCGTTGGACGTATTCTGTGAATGACACGACTTCGGTGGTGTGCTTGAGCCCCGCTACATTGTCGGCGCGGAATCACTTGACCAGTGAGCTATTACGCACTCTTTCAAGGGTGGCTGCTTCTAAGCCAACCTCCTGGTTGTCTCTGCGACTCCACATCCTTTCCCACTTAGCACACGCTTAGGGACCTTAGTCGGTGTTCTGGGCTGTTTCCCTCTCGACCATGGAGCTTATCCCCCACAGTCTCACTGCCACGCTCTCACTTACCGGCATTCGGAGTTTGGCTAAGGTCAGTAACCCGGTGAGGCCCATCGCCTATCCAGTGCTCTACCTCCGGCAAGAAACACGTGACGCTGCACCTAAATGCATTTCGGGGAGAACCAGCTATCACGGAGTTTGATTGGCCTTTCACCCCTAACCACAGGTCATCCCCCAGGTTTTCAACCCTGGTGGGTTCGGTCCTCCACGCGGTCTTACCCGCGCTTCAACCTGCCCATGGCTAGATCACTCCGCTTCGGGTCTTGGGCATGCAACTCAAACGCCCTATTCGGACTCGCTTTCGCTACGGCTACCCCACACGGGTTAACCTCGCTACACACCGCAAACTCGCAGGCTCATTCTTCAAAAGGCACGCAGTCACGGCCCGTGTCCGAAGACACGAACGACGCTCCCACGGCTTGTAGGCACACGGTTTCAGGTACTATTTCACTCCGCTCCCGCGGTACTTTTCACCATTCCCTCACGGTACTATCCGCTATCGGTCACCAGGGAATATTTAGGCTTAGCGGGTGGTCCCGCCAGATTCACACGGAATTTCTCGGGCTCCGTGCTACTTGGGAAAAGCTCAAGTGAGCCGCACAGATTTCGTCTACGGGGGTCTTACCCTCTACGCCGGACCTTTCGCATGTCCTTCGACTATCCATACGGTTTCTGACTCACCCAGCCGCCGGCAGACGACTGAAGAACTCTCCCACGACCCCGAAGTGGCAACCCCTGCCGGGTCTCACACCACTACGGTTTAGCCTCATCCGGTTTCGCTCGCCACTACTCCCGGAATCACGGTTGTTTTCTCTTCCTGCGGGTACTGAGATGTTTCACTTCCCCGCGTTCCCTCCACATACCCTATGTGTTCAGGTATGGGTGACAGCCCATGACGACTGCCGGGTTTCCCCATTCGGACACCCCCGGATCAAAGCTCGGTTGACAGCTCCCCGGGGCCTATCGCGGCCTCCCACGTCCTTCATCGGTTCCTGGTGCCAAGGCATCCACCGTGCGCCCTTAAAAACTTGGCCACAGATGCTCGCGTCCACTGTGCAGTTCTCAAACAACGACCAGACACCCACCCACACAACCCCTCACACGAGGAACTGTGTCCGTGGGACCGGCACTGAGGTGACGACCAAACGGCCGTTCCCTCAGGACCCAACAACGTGCCCGACACACCAGACTCACAGTTACGCTTTCCACGCCGAAGCAGTACTCACGAACCATCACCCAGTGTGCCGAATAGTCAACGTTCCACCCATGAGCAACCAATCCGAGGCATTCGCTCGGATCTGGCCATGTGCTCCTTAGAAAGGAGGTGATCCAGCCGCACCTTCCGGTACGGCTACCTTGTTACGACTTCGTCCCAATCGCTGGTCCCACCTTCGACGGCTCCCTCCCAAGGGTTAGGCCACCGGCTTCGGGTGTTACCGACTTTCGTGACGTGACGGGCGGTGTGTACAAGGCCCGGGAACGTATTCACCGCAGCATGCTGATCTGCGATTACTAGCAACTCCAACTTCATGGGGTCGAGTTGCAGACCCCAATCCGAACTGAGGCCGGCTTTTTGGGATTCGCTCCACCTCACGGTATCGCAGCCCTTTGTACCGACCATTGTAGCACGTGTGCAGCCCAAGACATAAGGGGCATGATGATTTGACGTCGTCCCCACCTTCCTCCGAGTTGACCCCGGCAGTCTCCTGTGAGTCCCCATCACCCCGAAAGGCATGCTGGCAACACAGAACAAGGGTTGCGCTCGTTGCGGGACTTAACCCAACATCTCACGACACGAGCTGACGACAACCATGCACCACCTGTATACCGACCACAAGGGGGCGCCCATCTCTGGACGTTTCCGGCATATGTCAAGCCTTGGTAAGGTTCTTCGCGTTGCGTCGAATTAAGCCACATGCTCCGCTGCTTGTGCGGGCCCCCGTCAATTCCTTTGAGTTTTAGCCTTGCGGCCGTACTCCCCAGGCGGGGAACTTAATGCGTTAGCTGCGGCACCGACGACGTGGAATGTCGCCAACACCTAGTTCCCAACGTTTACGGCGTGGACTACCAGGGTATCTAATCCTGTTCGCTCCCCACGCTTTCGCTCCTCAGCGTCAGTAATGGCCCAGAGATCCGCCTTCGCCACCGGTGTTCCTCCTGATATCTGCGCATTTCACCGCTACACCAGGAATTCCGATCTCCCCTACCACACTCTAGCCTGCCCGTATCGAATGCAGACCCGGGGTTAAGCCCCGGGCTTTCACATCCGACGCGACAGGCCGCCTACGAGCTCTTTACGCCCAATAATTCCGGACAACGCTCGCACCCTACGTATTACCGCGGCTGCTGGCACGTAGTTAGCCGGTGCTTCTTCTGCAGGTACCGTCACTTGCGCTTCTTCCCTGCTGAAAGAGGTTTACAACCCGAAGGCCGTCATCCCTCACGCGGCGTCGCTGCATCAGGCTTTCGCCCATTGTGCAATATTCCCCACTGCTGCCTCCCGTAGGAGTCTGGGCCGTGTCTCAGTCCCAGTGTGGCCGGTCGCCCTCTCAGGCCGGCTACCCGTCGTCGCCTTGGTAGGCCATTACCCCACCAACAAGCTGATAGGCCGCGGGCTCATCCTGCACCGCCGGAGCTTTACACCAACCCCCATGCGGAGGAAGGTCATATCCGGTATTAGACCCCGTTTCCAGGGCTTGTCCCAGAGTGCAGGGCAGATTGCCCACGTGTTACTCACCCGTTCGCCACTGATCCACCCCGAAGGGCTTCACCGTTCGACTTGCATGTGTTAAGCACGCCGCCAGCGTTCGTCCTGAGCCAGGATCAAACTCTCCGTGAATGATTACCCGTAATCGGGTTCACACCCGCGTTGAGCGGCACGACAACCACCGGAATAGGGCGGCCCCGTGCACTGCGTCCTCGCTGTGTCTTACTTCAAAAGGAATCTCCAACCCCCACCAAACGGTGAAGGCCGGGGATGTCAACATATCTGGCGTTGACTTTTGGCACGCTGTTGAGTTCTCAAGGAACGGACACTTCCTTCAAGCCGCTCTCGCAAGCTCTCCGGGCATTCGTTTCAGTGTTACTGCGTTCTGTCTTTCGTGTTTCCAGCTTATCAGAAGTTTTCCGTTCCGTTTCCGGCTCCGGATTTCATTCCGATTTGCTTTCGCCTTTCGGCGCTCCCGAACTCTAGCAGAGTTTTTCGGCCCGTTTTCCCCGCCCGAACTGAATTCGAAGCGGAGCCGCGCGGCCTGCGGGGCAACTCGGAGAACATTACGCACCGGCCCATCGGGAGTCAAACCGGCCCCGGACAGCGATGCTGTCCGGGGCCGGAAGAGGCGCCGAGGCCCTCATCGGGCCAGGTCAGGCGGAGGATCGCGTCAGCGGACCTCGGTGATCTCCGGGCCACGGGCGAACGGGCTGAGGGTCGCGTCACCGAACCGCGGGGCCTCGCCCTCGGCAGCGCCGACGCCACCGTCCGCGACCATCTGGGCGTCCTCGGGGAGCTTGAGCACGATCGGGTCGCGCGGCGCCATCGGGACCTCGCCGCGGACCACCACGGTCTGCCGGAAGACCTGCTCCAGCACCTCGGCCGACTCGGGCTGAACGGCGGCCTGGCCGGAGATGACACCGCGCAGGAACCAGCGCGGGCCGTCGCAGCCGACGAAGCGGACCAGCTGCACACCCTGCGCGCCGTCCGGCAGCTGCACCGGGACCTGCGCCCGCAGGTGCCAGCCGAGGTTGCCCTCCTCGACCTCGACCAGACCGCCCTGCGAGCGGATGCCGTCCGCGATCTCGTCGCGGACCTCGCTCCAGATGCCCTCGGACTTGGGCGCCGCGAAAGCCTGCAGCTGGATGGCGCTGTTGCCCAGGACCAGGGTCGCGGCCACGATCGCGTCGCCGGCAACCTCGACCCGCAGCTCCATGCCCTCCACGCCGGGGATCAGCAGACCACCCAGGTCGACCCGCCCCTCGGTGGGGCTTTCGAGCTCGGAGAAGTCCCAGGGGCCGTCCGGACGCGGGGCCGGCGGCAGGCCGACGCGGTCCGCCGGATCCTCCTCCGTCTCCTCGACGGCCTCCTCGTCGACCTCATCGACGTCGGTCAGCGGCTCGCTCTCGGAGTCGGCGGAACCTTCGACGTCATCGGCCGTCTCGTCGGCGCTGATGGCGTCCTCGGCGAGCTGCTCGACAGCGTCCTCGCTCTTCTGGCGACGACGGAACACGGTCACTGTCCTTCCCGGTCCAAGACCGATGCGAATTCCTGCTCGTACCTTCGGCGGCTTGCCTCCGGCGACCCGCGCGGAACAGGTCGGCGGGCGGCGGCATGTTAAACCGCCGCGTGGCCACCGGTCGACCCGAACCCACCCTCGGCACGTGCGGACCCGGGCAATTCGGCCACCTCGTGGAAGCGGGCCTTCTCGACCTGCTGGATCACCAGCTGGGCGATCCGGTCCCCACGTCGGAAGCTGACCCGCTCGCGCGGGTCCAGGTTGACGACGATCACCTTGATCTCACCACGGTACCCGGCATCGACCGTCCCTGGGGCGTTCACGAGCGCAACTCCGCAACGAGCTGCCAGCCCTGAACGCGGGTGGACGAACGCGGCGTAGCCGTCCGGCAACGCGATGGCGACACCGGTCGGGATCACGGTGCGCTCGCCCGGTTCGAGGTCGGCGTCGACGGCTGCGCACAGATCCGCGCCGGCGTCGCCGGGCTGGGCGTAGCCGGGCAGCGGCAGCTCGGGGTCCAGTCGTCGGATCAGGACGTCGACCGGCGGACGGGCGGAGGAACTCACGGATTCACCTCGAAGGCTCTGGCACGCTTGAACAGGTCAGGGTCGTCGAGGGCAGCCTTGATGTCCTCGGGACGACCGTGCGTGGTGAAGTGTTCCAGTTTCACCTGAACGAAGAGAGCGGCCGCCCTTATCGCCACCGGTCCTGCGGGTCCGCCGATCCGGCCCTCGGCCGCGCAGTAGAGCTTGCGCCCGTGCACACCGGTGGCCCAGGCGCGGATGTGCAGCAGCGCGTCGACCGGGACCGGGCGGACGAAGTCGGTCTCCAGTCGGCCGGTGACCGAGGCGGTGTGCAGGATCCAGTTGAGCGAGCCCAGGGTCTCGTCCATGGCGGTGGTCAGGATGCCGCCGTGGGCCAGTCCCGGGCCACCCTGGTGCACCGACTTGACGGTGAACTCGGCGGTGACGTCGACCCCGTCGCCGGCTCGGACGTCCAGCTGCAATCCGCTGGTCTGCTGCGGACCGCAGCCGAAGCAGTGCACGTAGTGCGAACCGAGCGGGGTGCCGGGCGCGGGCGCCTCGGGATGGCGGACAGGCTGCACCGAGCCGGCAGGCGGGGTGGTCGGCGTACTGGTCGGCGCGGCGGATCGAGGGTGCTGCTCGGCGGGCCCGGTACTGTCCTGCGGGGCCGGTCTGGGGGCGGTGGGTCCAGTCACAGCGCCGACCCTACCCGTGGGTAGCCGTCCGGGCGCCAGTCGATTCCACCCATCGGAACGGGGGCTCGTGCCTGGCTTTCAGAAAGGACGCCCACAATGGGGGGCATGTACGACGAACGCCTCACCGCGCCCCGCTCCTGGTGGCTGCTGCCGGTCGGTGCCGGCCTGTCGATCGGCCTTGTCCTGCTGAAGTTCGGCTCGGTGCCCGGGCTGATCGGCCTGGTCGTGGGGCTGGTGGCCGCCGCCATCGGGCTGAGCTCCTACGGCTCGGCCCGGATCCGGGTCGTGCAGGGCTCGCTGGTGGCCGGGCAGGCCCGGATCCCACTGACCGCACTGGGCGAGGCCCGGCCGCTGGACGCCGCGGAGGCGGTGGCCTGGCGTTCGGTGAAGGCCGACCCGCGGGCCTTCATGCTGCTGCGCAGCTACGTGCCGACCGCACTGCGGGTGGAGATCACCGATCCGGACGACCCCACGCCATACCTCTACCTCTCCACCCGCGACCCGCGGGCGCTGGCCGCAGCGATCGGTGCGGCCCAGGCCTGACGAGGCGGCGGCCGGCCCCGGTCGCGCACCGGCACCGCAACGCGGAGCACCGCGACGAGGAAATGGCGAAGGGACGGTCCGCTACGACGGACCGTCCCTTCGCCATTACTCGTGTGCGACCGCCGGATCGGCCGCGCCATCAGCCGTCGGGGCGGTGACCAGCTCCGACGGGGCGCCGTGCCGCGCCGACGGTGGACCGCCATGGGGCGGACGCCGGACGCGGACCGAAGCCGCCCGATGCTCAGGCGCAGTCCCGGCAGTACGGCTGGCCGCTCTTCTCGCCGGCGAGCTGACTGCGGTGGTGCACCAGGAAGCAGCTCACACAGGTGAACTCGTCGGCCTGGCGCGGCAGCACGCGGACGGACAGCTCCTCGTTGGAGAGGTCCGCCCCGGGCAGCTCGAGGCTCTCGCCGGAATCGTCGAAGTCGACGTCGACCGAAGGCGCCGACTTCTCGTTCCGACGAGCCTTGAGCTCCTCGATGCTGTCCTCGTTGATGTCGTCGTCGGTCTTGCGCGGGGTGTCGTAGTCCGTTGCCATGTTTCGCTCTCCCCCTCTGGGTGTGTGCGGTATCTCCAGCGCACGTAACGCATGAGGGGCCGGTCTTGTGCCCGACCCGAGGCCGAGATTGTGCCTTACTTCAAGCCCTGTTACTCAATCGACACTCATCGGCGGGCTCGACCAGGTGATCGAAGCCACCTTCGAGGGGCTTGCGGACAGTGTCCACCGATCGTCGGCAGATGCCCGCTGTCGAATACGGATGGTGATGGTACGCCTCGTCGACCCCTTGCGCCAGGCCGCCTCGACCCAGGTGGGAGAGCGAGTTCCGTCGAGCGCCGGCGGAAGCCCGGCCGCCGGATCCGGCTACGGTCAGCGAGGATCGATTCGGCTCGAATGATCACTCTGCGAGATCATCCGAACGAGTGCGCCCAGGTGATGTGACCTTGGTCACGTCGGGTCACCATTCGGACGAAACCATCGAAAACGTCCCACCATCTCAAGCCTCGGTACGACCCGACCTGGCGCTGCGGGGCTTTCCTCGCCGAAACCGCAGCGGCCCGGCGGGGCCTGTCGGGCCGCCCTGCCGAGGCATCCGAGCGCAGGGCGCGGCGTGCCGGTCGGCCCGACCGGGCGGCGCGCCTGGGCAGGCCGACCGGGCGGCGCGGCCGAGCCGTCAGCTCGCTGCGGCGGCGGCCTTGCGCTCCGCGTTGGCGGCACGACGGGCCAGCAGGGCGGCCTGGCGGTCGTCGAAGCGGGTGGCCTGGGTGTCCAGCCCGTCCAGGAAGAGACCGAGCTCCTGCTGGGCCTGCAGGCCCGCGGGGCCGAGCCCGCCGATCTCCATCACCTTCAGGTGGCGCAGCACCGGCTGGAGGACGTCGTCGTGGTGGATCCGCAGGTTGTAGATGCCGCCGATGGCGATCTGCGCCGCCGCGCGCTCGAAGCCGGGCATCCCGTGGCCGGGCATCCGGAAGTCGGTCACCACGTCGCGGACGGCCTGCATCGCCAGGTCGGGGGCGATCTCCAGCGCGGCCTTCAGCAGGTTCCGGTAGAAGACCATGTGCAGGTTCTCGTCGTTGGCGATCTTCGCCAGCAGCTGCTCGCAGAGCGGGTCGCCGGCGAAGTGGCCGGTGTTGCGGTGCGAGATCCGGGTGGCGAGCTCCTGGAAGGCCACGTAGGCGACCGACTGCAGCATGCTGTGCGCGTTGTCGGACGCGAACCCGGCCGACATGTGTTCCATCCGGGCCCGCTCCAGGGCCACCGGGTCGACCGCGCGAGTGGTCAGCAGGTAGTCGCGCAGCGCTATCCCGTGCCGGCCCTCCTCGGCCGTCCAGCGGTGCACCCAGGTCCCCCAGGCGCCCTCACGACCGAACATGGTGGCGATCTCGTGGTGGTAGCTGGGGAGGTTGTCCTCGGTCAGCAGGTTGACCACCAGCGAGATCCGGCCGAGCGGGGTCACTTTGGAGTGGGACAGCTCCCAGGCCTCGCCGCCGAGCGGGCCGTCGAAGTCCCGGCCCTGGCTCCACGGGACGAACTCGTGCGGCATCCACTCCTTGGCGACCTTCAGGTGGCGGTTCAACTCGGTCTCGACCACCTCTTCCAGGGCGAGGATCAGCCGGGCATCGGTCCAAGCGGCCGAACCGGTGCGCTGGGCGGGTGCGATGGTCACGACGGTGGCTCCTGAGGGCGGGAACGTTCGGAACGTACGGACGCGTCACTTACGGATGCGTAGGTTACGCCACCGTAAGTTGTTCAGGGGGGATATGACAAGCGCCCTGGTCCGTCCCTTCGTGCAGGTGAAGGGCGCACCAGGGCGCTCGGCCGGTTCTGTTCGCGGCCGGACCACGGCCGGACCACAGTGGGGCCACAGCGGGGCCGGGGCGGGCACGCGGACGGCCTCGCGGACCGGACCGGCTCAGGCGCCGGGAATTCGTACCCGGATCGTCAGCCCGCCGCCCGGGCGGGCCACCGCTTCGATGGACCCGCCGTGCGCGCGGACCACCGAGCGGACGATCGACAGCCCCAGGCCGACCCCCTTGTCGCTGCGGGTCCGGTCGGCCCCCTTGACCCGGCGGAACGGCTCGAAGATGTGCTCCAGCTCGTATCCCGGGACCACCGGCCCGGTGTTGCTCACCGCCAGCTCCCCCAGGCCGCCCGGGCCGGGCGTGGTGGTGATCTCCACCCAGCCGTCGGGCAGGTTGTAGCGCACCGCGTTCTGCAGCAGGTTGAGCGCGATCCGCTCCAGCAGCACGCCGTTGCCCGAGACGGCGATCGGGTTGAGCTCGGAGCGGATCTCCACCTCGCGGTTGCCCGCCTCGGTCCTGGTCTGCTCGATGGCCCGGGAGGCCACCTCGGACAGTTCCACCGAGCGCCGATCGGTCAGCACGTTGTCACTGCGGGCCAGCAGCAGCAGGCCCTCGACCAGTTGCTCGCTGCGCTCGTTGGTGGCCAGCAGGGTCTTGCCCAGCTGCTGCAGATCGGGCGAGGCGGCCGGGTCGGCGAGTTGGACCTCCAGCAGCGTGCGGTTGATCGCCAGCGGGGTGCGCAGCTCGTGCGAGGCGTTGGCGACGAAACGGCGCTGCGAGTCGAAGGAGCGGTCCAACCGGTCGAGCATGTCGTCGAAGGTGTCGGCGAGCTCCTTGAGCTCGTCGTCTGGTCCCTCCAGCTCGATCCGCCGGTGCAGGTCGGAGCTGGCCACCTCGCGGGCGATGCGGGTGATCCGGCCCAGCGGGCGCAGCACCCGGCCGGCCATCGCGTAGCCGGCCGCGAAGGCGATCACGGCGAGTACGACGAGCACGGTCAGGGCCTTGCGCAGCAGGGTGTCCAGCTCGCTGTGCTGCCCGGCCAGCATCTGGTTCCGGAGGATCTGGTTGAACTGGTCACCGGTGACCTGCTGGTTGCCGACCCGCGCGATGACACCGGGGTCGATGCCGATCTGCGGCACCGGCGTCTCCTGGAAGGCGTTGCGCACCACGACGTACATCAGCATCAGCAGCAGCACCCCCGCCATCAGGAACATCCCGCCGTACAGCAGGGTGAGGCGGATCCGGATGGTCGGGCGGAACGGCAGCCAGCTCAGCCCCTCCTCGGGCTGGTAGGGGCCGGACTGCGCGGTGACCGGGCGGGAGGGCTGCTCCGCGCGCGGCGGTTGATCCGGGCGCGACGGCTGGTCCGCACGCGGCGGTTGGTCGGGCCGCGGCGGCACCGCGCGGGGACTGCCGGAGGGCCCGCCGGTGGTGGGCGGGGTGGTCATGGGTGGGATCCCTTGGGGTGGAGGGCGGGCGGGGGTCAGATCCGGTAGCCGGAACCGGGCACGGTGACGATGACGGCCGGGTCGCCGAGCTTGCGCCGCAGGGTCATCACGGTCACCCGCACCACGTTGGTGAAGGGGTCGGTGTGCTCGTCCCAGGCCTTCTCCAGCAGCTGCTCGGCGGAGACCACGGCCCCGCCGGCCCGCATCAGGACCTCCAGGACGGCGAACTCCTTGGGGGCCAGCTGGATCGAGCGGCCGTCGCGCAGCACCTCGCGGCGGCCGGGGTCGAGGGTGATCCCGGCCCGCTCCAGGACCGGCGGGAGCGGGACGGTGGCGCGTCGGCCCAGCGCGCGCACCCGGGCGACGAGTTCGCTGAAAGCGAACGGCTTGGGGAGGTAGTCGTCCGCGCCGATCTCCAGGCCCTCGACCCGGTCGCTGATGTCGCCGGAGGCGGTCAGCATGATCACCCGGGTGGCCAGGCCCTGTTCGACCACGCTGCGGCAGACGTCGTCACCGTGCACCAGCGGCAGGTCCCGGTCGAGCACCACGACGTCGTAGTCGTTGACCGCGATCCGCTGCAGGGCGGCCTCGCCGTCGTACACCACGTCGACGGCCATCGCCTCCCGGCGCAGGCCGGTGGCCACGGCTTCGGCGAGCAGCTGCTCGTCCTCGACGACAAGAACCCGCACAGCGGTTGTCCCTTCTCTGGGGCGCGCGCGGCGGGATCGGAGCGTCCCCGTACGCGGGCCTGCGACTCCGACGGTCCCTCCATCCTGCCCCCTGTCGGGGTAAAGCAGCGGTAAGGCGGTCCCCGCCCGACCTCGCCCGCCCCTCGGCGGGACCGCGCCCCGCACGCGGGTACGGCAACCGAATGTGACGGCGGCAACTTTCTCCGCGTTTCTGGCGACCCGAGGTTTCCCCGCCGCGTGGCTGGGGAGGACGAATGCACACCCGCGATGACGCCGTCAGGCGATCGCACCCACCCGCCGCGCGTTCATCCGCACCGGCTGGGGGATCGCAGGTCCCACGGAGCGGCCTCAAGGCCGTACCCGCCATCACCGGAGCCAGCCGACCGGTACCGGCGCAGCCGCTGGATCACCGCACCCTCCCGACCGGGGAACGCTCGACCGCGCACGTCCGACACCGTAAGGGGGTCTGCCGCATGGACGCCTTCACCGCCGGAATCCTGCAGCGTATAAGGAACACCGAGCAGGACCTGCACCGCGCACTCGAGTCCGGGGACGATTTCCTGGCCGAGGTCGAACAGTCCGAACTGGACGACCTGCGCCGGATCGCCACCGACCACGGCATCGATCCGGTCCTGGCACTGCCCCGCAGCGCCTGATCCCGGCACCCGCCGCCGCGTAAGCCACCTCCTCCGGCCGCCCGACCGGCCCCTGACAGCTGATCCTCCGATCCTCCGAGCGACTTCAAGAGCCCCGGCACCACCACGGCACCGGGGCTCTTCGCTGCCCGCCCCGGCGGACGGCAGGTCGGCCGGGGCGCCTGGGCCGGCTGGGCCGGCCGGTCAGTCGTGCCAGGCTCCCAGCTCCTCCAACCGGGCCTGCAGCGGTTCGAACAGGCCGGGCGGCGCGGCCACCACCAGCTCGCCGGAGGCGGGTCGGCCCACCCGCCCACCGGTCAGCGCGCCGGCCTCGCGGGCGATCAGGCCGCCGGCCGCCAGGTCCCACGGGGCCAGCCCGCGCTCGTAGTAGCCGTCCAGGCGGCCCGCCGCCACGTCACACAGGTCGACCGCGGCCGCGCCGCCGCGCCGGATGTCACGCACCTCGGGCATCAGCCGGTGCAGCACCTCGGCCTGGTGCACCCGGACCGACTGCACGTAGTTGAACCCGGTGGCGACCAGCGCCCGTCCCCAGGGCGGAGCCGGGCGGGCGACCAGCGGGCGGCCGTCGAGCCGGGCGCCGCGTCCCAGCACGGCCTGGAAGAGCTCGCCCCTGGCCGGCGCGAAGACCACCCCGACGACCGCCTCGCCGTGGTACTCGGCCGCCACGCTGACGCCCCAGTTCGGCAGGCCGTAGAGGTAGTTGACCGTCCCGTCGAGCGGGTCGACGACCCAGCGCACGCCGCTGCCCCCGGGCCGCTCGGTGCCCTCCTCGCCGAGGTAGCCGTCCTGCGGGCGGCGGCCGGCGATCAGTTCCACGATCAGCTTCTCGGAAGCCAGGTCCATTTCGGTGACCACGTCGACCGGACTGCTCTTGGTCGCCGCCACGCCGAGGTCGGCCGGGCGGCCGTCGCGCAGCAGGGCGCCGGCCTGCCGCGCGGCCTCCAGGGCGAGGACGAGCAGTTCGTCGAGCAGGGCGGCGTCGGGCCGGGGGGCGTCGGGCCGGGCGGCATCGCTCTGGGGCTGGGCAGGCTGGGGCTGGGCAGGCTCGGACACGGGGCTCCTTGTCGGCACGGCGGGCGAGGTCAGCGGGAGTCGTCGGGGTTCGGCGAGGTCTGCCGAACCGGCCGGGTCAGCGGTGCGGGCAGGGCCGGCGTTCAGGCCTCGGCCGCGGCCGAACGGGGCGCGCGCGGGTTGGGGCAGCAGTCGACGGCGCACACGTCATGGCTGGCGCCGAGCGCGCCCAGGGCGCAGCGCCGGGGGGCGAGGCCGCGCTCGGTGGCCGCCCGCTCCAGCAGCAGCTCGCGCACGGCGGCCGTGAAGCGCGGGTCGGCACCGACCGTGGCGGCCCTGGTAACCGGCAGGCCCAGCTCGGCAGCCTTGGCCACCGCCTCGGTGTCCAGGTCGTACTTGACCTCCATGTGGTCCGAGACGAACCCGATCGGGACCATCACCACGGCGGCGGCCCCCTGCTCCCGGCGCTCCGCCAGGTGGTCGCAGATGTCCGGCTCCAACCAGGGGATGTGCGGGGCGCCGCTGCGCGACTGGTAGACCAGCCGCCAGTCGCGCTCCGCGACGCCGGTGGCCTTGGCGACGGCGTCGGCGATGAGCCCGGCCGTCACCAGGTGCTGGGCGACGTAGGCGCCGCCGGGGGTGCCACGGGCCGGGTCGTCGGGGGCGCCGGAGCTCTCCGCCATCGCGGTCGGGATGGAGTGGGTGGTGAAGGCCAGCTCGGCACCGTCGCGCAGCTCGGCGGGCAGCTCGGCCAGCGCGCGCAGGGTGGCCTCGATCATCGGCTCGACGAAACCGGGGTGGTTGTAGAAGTGCCGCAGCTTGTCGACGGTGAGCTCCGGCAGGCCCTCCGCGGCCAGGGTGGCGAGCGCGTCGGCGAGGTTCTCCCGGTACTGGCGGCAGCCCGAGTAGCCCGCGTAGGCGCTGGTGGCCAGCACCGCGATCCGGCGGTGGCCGGCCTGGGCCATCTCCCGCAGGGTGTCCACCAGGTACGGGGCCCAGTTGCGGTTGCCCCAGTGGACCGGCAGCTCGAGACCGTGCGCCGCGAAGTCGGCGCGCAGCGCGGCGAGCAGCTCGCGGTTCTGCGCGTTGATCGGGCTGACCCCGTCGAACAGGAAGTAGTGCCGGCCGACCTCGACCAGGCGCTCCTTGGGGATGCCCCGGCCGCGGGTGACGTTCTCCAGGAACGGGACCACCTCCTCGGGTCCCTCGGGGCCGCCGAAGGAGAGCAGCAGCAGGGCGTCGTACGGGGCGGCCGAGGCCGGGCCGGACTCGGTGAGGGTGTCGTCGGGCATGGCTCCGATCCTGCCACTGCGTGGCGGGCGGCCCCGCGGGCAGGGCCGCGGCGGCCAAACCCGTTTTCATCCTTCCGCCAAGCTTCGTAAGCTGTCTTTACAAGCGATGTTCCTTACCGGGGCCCACCGCGGGCCCCTCCCCCGGACCTCCCCACCCCGGAGCCGCAGTGCTGTCCAGCTACCGCCAGATCTTCGACGCCCCCGGCAGCCTCGCCTTCTCGGCCACCGGCTTCGTCTCCCGCCTGCCGATCTCGATGACCGGTGTCGGCATCATCACGATGCTCTCCCAGCTGCGCGGCTCCTACGGGGTGGCCGGCGCGGTCTCGGCGGTGATGGCCCTGTCGGCGGCGGCGATCGGACCGCAGATCTCGCGCCTGGTGGACCGGCACGGGCAGCGCCGAATAGCCGTGCCCTGCACCGCCGTCACCACCGCCTCCACCGTCGCCCTGCTGCTCTGCGCCCGCTCGGGGGCCCCGGACTGGACGCTCTTCGTCTGTGCGATCGGCATGGGCACGATGGTGAGCACCGGCGCGCTGGTCCGGGCCCGCTGGGCGCACCTGTACCGCCGGGACACCACCAAGCTGCACACCGCCTACGCGCTGGAATCGGTGGTGGACGAGATCATCTTCATCGTCGGGCCGATCCTCTCGATCGGACTGGCGACCTCGCTCTTCCCGGAGGCCGGGGTCCTGCTGGCCGCGGTCTTCCTGGCCCTCGGGGTGCTGCTCTTCACCGCCCAGCGCGGCACCGAGCCGCCGGTGCACGAGCGGGGGCACGAGGCGCCGGGCTCGGCGATCCGCTCGCCCGGCCTGCGGGTGCTGATGCTGACCTTCATCGCCACCGGGGCGATCTTCGGCTCGGTCGAGGTGGTCACCGTGGGCTTCGCCCAGGCCCAGGGGCACAAGGCGGCCGCCAGCCTGGTGCTGGCCGTCTACGCCCTCGGTTCGGCGGTGGCCGGCACGGTCTTCGGCGCGCTGCGGCCGCGCGGCACGGCGGAGCGCCGGTTCCAGACGGGCGTCGGGGTGATGGCGGTGACCATGGTGCCGCTGGTGCTGGCGGCGCTCTGGTGCACCGGGCCGGTGGGGCTGGTGGCGGTGGGCGCGGCGCTCTTCGTCTCCGGGCTCTCGATCGCCCCGACCATGATCACCACGATGGGCCTGGTCGAGCGGCTGGTCCCGCCTGCGCAGCTGACCGAGGGCATGAGCTGGACCACCACCGGCCTGGCCCTCGGGGTGGCCGGCGGCTCCTGGGCGGCCGGCGTCCTGGTGGACGCGGCGGGTGCGGCGGCCGGCTACCGGGTGCCGCTGCTGGCGGCGGTCTTCGCCCTGCTGGTCGCGCTGATCGGCGGCCGCTGGCTGCGCCCGGCGAGCGGGGCCGACGCGCCGGAGCCGGTGTCGGCGGCACACTGACCTGGGGCGGCGCTCGGAGGCAGGGCCCGGGGGCAGCGCTCGGGCGCGCTGCTCAGGCGCACTGCTCAGGATGCGAACCGCTCCTTGAGACGGGCGCCCGTGCCCGTAGACCGTGGGAGTGCCGGTGGCTAGGCTCCCTACCCACTGGTAACGCACCCGTCGCAGGGAGGCCCTTGCATGCCCGCCACTGTCACCGCCGGCCGCTGGACCAACTGGGCGGGCAATCAGAGTGCCGAGCCCAGCCAGGTGGCCACCCCGGCCTCGGCCGAGGAACTGGCCGCGGTGGTCCGGCGGGCCGCCGAGCAGGGCCGCACGGTCAAGGCGGTCGGCTCGGGGCACTCCTTCACCGCGATCGCCGCACCGGGCGACGGCGTCCTGGTGCGGCCCGAGGGGCTGCGCGCGGTGCGCGAGCTGGACCGCGCGGCCGGCACCGTCACGGTGGAGGCCGGGCTGCCGCTGTCCGCGCTCAACCGGCTGCTGGCGGCGGCCGGCCTGTCGCTGACCAACATGGGCGACATCGACGTGCAGACCGTGGCAGGCGCGACCAGCACCGGCACCCACGGCACCGGGCGCGACTCGGCCTCGCTGGCGGCGCAGCTCACCGCGGCGGAGATCGTGCTCGCCGACGGCAGCATCCGGCAGTGCTCGCCGACCGAGGACCCCGAGCTCTTCGCGGGCGCCCGGCTGGGCCTGGGCGCGCTCGGCGTGCTCAGCGCACTCACCTTCGCGGTCGAGCCCGCCTTCCTGCTGACCGCGCACGAGCAGCCGATGGGCTTCGCGGAGGTGATCGACTCCTTCGAGGAGCTCAGCTCGGTCAACGAGCACTTCGAGTTCTACTGGTTCCCGCACACCGACCGGTGCAGCACCAAGCGCAACAACCGCAGCCAGGGGCCGGCCGCCCCACTGCCCGGCTTCAAGGCCTGGCTGGAGGACGACTTCCTCTCCAACACCGTCTGGGAGGGTGTCTGCCGGATCGGCCGGGCCTTCCCGCGGAGCATCCCGACGATCGCCGCCGTGGCCAGCCGGGTCTGGTCCGAGCGGACCTACACCGACACCTCCCACCGGGTCTTCACCAGCCCGCGCAAGGTCCGCTTCACCGAGATGGAGTACGCCGTGCCGCGCGCGGCGGCCACCGAGGTGCTGCGCGAGCTGAAGACGCTGGTGGAGCGGAACGACTGGCGGATCAGCTTCCCGGTGGAGGTGCGCTGCGCCCCCGCCGACGACCTGTGGCTCTCCACCGCCGGCGGCCGGGACAGCGTCTACATCGCGGTGCACCTCTACCGGGGCACCGCCGAACAGGGCTACTTCACCGCCGTCGAGCAGTTGATGACCGCGCACCAGGGGCGTCCGCACTGGGGCAAGCTGCACAGCAGGGACGCCGAGTACCTGGCCGGCGTCTACCCGCACTTCAAGGACTTCACCGAGCTGCGCGACCGGGTCGACCCCGAGCGGCGGTTCGCCAACGCCTACCTGCGCCGGGTGCTCGGGGCCTGAGCACGGCGGCGGTCAGGGCGAGGCGGGCGCACCGGTCGGCGTGTGCTCGCCGGCCGGTGCCGAGGCCGGCCCGGTCCCCGGGTCCGCGGCGCCCGCACCCGGCGTGCCCGACCCGGACGCGCCGGCCGGGCCGCTCGGGGAGGCCGGCGGGCTCACCGCACCGGTGCCCCGCGTGCTGGACGGCGAGGACGAGGTGGACGGCGCGGCGCTGGACGGAGCGGACGGCGTCGGTGACGGCGAGGTGGTCGCCCGGCCCGCGCCACCGGTGCCGCTCGGGCTCGGCGGCGCGGCCGGAGCGCCGCCGGTCGGCTTCGCGGGCGAGGGCTCGCTCCGCTTGCCGCCGCCGCTGGGGAAGACCGAGGTGCCGCCGCCGTCCTGGCCGGTGGTCAGCGCGTGCACGGTCTGCCCGGTGGCCAGCTCGACCACCAGGATCGGCGCCATCGCCAGGACGAAGACCAGGGCGGAGAGCGCCGCGTAGGTCTTCCAGCCGCGCCGCCGCCGGGCCCGGAAGACTCCGGAGTCGTTCCACTCGCCGCCCGGCTCCGCCTGCCAGGTGGCCGGCAGCGGCGCGGTGTCGGTGAGCGGGACCTGCCGCAGCCCGTTGACCGCCCGCCCCGGGGAGCGGTCGGTGGCCTCCCGCAGCTGCTCACCGGTGCGCCGGAAGAGGTGCTGGAAGATCGCGCCCCCGGTGGTGGCGCCGACGCTGACCACGGCCGCGCCGATGATCGTCCCGTACACCCCCAGCTCGGAGGCGAGCACCGCGCCGACCACGGCGGCCAGCGCGCTGGCGCTGACCTGGGCCAGGCTCAGATCGATCCGGCGGGTGGCCCGCTGCTTCTCGTCCGGCATCGGCGCCCCTTGTCAGGTCATGGTCGGTCGGTATTTCGTCAGGTCGGCTCAGCAGACTCGTCGCTCAGTCCGATAAGCCCGCTCATTGTGCACAAAGAAGGACACAAGGGTCGAAAATCCGGTTTCTTCCAGTCGATATATGTGAAGATGATCACCGTCAGCTGATCAGGGGTCCGCCATCGGAGTCTTCGCTCTTGAGATTCCCGTGAATCGCGGGAGACTTGAGCGGCGAGCCGCCCCTGTGGATGCCACGAATGGAGTACTGTTCGTGAAGCCTGAGCCTTCGGTCATCCTCTCGACTGCCCTACCTGCGACAGTCGATATGAGAGCCTCGGCCCAGGCACGCACGGCGGCGCTCGACCCGAACCGTCGCTCCACCATCCACGTGCGGGGAACGGCCGGAACAGCTGACGCCGCGTCAGAGAATGACGCGGCGAACAGGCCACCGTGCCACAGCGGTGCAATCGGACGGAAGTCCGACACACCGGAGAACTCTGCAAGGTTGTGGCAAGTCGCCAGTGGGCAGGCCACACTCAGTACGGGAGCAGCGACGCAGGTGACGTCGGCAGGCACCACCCGGGAGGTAACCGTGCCCGAACTGCGGGTTGTGGCCGTCAGCAACGACGGCACACGGCTGGTGCTCAAGGCTGCCGACAGCACGGAGTACACCCTTCCCATCGACGAGCGGCTGCGCGCCGCCATTCGCGGTGACCGCCCGCGCCTCGGCCAGATCGAGATCGAGGTCGAGAGCCACCTGCGCCCCCGGGACATCCAGGCGCGGATACGAGCCGGCGCCTCCGCCGAGGAGGTCGCCCAGGCGGCCGGGATCTCGGTGGACCGGGTGCGCCGCTTCGAGGGTCCGGTGCTGGCCGAGCGCGCCTTCATGGCCGAGCGGGCCCGCAAGACCCCGATCCGTCGCCCCGGCGAGTCCACCGGTCCGCAGCTGGGCGAGGCCGTGGCCGAGCGCCTGGTGCTGCGCGCCGCCGAGAAGGACACCGAGCGCTGGGACTCCTGGCGGCGTGACGACGGCACCTGGGAGGTGTCCCTCTCCTACCGCTCGGACGGCGAGGGCCGCACCGCGAGCTGGACGTACGACCCGCCCCGGCGCCTGGTCCAGCCGAACGACGACGAAGCCCGCGCGCTGATCGGCGAGAGCGTCGAACGGGAGGACGAGCAGGTCTTCCCGTTCATCCCGCGGATCGCCCGGCTGCCGCACGACCGCCCGCTGCGCCCGATGATCGAGCGGCCTTCGGCCGACCGGATCATGTCACCGCCCGAACGGCTGCCGGCCAGGGAGGCCGTCGCGGCCGCCGAGGCACGGGATTCGCTGACCAGCCTGCTGGACGTGGTCCCGGCCTTCCGGGGCGACCTGGCGGTGGGCCCCTCGGCGATCGAGGCCGCCCCGGTCGAGGAGGGCCAGGAGGCCGCCGAGCCGGCAGCCGCCGCTGCCGCTGCCGCTCCTGCCGTCGGCGCCGGCTCGGCGTACGCGGACATCCTGATGCCGCGTGCGGTCGCCCCGCACCGGGAGCGGCTGGTCGGCACCACCGACCGGCAGGCCGAGGCGGACGGCGTGCGGCCCGGCCGCCGGGCCACCGTGCCCAGCTGGGACGAGATCGTCTTCGGCAGCAGGCGCAAGAAGCAGGACTGACGCACCGTCACGCGCGGGCGGCCGCCCCGAGGTGGCCGCCCGCGCGTGACGCGCGGTCAGCCGCGCTCGGCGCCGGTCGCCACCGGCCGCCGCGGGTCATTCGACCACTCGCTCCACGAGCCCGGGTAGAGCGCCACCCGCTGCCCGGCCACCGCGAGCGCCAGCGCCTGGTGCGCCGCCGTGACACCCGAGCCGCAGTAGACGCCGACCGGCTGCCCGTCCACGCCCAGCGTGCGGAACCGCGCCACCAGCTCGGCGAGCGGACGGAAGCGCCCGTCCTCGGCGTTGTTCTCGAAGGTGGGCGCGCTGACCGCGCCGGGGATGTGACCCGCCCGGGGGTCCAGCGGCTCGACCTCGCCCCGGTAGCGCTCCGCCGCGCGGGCGTCCAGCAGCAGGCCGGTGCGGGCCAGCTCGGCGGCCTGGTCGCCGTCCAGCGTCGGCAGCCCGCCGGGCACGGCGGCGAAGTCGCCCTCGGCCGGGGCCGGCACCTCGGTGCTCTCGGGCTGCCCGGCCGCGCGCCAGGCGGCGATGCCGCCGTCCAGCACCCGGACGTCCTGGTGGCCCGCCCAGCGCAGCACCCACCACGCGCGGGCGGCCGCGGTGGCCGGGCCGCCGTCGTAGACCACCACCGGGCGGTCGGCGCGCACCCCGGCCCGGCGCAGCGCGGCGCCGAGCGCGGCGGGGTCGGGCAGCGGGTGTCGCCCGCCCCGGGCGCCGGCCGGCGGCGCCGCCAGCTCGCGGTCCAGGTCGACGAAGACGGCGTCGGGCAGGTGCCCGAGCGCGTACTCCGCGGCCCCGACCGAGCCGCCCTGGCCCGAGGCGGCGCCCGGGGCGGACAGCTGCCAGCGGATGTCCAGCAGCACCGGCGGCCGCTCGCCGGCCAGTTCCTCCGCCAGTTCCTCGACGCCGATCAGCGGCGAGGGCTCGGTGGGCTTCAGCACGGCGGTGTTCTCGATATCGTCCATGGACGCCATTCTGCTGCCTCACTCACTCCTGTGGCGGTCCTCAAGTGGCGCTCCGTGGTCCTTTGTGCGCTCTTTGCCATGATTTCCGCGCGGGTGCCCGTTCTGCCGCCCGCGCAGGTGGCACCATCTGCCTGGGGCCCGAGCCGCCGGGCCGGGCGCCCGCGCGAGGAGGTCTGGGATGACGGCGGTGAAGGTCAAGGTGGCCCACGGCACGCCCTGCTGGGTGAGTCTGCTGGTCCGGGATCTGGAACGCGCCAAGGCGTTCTACGGTCCGCTGCTGGGGTGGAGCTTCACCCCTGGCCCCACCGAGCTGGGCGCCTACGTGCGGGCCAGCCTGCAGGGGGCCAAGGTGGCCGGGATCGGCCTCGCGCCGGACCGGTCCGCGCTGCCCACCGAGTGGACCACCTACTTCGCCGTGGACAACGCCGATGAGGTCTCGGCCCGGGTGCGCGAGTGCGGCGGCACCGTGGCGGTCGGCCCGCTGCAGTCCGAGGGGGCCGGCCGGCTGGCCGTGGCGGCCGACCTGTCGGGCGCCTTCTTCGGCCTCTGGGAGGGGCAGGACCACCTCGGGTGGGAGGTGGTCGGCGAGCCCGGCGCACCGGTCTGGAGCGAGCTGGTCACCAAGGACGAGCCGCTGGCCGCCGCCTTCTACGGCTCGGTGCTGGGCCGCGCGGTGGTCGAGGCGGACCCCTCGGCGGTGGCCCGCGGCGAGGAGGACGCCACCCTGCGGGTGGAGGGCCACCGGGTGGCGGGGATCAAGCAGACCACCGACCTGCGGGACGGACCGCCGCGCTGGCGGATCTACTTCGCGGTCACGGACGTGGACCTGACGGTGCGCCAGTGCCTGGAGCTGGGCGGGGCGCTGCTGGTCGCGGCACACGACACCCCGTACGGGCGGGTGGCCCGGCTGGCCGACCCGGAGGGCGGGCGGTTCTCGGTGGTGAAGCTGCCGTAGGCCCGCTCCTGCGGAGCTGACGGCCCCGGGCCCGTCAGCTCCGCTCGAAGGGCAGCACGTCCGGCGACAGGGCGGCCGCCCGGGCGGTGGCGGCGGTGAGCCGACGGCGGTGGTGGCGGCGGCAGAGCACCTCGTAGCCGACCTCGTGCTCGTTGACCGCGACGTCGCCGACCACCACCTGCGGCCCCTCGACCACCATCACCCCGCCGACCGTGCGCGCGTTGTGGGTGGCCCTGGCACCGCACCAGCAGAGCGCCTCGACCTGCAGGATCTCCACCCGGTCGGCCAGCTCGATCAACCGCTGCGAGCCGGGGAAGAGCCGGGTGCGGAAGTCGGTGGTGATGCCGAAGGTGAAGACGTCGATGCCCAGCTCGTCCACCACCCGGGCCAGCTGGTCGACCTGCTCGGTGGCGTAGAAGTTGGCCTCGTCGCAGATCAGGTAGTCGACCTTGCCGCCGGCCGAGAGCAGCTGCACCACGTAGTGCTGGAAGTCGAAGCCGTCGGTCACCTCGACCGCCTCGGCGCGCAGGCCCAGGCGGCTGGAGATGGTGGAGGCGCCGGCCCGGTCGTGCCGGGCGAAGATGATCCCCTGCCGACCGCGGGCGGCGTGGTTGTGGTTCATCTGCAGCGCCAGCGTGGACTTGCCGCAGTCCATCGTGCCGGAGAAGAACACCAGATCAGCCATGGGTGAGGCGTGGGCCTTTCGTGAGCCGGTCGGTCGTCGGGCAGGCGGGGCGTCGAGCAGGCGGGGCGTCGGGCAGGCGGGGCGTCGGGCAGGCTGACGCGCGGGGTCAGGTGCGGACTTCGAGCAGCGGGACGAGCTGCTCGACGGGCGTCATCGAGCCGTGCAGCCCGGTCATCGCGGACTCCCCCGGTTCGCTGCGGGAGGCGATCACCGCGATGTCGTCGCGGGCCGCGGCCACCACGTCGCCGATCCGGTGGTAGACCCGGTCGTCGACGGCCGGGCCGAACCAGCCCGCCTCGATCGCCTGGTCCCGGGTGGCCACCCACATCCGGTCGCCGAGCACCTCGCTCCACACGGTGTGCACGTCGGCGGCCGCGCCGGGCACCGCGTAGACGTGCCGGGCCCGCGCCTCGCCACCGAGCAGGGCCACGCCCGCGCTCAGCTCCCAGTCCTCGTCGAAGTCGATCCGGTCCTCGGGCGCGATGTCGATCATGCCGTGGTCGGCGGTGACGTAGAGCGCCGAGCGCGGCGGCAGCTGTTCGGCCAGCCGCACCACCAGCCGGTCGACGCTGTTCAGCATCATCCGCCACTCGTCCGAGTCGACCCCGTAGCGGTGGCCCATCCCGTCCAGCTCGCTGACGTAGGTGTAGACCAGCGCGCGGTCGGCGGAGCCGAGCTGACGGGCCGCCAGGTCCATCCGCTCCTCGCCGGTGGTGCGGCCGAGGAACTCGCCGCCGGACAGCGCCACCCGGGTCAGCGGGGTCTGCGCGAAGAGCGGCGAGGAGACCTGGCTGGCCGCCACGCCCGCCTGGTGCACCCGCTCGAAGACGGTCGGGTAGGGCTGCCAGCTCCGCGGGTCGACCGGCGGCTGCCAGCGCAGCTGGTTCATCAGCTCGCCCCGGCCCGGGATCGCCACCGTGTAGCCGGCCAGGCCGTGCAGTCCGGGCGGCAGGCCGGTGCCGACCGAGGCCAGCGAGGTCGCGGTGGTGGCCGGGAAGCCGGCCGTCAGCGGCCGCCCGGTGCCGCCGAGCGAGCCGGCCAGCAGCGAGTGCAGGAACGGGGCGTACTCGGGGTGGCGGCGGATCAGCTCCCAGCCCATGCCGTCCACCAGGAAGACGCAGACCCGGTCGGCCGGGGCGATCGGCAGCGTGCTGGTGAAGCCCGGGACGCCCAGGCCCGCCGCCACCGAGGGCAGCAGGTCGCAGAGCGACCCGCTGCCGTAGCCGGGCGCCGGTGCGGTGGCCGGGTCGAGCAGCTGGAAGTCGTCATGGCCGTGCGGTGCGAGGTAGGACATCGTCCGGGCCTCAGGCCCTGCTGATGGTGGCCTCGGACAGCGCCCGGGCGAAGACCAGCGCCTGGGACACCGTCTCCGGTCCGTCACCGGCCTCGCTGACCCGAAGCGACAGGTCGTCCGCGGTGGCCGAGCCGGTGTAGCCGTGGTCAGCCTCGCAGTTCGCGTCCGAGCAGCCGGCCGGCTCCAGGTCGATCCGCTGCACCGCGCCCCAGCCGATGGTCAGCACCACCTCGCGCGGCAGCCGGCCCGGGGTGTACGTCTCCGGGTTGGCGACCATCCGGCTGAGCACCACCGAGCCGATCCGGTCCAGCCGCACGCTCTCGGTGGAGGTGGTCGCGTAGGGCACCGGGCTGGCCGCGTCGGCGGCCTGCTCGTCGGTGTGGCTGACCACGAACCGGGTGGGCGTCAGCACCAGCACCGTGACGTGCCGGCGGACCTCGTTGGCGTCGAACGTGGTCTCCTGGTGGACCAGGTAGGAGCTGATCGGCTCGGAGCCCACCGCGGACTCCACGGCCTCGGACACCAGCGCGGGGTAGTAGCCGCTGCGCTCGATCGCCGAGCGCAGGTCCTGCGTGGTGGTGGTACCGGTCTTCGCCATAACTCCATCCTGGCATGTCCCGCCTACACGGCGGGTTGGACTGCGCCGTCCGTCCGCGCGAACCGGCCACCCCGGAACTGGGGGCGGGCTCTGGCGTGTGGGCGCAACCCAGGAAGATTACAGGGTGCTCATGGCGCGCGGGCCCAGATCGCTGCGGACCGGCAGCGGCGCGATCCGCACCCGCGCGGAGAGCACCGTCAGCCCCCGCGGGGCCACCACCACCGGCTCCAGGTCCACCCCGGCCACCTCGGGCAGGTCGTCCACCAGTTGGGAGACCCGCAGCAGCAGTTCCTCCAGCGCGCCGGTGTCCACCGGGGCCGCGCCCCGCCAGCCGAACAGCAGCGGCGCGGCCCGCACCTCGCGGACCAGCGATGCCACCTCCAGGTCGGTGGCCGGGATCAGCCGGTGCGCCAGGTCGCCGAGCAGTTCGGCCGGGGCGCCGGCCAGCCCGAAGGAGAGGATCGCGCCCGCCGCCGGGTCCACGCTGGCGCCGATCACCGTGTCCACCCCCCGCGCGGCCATCCGCTGCACCACCAGTTCGGCCCGCGCCGCTCCGCCGAGCAGCGCGACCACCTCGCGGTGGGCCCGGCGCAGCCCGTCCTCGTCCGGCAGGTCGAGCCGCACGCCGCCCAGATCGGGGCGGTGGCGCAGGTGGGCGGCGGTGGCCTTGAGCGCGACCGGGTAGCCGAGGAGGCCTGCCGCGGCCACGGCGCGGTCCTCGTCGGGTGCCGGCAGCGCGCGCTGCACGTCGATGCCGTAGTGCGCGAGCAGTTCGGCGCTCTGCTCCTCCGGGAGGGTGAAGCGGGCGCCGCCGGGTTGGGTGCGGGCGGCCTGCGCGGTGCGGGAGTCCAGTGCGCGCCCGACCAGGCGGCGGGCGGCCGCCGCGTCGATCCGGTCGAGCTCGGGGACCCGGGCGGTCTGCTCGGCGCTCTCGGCAGCGCGGCGCCACTGGCCGTAGCGCACGGCGTGTGCCAGGGCGCGCACGGCGCGCTCGGGGGCGGGGTAGGCCGGGACGGGGTGCTCACCGGCGCTCAGCACGGCCGGGAGGTCGGACAGCGCGAGGTGGGTGAGCAGCAGCGGCTTGCCCAGCAGCCGGGCCACCGCGGCGGCGGCCAGCAGGCCCTCGCCGATCGCCGGGTCGGTGGCGGGCAGCGCCGGCTCCTCGCCGACCGCGATGCTCTGGGTGGTCAGCGGCGGAATGGCGACCGCGATCACCGCGTCCACCGCGCTGTCGCGCAGCGCCGTCTCCAGCGCGACCCGCAGGTGCTCGCCGGTGGCGGCCGTGGTCAGGTCGACCGGGGTGCGCGGGCGCAGGCCGGCGCTCAGGCAGGCGTCGTGGGTGAGCAGGCCGAGCGAGTCGGAGTTGCCCACCACGGCCACCCGGTCGCCGGCCGGCAGCGGCTGGTGGGCCAGCAGCTCGCCGGTGTCGAAGAGGTCGGTGATGGTCTCCACCCGGACCACTCCGGCCTGCTGGAAGAGCGCGTCCACGGTGGCGTCGCGCAGGCCGCTCGCGGTCGGCGGCACCGCGTGCCCCGGCGGCAGGCTGCCGGTGTGCCGGGCGCCCTTGACCACCACGATCGGCTTGGCCAGTGCCAGGCGGCGGGCGATCCGGGTGAACTTGCGCGGGTTGCCGAAGGACTCCAGGTAGAGCAGCACCACGTCGGTGGCCTGGTCCTCCTCCCAGTACTGGAGCAGGTCATTGCCGGAGACGTCGGCCCGGTTGCCGACCGAGGCGAAGGAGGAGACGCCGAGCCCGCGCCGGTGCGCCGCCTCCAGCAGCGCCACCCCGATCGCGCCGGACTGGCAGAAGATCCCGAACCGCCCGGCCGCCGGCAGCACCGGGGCGAGCGAGGCATTGAGCGGGTGCTCGGGGTTGGTGCTCAGCAGGCCGAAGGCGTTCGGCCCGATCACCCGCATCCCGGCCGCCCTGGCCTGGCGCACCAGCGCCCGCTGCCGCTCGCGCCCGTCCGCACCGGTCTCGGCATAGCCCGCGGTCACCACCACCAGGCCGCGCACCCCGTGCGCACCGCAGTCGGCGACCACCGCGGGGATCGCCTCGGCCGGCACCGCGAGCACCGCCAGGTCGACCGGCCCCGGGATCTCCAGCACCGAGCGGTGCAGCGGCACGCCCTCCAGCTCGGTGCCCGGCGGGGCGGCGCTGTTCACCGCGTGGACCGGGCCGGCGAAGCTGCCGCGCAGCGCCCGCAGCAGGGCCCGCCCGGCCGAGCGCTCGGTCCGCGAGACCCCGATCACCGCGACCGAACGAGGTGTCAGCAGCCGCTGCACCGAGCGGGCTTCGGCGCGGTGCTCGCGCGCCCGCATCACCGCGAGCGAGGCGGCGGTCTGCTCCAGGTCGAACTCCAGGTGGACCAGGCCGTCGGCGAAGCTGCGCTTCTGGGTGTAGCCGGCGTCGGTGAAGACCTTGGTCATCTTCCGGTTCTCCGGCAGCACCTCGGCGACGAAGCGGCGGATCCCGCGCTCCTGGGCGACCGCCGCGATGTTCTCGAGCAGCGCGGAGGCCACGCCGCGGCCCTGGTGGGCGTCCTGGACCAGGAAGGCCACCTCGGCGTCGGTGCCGCCCTCGCTGGGCCGGCCGTGCTCGTCGATCCGGTCGTAGCGGACGGTGGCGATGAAGCGGTCGCGGACCACCACGGCGAGCGCCACCCGGTCGACGAAGTCGTGGTGGGTGAAGCGCCGCACGTCCTTGTCGGAGAGCCGGGGGTAGGGAGCGAAGAAGCGGAAGTACTTCGACTGGTCCGAGACCAGTGCGTAGAACTCCACCAGACGTTCGGCATCGCCGGGCACGATCGGGCGGATCCGGGCGGTACCGCCGTCGCGCAGCAGGATGTCGGCCTCCCAGTGCTGCGGGTAACCGGGAGTGTCGGAGGCGTCGGCCGGGAGCGCGGGGGCCTGGGGGTCGTCCACAACGGCCAGGCTATCGGGCGGCGGGCCAGATGGCTCCTGGCGAGTGCGCGCGACAGGGTGGCATTGCCCGGGCGTCCGGTTCCGCGCCGGTCGTGCCAGAATGGTCTAGACAACATGTCTGAAATCAGCACCACCTGAAAGGCACGTCTCATGGCTGAGCGCCGCGTCACCATCGGTTGGCCCGAGGGCCTGCACGCCCGTCCCGCCTCCGTCTTCGTGCGGGCGGCGGCCGCCACCGGTGTGCCGGTCACCATCGCCAAGGCCGCCGGAGGCGCCCCGGTCAACGCCGCCTCGATGCTCGGCCTGCTGGCGCTCGGCGCCGCGGGCGGCGAGGAGGTCGTGCTGGCCTCCGACGCCCCCGAGGCCGACGCCGCGCTGGACCGCCTGGCCAAGCTGGTCCAGGAGGGCCTGGACGAGCTGCCCGCGGCCTGACCCGCGCCCCCGGCCCCGACTCCGGCCCCGGCCCCGGCCCCGACTCCGGCTCCGGCTCCGGCTCCGAAGGGGCATCCCGATCGCCGCGGGATGCCCCTTCGGCACGTCGTGGTGCTCGTTCCGCTCCAGCACCTCGTGGCCCTTCGACACCTCGTGCCACAATCGCCGGGTGCGCGAACTGACCATCGACACCGCGGCCGCCGCCGGGCTGGACGAGCTCGGCGAGCCCGGCGCCCACCCGATCATCCGCTGGGCCGCCCAGGGCTTCGCCCCCGGCGTGCGGGCCTTCACCCTGGACGGCGCCGTAGCGGTGGCCTCCCCGGCCCTCTCCTGCCGCGACCGCCTCGCCGTGCACGGCCCCGCCGAGCCCGCCGCCCGGCTGCTCCGCCAGGTGCTGCGCGAGGTCGGCCCCGACTTCCGGCCGATCGGCGAGCACGCGCTGATGACCTCGCTGCTGGCCGCGGTACCCGAGCTGCGGGCGGCCGCCGAGTTCTTCTGGATGGACCTCGCCGGCCCGCCGACCGCACCGGCCCCCTCCGTCCCGAACCAGCACCAGCGCCCGGCCACAGCCCCGACCCCGGCCGCCCGCTGGCTGACCCCCGACGAGCTGCCCGACGCCGCGGCCCTGCTCGACCTGGCCTTCCCCGACTCCTACGCCCACCCCGGGCGCCCCGGCGCCCGCGCCTGGGCCGGCGTCCGGGACCACGAGGGCCGACTCACCGCCCTCGCCGCCGACGCCTGGAGCGCCCCCGACCTCGGCCTGCTGGCCGGCGTCACCGCCCACCCGGTGCACGGCCGCGGCCGCGGGCACGCCGAGGCTGCCTGCCGACTGGTCCTGGACACCCTGGTGCGCCGCTACGGCCGGGCCGGGCTGATGGTGGCCGGGGAGAACGCCGCCGCCATCCGCCTCTACGAGCGCCTGGGCCTGCGCCGGCGCGCGGTACTGGCCGCCTACGTGATCTGACGGATCATCAGGGCCCGTCGTGCCGTGGGCAGTCGGCGCACGGGTCGAGCCGATCCAGGCCCGATCCAGGCCGATCCGGACCGATCCGGACCGAACCCGTGCGGATCCGGACCGAACCCGTGCGGATCCGGCCCGCGGCTGCCAGGCTGGGCGGATGGACCGTCAGGAGCGCTCCCGCCTCGCCCACGCCCACCACCCCGTCACCGCCCCGCTCGCCGACGACACCGTGGCCGCACTGCTGCGCCACGCCGTGCGCCGCGGGGACGAGCGGGTCCTGCAACTCGGCTGCGGCAGCGGCGCCTGGCTGCTGCGCGCGCTGGCGGCCCACCCCGAACTGACCGCCGACGGGGTCGACCCCGACCCCGCCGCCCTGACGGACGCCCGGGTCGCCGCCGAACAGCTGGGTCTGGCCCGCCGGCTCGGCCTGCACCACCGGGCGCCCGCCGACTTCACCGCGGCCCGCCCCTACGACCTGCTGCTCTGCGTCGGCGCCACCCCCGCCCTGGGCGGCCTGCTCCCCGCCCTCGCCGCCGCCGAACGCCAGCTGGCCCCCGGCGGCACCCTGCTGCTCGGCCAGGGCTACTGGCAGCGCCCGCCGGAGCAGGCGGCCCGCGACGCCCTCGGCCCCCTCGCCGACGACCTGCGCGACCTGCCCGCCCTCACCGACCTGCTCACCACCGCCGGCTGGCTCCCCGTCCACGGCCACACCAGCACCCGCGCCGAACTCGACGACTACGAGTGGTCCTGGACCGGCTCCCTCACCGCCTGGGCCCTGGACCACCCCGAACACCCCGCCGCCGCCCAGGCCGCCAGCACCGCCACCGACCACCGCACCGCCTGGCTGCACGGCTACCGGGAGGCGTTCGGCTTCGTCACGCTGCTGCTGCGACGGCGGGCGGGCTGACCGGGACGCACCGATGCGACGTCAGCCCTTCACACAGACCACCTGCTTGAGGTGTGCGACCACCTCGACCAGGTCACGCTGCTGATCCATCACCTTCTCGATGGACTTGTACGCCCCTGGGATCTCGTCCACCACACCGCTGTCCTTGCGGCACTCCACACCCCTGGTCTGCTCCTCCAGGTCCTGCGTGGTGAACCGCTTCTTCGCCGCCGTCCGGCTCATCTTCCGCCCCGCGCCGTGCGAGGCGGAGTTGAACGAGTCCAGACTGCCCAAACCGCGGACGATGTACGAACCGGTGCCCATCGAACCGGGGATGATTCCGTAGTCGCCGGAACCGGCCCGGATCGCGCCCTTGCGGGTGACCAGCAGGTCGACGCCGTCGTAGCGCTCCTCGGCGACGTAGTTGTGGTGACAGCTGATCACCGGCTCGAAGGCGACCTTCGCCTTGCGGAACTCACGGCGCAGCACGTCCTGGAAGAGCGCCATCATCATCGCGCGGTTGCGCTTGGCGTACTCCTGGGCCCAGAAGAGGTCCTGGCGGTAGGCGTTCATCTGCGGGGTGTCCGCGATGAAGACGGCGAGGTCGCGGTCGACGATGCCCTGGTTGTGCGGCAGCGAGCGGGCCACCGTCATGTGGTGCTCCGCCAGCTCCTTGCCGATGTTGCGCGACCCGGAGTGCAGCATCAGCCAGACCGAATCGGCCTTATCTACACATACCTCCACGAAGTGGTTGCCGGATCCCAGCGTCCCCATCTGCTGCATCGCCCGCTCGCGCCGCCACTTCACCTCCGGAGCGACCTGGTCGAAGCGATCCCAGAAGTCGTCCCAGCCCGCCGTGCCGAAACCGTGCAGCGAACGCGGGTCGACCGGCTCGCCGTGCAGGCCGCGGCCGACCGGGATCGCCTGCTCGATCTTGGAGCGCAGCCGGCTGAGGTCGTCGGGCAGGTCGCGGGCGGTGAGCGAGGTCTTCACCGCGCTCATCCCGCAGCCGATGTCCACGCCGACCGCGGCCGGGCAGACCGCGCCGTTCATCGCGATGACGGAGCCGACGGTGGCGCCCTTGCCCAGGTGGACGTCCGGCATCACGGCCAGGCCGTGCAGCCAGGGGAGGGTGGAGATGTTGCGCAGCTGCTGCATCGCGGCGCCCTCGACGGTGGCCGGGTCGGCCCACATCCGGATCGGGACGCGCGCGCCGGGTACCTCGGTGTACGACATGGTGAGACTGACCCCCAAAGGTCGACAAGATCAAGGGTAGGACCGCCACGCGAAGCATCCGGCGTGGCCCGGGAAGACTGTGGCAACGAAGGGCTGTGGCAACGAAGAGCTACGGCAACGAAGGGCCGCGGGAAACGAAGACCGCGGTAGCGAGAGCTACCGCAGGCGCGGCCCGGCGACGGGCTCAGGCAGCGCGGCGGCGGCGCAGCGAGGCGGGGGAAGCGGCAGGCCTCGGGGAGCGTGGAGCGCTGCTGCGCCTGCTGGTTGGCTCGACCCGCATGGTGACCGCCTCCTCTCCGTCCGTTCGGTGGTGCCCATCAACTCACGACGCGCGCGTGCCCCGCAACGGAAATACGCCGGAGGCCTGGCGGGCTCGCCCGCCAGGCCTCCTGATGGAGCGTCAGCCTCAGTTGGTGACGACCGTGACCTCGCCGATGCCCAGTTCCTTGACCGGCCCGGCGATCACCGAGGCGTCGCCGACCAGCACGGTCACCAGTCGCTCGGGCGG
Organism: Kitasatospora sp. NBC_01287; assembly: GCF_026340565.1. Classification (NCBI taxonomy): domain Bacteria; kingdom Bacillati; phylum Actinomycetota; class Actinomycetes; order Kitasatosporales; family Streptomycetaceae; genus Kitasatospora; species Kitasatospora sp. NBC_01287. The sequence continues at coordinate 3,147,957 of NZ_JAPEPB010000001.1, forward strand.
GAACGCGGCCACCACGGCGGCGGTGGCGGCGGCGGTGTCGAGGGCCGCCAGCTGCTGGTAGACCTCGGCCTGGAAGTCGTCGGCCAGGTGCTGCTCCACCTGGTCTGCCAGGGTGGCGGCGACCGATCCGGCGGTCTCGTACTTCAGCGGCGCGACGCCGACCAGGAACTGCACGGCCTCCTCACGCTCGCCGTCGGTGAGGCCTTCGGCGGCCAGGGTGCGCAGGATGGCCCAGGTGTCGGCCAGCGCGGGGGCGGTGGAGTCGGTGTCCACCGACCCGCTGATCGCCAGCAGCGCCCGGCCCGAGCCGTCGGCGGCGGAGCGCAGCGGCTGGGCGAAGGCCCGCACGCCGTACGTGTAGCCCTTCTCCTCGCGCAGCACCCGGTCCAGCCGGGAGGTGAGGGTGCCGCCCAGGCAGTAGGTGCCCAGGATCTGCGCGGCCCAGGCGGGGTCGTGCCGGTCGGGACCGATCCGGCCGATCAGCACCTGGGTCTGCACCGAGCCGGGCCGGTCGACGATGATCACCCGTCCGGCGTCGTCGGCGTTGACCGCGGCGCTGCCGCTGGGGGCGGCCTGCTCGCCGCTCCAGCGGCCCAGGGTGGACTCCAGCAGGGCCGGCAGGTCGGTGCCGGTCAGGTCGCCGACGACCACCAGGGTGGCGGTGGCGGGGCGGACGTGCTCGGCGTAGAAGGCCTGGACGGCCGCGCGGTCGATCCGCTTGACCGTCTCGGCGGTGCCCGAGCGGGGGCGGGAGAGTCGGTCGGCGGCGTCGAACAGCTCGGCGTAGAGCGCCTTGGCGGCGCGCCGGGCCGGATTGGCCTGCTCGTGGACGATCTCGTCCAGCCGGTTGGCGACCAGCCGCTCGATCTCGTCGGCGGGCAGCGCGGGGGCCCGCAGCGCGTCGGCGAGCAGGCTCAGGCCGCGCTCCAGGCGGGAGACCGGGACCTCCAGGATCACCCGGATGCACGGGTGGTCGGCGTGCGCGTCCAGGGTGGCCCCGGCCCGCTCCAGCTCGCCGGCGAACTCCTCGGCGGTGAGCGTGTCGGTGCCCTCGCTGAGCGCCCGGGCGAGGATGGTGGCCACGCCGTCCAGGCCCTCGGGCTCGGCGGCCAGCGGCGCGTCGAGCAGCACCTCGACGGCGACCAGCTGCTGCCCGGGGCGGTCGCAGTGCAGCACCGTCAGGCCGTTGGCCAGGGCGGTGCGCTCGGGTGCGGGGAACGCCCAGGGGGTGGGCGTGCCGGGCTCCGGCTGCGGGTGGAAGGTCATGGCGGGAACGTAGGCGCTCATGCGGCGTCCTCCTCGGCGGCGCCGGCGGCGTCAGCGTCGGCGGCGTCGTGGTCAGCGGTGGCGGGGAGCGGCTCGTAGACCAGGACCGCTCGGTTGTCGGGACGCAGGTGGGCGGCGGCGACCGCCTTGACCTCCTCGGCGGTGACGTCGAGCACCTTGGCGAGGGCGCTGTTCACCAGCTTGGGATCGCCGAACAGGACGGCGTAGCGGCAGAGTTCGTCCGCCCGACCGGCGACCGTGGTGAGCCGGTCCAGCCACTCGCGTTCGATCTGGGCCTGCGCGCGCTCCAGTTCGGCCGCGGTGGGGCCCTCGGCGGCGAAGCGGGCCAGTTCCTCGTCGACGGCGATCTCGATCTGCGCGATGGTGGCCTCGCCCGAGGTCTTGACGTCCAGCCAGCCCAGCGAGGGGGCGCCGGCCAGCCGCAGCAGGCCGAAGCCGGCCGAGACGGCGGTTCGGTCGCGGCGGACCAGCCGGTTGTAGAGGCGGCTGGACTCGCCGGAGCCGAGCACGGTGAGCGCCAGGTCGGCGGCGTCGGCCTCGCGGGTGCCGTCCTGCGGCAGCCGGTAGGCGGCCATCAGCGCGCGGGACGGGACCTCCTCCTCGACCAGCTCGCGGACCTCCTCGCCCATGATGTCGGGCAGCGCGCCGTCGCGCGGGGGCTGCTTGCCGTCGTGGGCGGGGATGCTGCCGAAGTACTTCTCGACCCAGGCGACGGTCTGCTCGGGGTCGATGTCGCCGACCACCGAGAGCACCGCGTTGTTGGGCGCGTAGTAGGTGCGGAAGAACGCCCGGGCGTCCTCCAGGGTGGCGGCGTCCAGATCGGTCATCGAGCCGATCGGGGTGTGGTGGTACGGGTGGTCGCCGGGGAAGGAGAGCGCGGTGAGCTTCTCGAAGGCGGTGCCGTAGGGCACGTTGTCGTAGCGCTGGCGGCGCTCGTTCTTGACCACGTCGCGCTGGTTCTCCATCGACGCGTCGTCGAGGGCGGCCAGCAGCGATCCCATCCGGTCGGCCTCCAGCCAGAGGGCGAGCTCCAGCTGGTGGGTCGGCATGGTCTCGAAGTAGTTGGTGCGCTCGAAGCTGGTGGTGCCGTTGAGCGAACCGCCGGCGCCCTGGACCAGTTCGAAGTGCCCGTTGTTGGAGACGTTGGCGGAGCCCTGGAACATCAGGTGCTCGAAGAGGTGCGCCAGCCCGGTACGGCCCTTCACCTCGTGGCGGGAGCCCACGTCGTACCAGAGGCAGACGGCGGCGACCGGGGTGAGGTGGTCCTCGGAGAGCACCACGCGCAGGCCGTTGGCCAGGCGGTGCTCGGTGATGGCGATGCCTCCGTTGTCGGAGGCGGAGGCCGGGTTGGCCATGCGCTCGGGTCCTTCCCGTCAGGTTGGGGTCGGGGGGAACGTCGGGTCGTGCGGTCCCCATTGTGGTGTAACGCGTACGGTGCCGGGATGTGTCCGCGCGCGCTGCCCGTTCGCCAGCGGCGGAAGCCGTACCGGCCCGGTGGGAGCCGCCGGGTGGCGGCCCTTGACCGGGGGTGTCCGCGCGAGGGTCCACAATGGGGGGCGCCGTATCCCCCGGTGACGACATGTGAAGCAGCTGACAGACGCAAGGGAGCCCCGCCGCGATGGCCCGCCGCAGTTCGCCGACCCCGCCGCCCGGAGACTTCGAGGAGCGGATCCTCGATGTCGACGTCGTGGACGAGATGCAGGGTTCCTTCCTTGAGTACGCCTACTCGGTGATCTACTCGCGCGCTTTGCCGGACGCGCGCGACGGTCTCAAGCCGGTGCACCGGCGCATCCTCTACCAGGCCAACGAGATGGGCCTGCGCCCGGAGCGCGCGCACGTGAAGTGCGCGCGGGTGGTCGGCGAGGTGATGGGTCGACTGCATCCGCACGGGGATGCCTCGATCTACGACTCGATCGTCCGGATGGCGCAGCCGTTCTCGATGCGCGTGCCGCTGATCGACGGTCACGGCAACTTCGGTTCGCTGGGCAACGACGACCCACCGGCCGCGATGCGGTACACGGAGTCGCGGCTGACCGCCGCCTCGATGGCGCTGGTGGAGTCGATCCACGAGGAGACCGTCGACTTCGGGCCGAACTACGACGGCAGCGAGCAGGAGCCGGTGGTGCTCCCGGCGGCTTTCCCGAACCTGCTGGTCAACGGCGCCACCGGGATCGCGGTCGGCATGGCGACCAACATGCCGCCGCACAACCTGAGCGAGGTGGTCGCGGCCGCCCGGCACCTGATCAAGCATCCGAACGCCGACCTCGACACCCTGATGCGCTTCATCCCCGGTCCCGACCTGCCGACCGGCGGCCGGATCGTGGGCCTGTCGGGCATCCGGGACGCCTACGAGAGCGGCCGCGGCACCTTCAAGATCCGCGCCACCTGCACGGTGGAGAACGTCTCCGCGCGCCGCAAGGGCATCGTGGTGACCGAGCTGCCCTTCTCGGTCGGCCCGGAGAAGGTGATCGCCAAGATCAAGGACCTGGTCAACGCCAAGAAGCTGCAGGGCATCGCGGACGTCAAGGACCTGACCGACCGTGAGCACGGGCTGCGGCTGGTGATCGAGGTCAAGAACGGCTTCGTCCCCGAGGCGCTGCTGGAGCAGCTCTTCAAGCTGACGCCGCTGGAGGAGAACTTCGGCATCAACAACGTGGCGCTGGTGGACGGCCAGCCGCTGACGCTGGGGCTGAAGGAGTTGCTGGAGGTCTACGTCGACCACCGCTTCGAGGTGGTCCGCCGGCGCAGCGAGTTCCGCCGCCGCAAGCGGCAGGAGCGGCTGCACCTGGTCGAGGGCCTGCTGGTGGCACTGGTCGACATCGACGAGGTCATCGCGCTGATCCGGTCCAGCGACAACGCGACCCAGGCGAAGGAGCGCCTGATGGAGCGCTTCTCGCTCTCCGAGACGCAGACCGCCTACATCCTGGACACCCCGCTGCGCCGGCTCACCCGCTTCGACCGGGTCGAGCTGGAGGCGGAGCAGACCAAGCTGCTCACCGAGATCGCCGAGCTGACCGAGATCCTGGAGTCGGACAGCAGGCTGCGCGGCGTGGTCTCGGGCGAGCTGGGCGCGGTGGCCAAGCAGTTCGGCACCGAGCGGCGCACGGTGCTGCTGGAGGCCGGCGCGGTGCCCTCGGCGGCGCTCATGGTGCCGCTGGAGGTGGCGGACGACCCGTGCCGGGTGCTGCTCTCCGCCACCGGCCTGCTGGCCCGCACGGCGGACGGCGCGGCCGGGCCGGTGCTCGAAGGCCGGGCCAAGCACGACGTGGTCGTCTCCGCGGTGCCGGCCACCGCGCGCGGCGACGTCGGCGCGGTGACCTCGGCCGGGCGGGTGCTGCGGCTGCCGGTGATCGATCTGCCCTCGCTGCCGCCGCAACCGACCCTGTCGCTGGCCGGCGGGGCCCAGGTGTCGGAGTTCCTGAAGCTCGACGCCGGTGAGCGGCTGATCGCGCTGACCACCTTGGACGAGTCCTCGCCGGGCCTGGCACTCGGCACGGTGCAGGGGGTGGTCAAGCGGGTGGTCCCGGAGTGGCCGGCCAACAAGGACGAGTTCGAGGTGATCGCGCTCAAGGACGGCGACGAGCTGGTGGGCGCCATCGAACTGCGCACCGGCGAGGAGGAGCTGGTCTTCATCACCAGCGACGCCCAGCTGCTGCGCTACCCGGCGGGCCAGGTCAGGCCGCAGGGCCGCCCGGCCGGCGGGATGGCCGGGATCAAGCTGACGGACGGGGCGCGGGTGCTCTCGTTCACCGCGGTGGATCCGGCCGCGGACGCCGTGGTGGTCTCGGTGGCGGGTGCCTCGGGCACGCTCACGGGTGAGGCGCAGACCAGTTGGAAGGTCACGCCGTTCGAGCTGTACCCGCGCAAGGGGCGGGCCACCGGCGGTGTGCGCTGCCAGCGCTTCCTGCGCGGTGAGGACGCGTTGGCCTTCGCCTGGGCGGGCCCGGCACCGGCCCGCGGCGCGGCGGCGAACGGTTCGCCGGTCGCCCTGCCCGAGCGCGACCCGCGCCGCGACGGCTCGGGCACACCGGTGACCACGGCGCTGGCAGCGGTGGCCGGACCCGCCTGACGTCGCCTTATGCCCCCACCCGGGCACCGGACCGCACGGCGGTAGGGTGCCCGGGTGAGCATCTGTACGAGTCTCTCCACCGAGCTGGCCGAGCCGCTGGCCGCCACCGCCGCCACCGCCACCACCTGGCTGCTGATCGAGCAGAGCGGCCCGTGGGGGGCGAAGGCCATGACCGAGAGCCACCTCGACGCCGGGCTGGGCCGCGCGCTGGACGCCGCCTGCGAGGGCACCGGGGTGCGGGTGGCGCTGATCCGCCGTCCGGGCCGGCACGCCGACGACCGCCCGGCGGCCCGGCACCAGGTGATCCTGGCGCACACGGCGCCCGGCCGGGGGTGGGTACGTCGCACCGACGTGGCGGACGTGGCCGAGCTGCTGACGCTGGACCTGGCCGCGGCGGGCGCGGGTGAGCACGGCGGCTTCGGGGTGCCGCACACCGGCGGCCCGCTGGCCCTGGTGTGCACCAACGGACGCCGCGACCGCTGCTGCGCGCTGCTCGGCCGCCCGCTGGCCACCGAGCTGGCGGCCGCGGGGCACAGCGAGGTCTGGGAGGTCACCCACCTGGGCGGCCACCGCTTCTCCCCCACCATGCTGGTGCTGCCGTACGGCTACGCGTACGGGCGGCTGACCGACACCTCGGCCAAGGAGGTGCTGGCGGCCACCGCGGCCGGGCGGATGGCACCGCTCTGGTCGCGCGGGCGCTCCTGCTACGACCGGCCGGCCCAGGCCGCCGAGCAGGCCGTGCGCGAGCTGATCGAGGAGAGTGCCGCGGAGGCGCTGAGCGTGGTCCAGGAGCCGCTGGCGGCCGGCGAGTGGCGGTGCCGGGTGCGCCACGCCGACGGCCGCGCGTGGCTGGTCGAGGTGGTGCGGGGGCTGAGCGAGCCGCCCCGCCCGGAGAGCTGCGCCAAGGCCCCGGGCACACCGGTGCGGATGGACGTGCGGTCGGTGGTGGCCGACCGGAGCTGACGGCAGGCCGTCACCGACGGTGCACCCCCGGTCGGCGCAGTCCACGACGCGGGCGGGCTCGCGGTCTGCTTAGCGTGGCGGCCGTGGGACCCCACCCACGCGAACGGCCTGCCGCCCGCTCCGTTCCCGGAGCCGGCGGGGGGCCGCGGACCTCGCAGTGCGTGCGGGACGGGGCCGTCTCGGTCCGTCCCGCCGTCCCGGCTCCGGCCGGGCGCACGGAAGGAATGCACCGGAAATGAAGCCGGACCTGAACCCGGACCTGACCTCGGCCGACCCGATAGCCGACCGGCCCGAACCCGACCAGGACGCGACGACCGCCTGCGCTCCGCCGCCCGAGGAGGGTCCGCACCACCGGGCCGGCCGACTGCGGCAGCGGGTCGGCCTGGCGGCGGCGATCGTCGCGGGCGCCGGATCGATCGGCCTGGGCGCCGACCTGGCGAGCGCGGCCCCGCTGCCCGAGCACCTTGCCTCGCCCCCTGGCCTGGTCAGCACCGACGACCCGGCGAACGGGGACGATGACGCGGCCGACGGCACCGCCACCACCGGCGACGACCAGAGCGCCGACGACTCGGGCTCGGACGACCAGGGCTACGGCGACCGGAGCGCCACAGACGACAGCTCCGACACCCCCGACACCCCCGACAGCCCCGACACCTCCACCGGTGAACTCAACGGGGACATCGAGCAGGGCTGGGACGGCTCGGTCTACTGGTTCCAGAACAGCAGCGGCGAGTGGCGCTACACCAGCCACCGCGACATCTACCTGAACCGGATCGACTCGGCCGAGGACAGCGGCTCCGCCGACAGCGGCGACACCGCCAGCGACCGGTCCGTCGCGGCCACCAGTGCCGGCTCGGACGCCTCGGACACCTCCGACGCCTCCGACGCCTCCGACGCCTCCGACGCCTCGGGCGGCGAGGTCGAGAGCGCCGTCGGCTTCGCCCAGGCCCAGCTCGGCAAGCCCTTCGTCTGGGGCGGCAACGGCCCGAACGGCTACGACTGCTCCGGCCTCACCCAGCAGTCCTACCGGCACGCCGGCGTCTCGCTGCCCCGGATCGCCGACGACCAGTACGGCGCCACCACCCCGGTGAGCGCGAGCCGCATGCAGCGCGGCGACCTGCTCTTCTGGTCCTCGGACGGCAGCGTCAGCGGGATCCACCACGTCGCGCTCTACCTCGGCGGCAACCGCTACATCGAGGCCGCGCACGCCGGCACCAACGTCCGGACCGCCACGTTGAACAGCGGGTACCGCCCGGACTTCATCGGTCGCCCCTGATCCGCGCGCCGTTCCGGCACGGGGCCCCGGTCACCAGTGGTGACCGGGGCCCCGTGCCGGAACGCGCCTCACCGGCGGCCCGCCGCGGTCAGACCGCGCCCGCGCCGGTGAGCGAACGCACCTCCAGCTCGGCGAACTTGTCCGGATCGGCGCGCTCCTCGCCGCTGACCGTGCCCACCCAGCCGAGCAGGAAGCCGAGCGGGATGGAGATCAGCCCGGGGTTCTCCAGCGGGAACCAGTGGAAGTCCACCCCGGGGAACATCGCGGTCCTGCTGCCGGAGACGACCGGCGAGAAGAGCACCAGGACCAGCGCCGGCACCAAGCCGCCGTAGGTCGCCCAACACGCGCCCCGGGTGGTGAAGCGGCGCCAGAAGAGGTTGTAGAGCAGGGTGGGCAGGTTGGCCGAGGCTGCCACCGCGAAGGCGAGGCTGACCAGGAAGGCGACGTTCAGCCGCTGGGCGTAGAGGCTCAGCACGATGGCCAGGCCGCCGATCGCCACTGCCGCCAGCCGCGCCACCACCACCTCCTGATGGTCCGTCACCGGAGGCCGGTCCTGGCGGCGGAACGCCTGGGCGTAGAGGTCGTGTGCGAAGGAGACCGAGGAGGCCAGGGTCAGACCGGCGACCACCGCGAGGATCGTCGCGAAGGCGATCGCGGAGGTGACGGCGAAGAGCAGGGTGCCGCCGGTGCTCCCCTCGCCGCCGCCCAGATCGAGCGCGAGCAGTGGGACGGCGGTGTTCCCGGCCGAGTTGGCGGCCTTCACCGCCTTGGAGCCGACCAGCGCGGTGGCCCCGAGGCCGAGCACCACGGTCATCAGGTAGAAGGCGCCGACCAGGCCGATCGCCCAGATCGTGGAGCGCCGGGCGGCCCGGGCGGTGGGGACGGTGTAGAAGCGGGAGAGGATGTGCGGCAGGCCGGCGGTGCCCAGCACCAGGGCCAGACCCAGACTGACGAAGTCGAGGCGGTTGGTGAGCGAGCCCCCGTACTTGAGGCCGGGCTCCAGGTAGCGGTCGCCCGCGCCGCTGCTGCGGGCCGCGGCGTGCATCAGCTCGGCGAGGTCGCCCTGGAAGCGGACCAGCACCAGGAAGGTGAGCAGCAGCGCACCGCCCATCAGCATCATGGCCTTGACGATCTGGATCCAGGTGGTGGCCCGCATGCCGCCGACCGTCACGTAGACGACCATGAGGGCGCCGACGGCGACGATGGTCCAGGTCTTCGCGGCCGCCCCGGTGGTGCCGAGCAGCAGGGCCACCAGGCTGCCCGCGCCGACCATCTGGGCGATCAGGTAGAGCAGGGTGACCACCACGCTGGCGCTGCCCGCCGCCGCGCGGATCGGGCGCTGGCGCATCCGGGTGGCCAGCACGTCGGCCAGTGTGTAGCGGCCGGTGTTGCGCACCAGCTCGGCCACCCACATGAGGACGACCAGCCAGGCGACCAGGAAGCCGATGCTGTAGAGCATCCCGTCGTAGCCGTACAGGGCGATCAGTCCGGTGACGCCGAGGAAGGAGGCTGCCGAGAGGTAGTCGCCGGAGAGCGCGATGCCGTTCTGCAGCGCGCCGAAGTCCCGACCGCCGGCGTAGAAGTCCTCGGCGGCCTGGCCGCGCCGCCCGACCCAGAGGGTGATCGCCAGCGTCACCACGACCACCATGGCGAAGAGCACGACGGCCAGCGCGTGGTGCTGACCGCTGGCGGTGACCGCCGGCCTGGCAGTGGCCGGACCCGCGGCGAACGGGCCCGCGGCGAACGGCACTGCGGTGAAGACGGTAGGAGTCATCGCAGCTGGTCCTGGGTGTCCCAGCGCAGCCCGAGGGCGGCTCGGTCGCGCTTGGTGCGGGCGTTGCGGGCGTAGAGCCAGGTGATCACGAAGGTCGAGACGAACTGCAGCAGGCCCAGCAGCCAGGCCACGCTGAACGGGCCGGCGAGCTGGGTGCGCATCAGGTCCGGCGCGGCCGCCTGAGCGGTCACGTAGCTGAGGTACCAGCCGAGGAAGATCGCGGTGGCCGGGAAGACGAACCGGCGGTAGTCCCGGCGGATCTCCTGGAAGGCGTCGCTCTGCTGCACCTCGCGGTAGACCTCGGCGACCGCCGGGTCCGGTGGCTGCGGAGCCAGGGGGACGGTCCGCTGGACCGGGACGGCCGAGCGCGCGGCGCCGGTCCGCCCTCGGGCGAACCGGCCGGCCGTGCCGGGAGTGGACCACCAGTCGAACCGCTGGCCCTGACGGGGTGTGGGACCGGTCGATCCGGTGACTTCGTGCTGTGCCAAGACTGCTCCCTGCACGGGATGCACCACCGAACGGTGGGCGTCGGAGAACGGCACCGGGCACTCCGGACGACCCGCCCCGAAGATCCATTCGGCGTACCGACGGCGCCCTGACGGATCCCATCATTGCGGGTCGGAAACCGAAATATGGCATTCAGCCGGGCTTTTCACCCATTGAGGTGAGGTCAGTCGGTCTGCGAACCACCGGAAAGCCCGTGCCTGAACGCATAACTGACCGCCTGTGCCCGATCCCGCACGGCGGTCTTCGCGAACAGGTTGTTGATGTGCGTCTTCACCGTGGCCGGGCTGACGAAGAGCGCCTGGGCGATCTCGGTGTTGGAGAGGCCGTCCGCGATCAGCGCGAGCACCTCGGCCTCACGGGCCGTCAGGCCGTCGGGCAGCGGCCGGGCTCGGTCGGGCTGCGCGGCCGAGGGACGCGGCGCGGGCCCGCCCGGCGCGGGCCCGGCGGGCGCGGGCGCGCTCTGCGCGGCGGGTCCGGAGAGGCGTTCGAGCAGCCGCCGCTGCACCTGCGGGGAGAGACCGGCCGCCCCGGCCCGGACGTCCGCGACGGCCCGGGCGATCTCCTCGGCCCCCGCGTCCTTGGTCAGGTAGCCGCGGGCGCCGGCCTGGAGCGCGGCGAAGAGCGAATCGTCGTCGGCGAAGGTGGTGAGCACCACGACCTCGGTGCCCGGGTGCTGGGCCCGGATCAGCCGGGTCGCCTCCACGCCGTCGCAGCGCGGCATCCGCAGGTCCATCAGGACCACGTCCGGCGCGTGCTCCGCCACCAGCCGGAGGGCTTCCTCACCGTCCGCGGCCGCCCCGACCACCTCGATGCCGGGCAGCAGGCCCAGCAGCATGACGATGCCCTCGCGCACCACGGTCTGGTCGTCCGCCACCAGGACGCGCGTCGCCGCCCCCGCACCGCCGGCCCCGTTCCGCCCGTTCACCCGCCGCCACCCCGCTCACCACTCGCCGTCCGTAGACCCTCGTCATGCCCGGTTCTACCTCCTGGGCCCCCGCCCGGTCACATCGGCAGCCTCAGCACGACCAGCCAGCCGTCACCGTCCGGGCCCGCCGCAAGGCTGCCGCCGAGCAATTCGGCCCGCTCCCGCATGCCCAGCAGGCCGTAGCCGCTCCCGCTGCCGGCCAGCTCCGCCGCGGCGGGGCCGGGCTGGCCGCCGGTGTTGCGGACCTCCAGCTCCACCTCGTGCTCCAGATAGCGCAGCGTCACGGCGCGGTGCGAGCGGGGCGCGTGCTTGCGGATGTTGGTGATCGCCTCCTGCGCCGTGCGCCGCACCGCCAGGCCGGCCTCGGCGGGCAGCGGGCGGGGCGTACCGGTGACCGTCAGCCGGGCCTGGTCGCGGTCGGCCAGCTCCACCAGGAACTCGCCGACCGGGGTGAACTCGCCGCGCAGCGCGGAGAGCGCCTGCCGGGTCTCGGTCAGTCCCTCCTGGGCCATCCGCCGGGCCGCCACCACCCGGTCCCTGATCTGCTCGCGCTCCGCCCCGCGCTCCAGCATCAGCCGGGCCGCCTCCAGGTGGACCAGCTGGGCGGAGAGGCTGTGGGCCAGCACGTCGTGGATCTCCCGGGCGATCCGGGCCCGCTCGGCCAGCGCCGCGCTCTCCGCCTCGGCGGCCCGCGCGGCCCGCTCCTGCTCCAGCAGCAGCTGGGCGGTGCCCCGCGCCTCGGCGTCCAGCCGCAGCAGGTAGCCGAGCAGCACCAGGCCGACCACGGTGGCGACCAGCGCCAGGTAGCTGTCACCGCTGGCCACGGCGTAGGACGCCAGGGCGCCCGCGCAGACCGGCAGGGCCGCCGCCAGCGGCAGGCGCAGCAGCGAGAGCACCGCGAGGCCGCACCAGATCACATTGCCCAGCAGGACGGCGCCGACGTGGTTCGCCAGCGCCGCGACGACCAGCAGCTGGGCGGCCATCGCCAGGGCCCAGCCGACCCGGTGCCGCTTGGTGCTCCGGATGAACTGCCGGAAGAGGACCGCGGTCGCGACCAGCGCCAGGCAGGCTGCGACCGCGTCCCGGCCGGTGAACCGGCCGCTGTCGACCGTCCCCAGCACCACCGTCAGGGCCAGGGCGCTCCGGCCCCCGACGGTGAGCACCAGGCCGGCCCGCGAGCGGCCCTCGCGGGCCTCCCGCGAGGGCCAGCGCGTCCAGCTCTCCAGTTGCACGGGCTCTCCTTCGACTGCGCGGCGGCCGGTGAGGTCGATGGCTCAGCCCACCACGCCGAACGGCTGCCGGGCGTCGAGGCCGCGGGCCCTCCAGTTCACCACGGCGCCGCGGACCAGCAGCATCACCCCGAAGGTGAGGTAGAGCGCCTTGCTGCTCTGGTGGACGTGCAGCGAGGAGCCGAGGGCGAAGATCCCGATCCGGATGGCGACCATGCCGACCCAGGCCGCCAGCGTGGCCTTGGTGCCCTTGGTCCAGACGCTGCCGTCGCTCGCCCGCCAGACCCGGACGGTCCAGCCCCAGACCGAGCCCATGGCCAGCACCACCAGGAGCGAGCCGGCCAGCAGGGCGATCGCCTCGGCCTTGTGCGCGGGGTCGATCAGTTGCTTGTCGCTGAGGCCGAGGGCGCAGAGGATCAGTGGCAGCAACCAGAAACGCCGCTCGGTGTCGATCTTGCGGGCCCGGAGCTGGCGGCCGAGGACGAGGACGACCACGGCGAGGATGACGAGGATGTTGGCGATGCCGGTCATCGGACTTCGCTCTCTCTCGGCTGGGAGGATCTGACGCCTACGACGCTACGGATCACGGGCGCCCGGCTGATCGGCTCCAGGGTTGAACCAACGGCCGAGGGGCCCTCCACCCGTGGGTGGAGAGCCCCTCGATCGGCTGCCGCGCGGGAGCGGGCACGCCGCCGCGCGGAAGCACGCCCCGCCGCCGCGCGGCTCAGGCGTCGATGCGCGAGCGGTCCATGGTCGCGGCCGAGTCCACGATGAACTCCTTGCGCGGCGCCACGTCATTGCCCATCAGCAGGTCGAAGACGTGCTCGGCGGCGGGCAGGTCACCGAGGTTGATCCGGCGCAGCGTGCGGAAGCGCGGGTCCATGGTGGTCTCCGCCAGCTGGTCGGCGTCCATCTCGCCCAGGCCCTTGTAGCGCTGCACGGGCTCCTTCCAGCGCAGGCCCTTGCCCTGGAACTCCAGCAGGGTCCGGCGCAGTTCGGCGTCCGAGTAGGTGTAGTGGTACTTCTCCTGGCCGCGCTTGGGGTTGGTGAGTTCGATCCGGTGCAGCGGCGGGACCGCCGCGAAGACCCGGCCCTGCTCGACCATCGGACGCATGTACCGCTGGAAGAGGGTCAGCAGCAGGATGCGGATGTGCGACCCGTCGACATCGGCGTCGGCCATGAAGATCACCCGGCCGTAGCGGGCCTGGTCGATGTCGAAGGTCCGCCCCGAGCCCGCTCCTATCACCTGGATGATCGCCGCGCACTCGGCGTTCTTGAGCATGTCCGAGACGGAGGCCTTCTGGACGTTCAGGATCTTGCCGCGGATCGGCAGCAGCGCCTGGAACTCGGAGTTGCGGGCCAGCTTGGCGGTGCCGAGCGCGGAGTCGCCCTCGACGATGAAGAGCTCGCTGCGCTCCACGTCGTCACTGCGGCAGTCGGCCAGCTTGGCGGGCAGCGAGGAGGTCTCCAGCGCGGTCTTGCGACGCTGCGCCTCCTTGTGCTGGCGGGCCGCGACCCGGGTGCGGGCGGCGGCGGCCACCTTCTCCAGCACCGCCCTGGCCTGGACCTTCTCGTCCTTCTTGGACGAGCCGAGGAAGGCCTTGAGCTCGCGGGCCAGCACCGCGGCCACGATCCGGTTGGCCGCCGAGGTGCCCAGCACCTCCTTGGTCTGCCCCTCGAACTGCGGCTCGGCCAGCCGGACGGTGACCACCGCGGTCAGGCCCTCGGTCGCGTCGTCCTTGGTGACGTCGTCCTCGGCCACCCGCAGCAGCTTGGTCGCGCGCAGCGCCTCGTTGACCGTCTTGGCGAGCGAGCGCTCGAACCCGGTGACGTGGGTGCCGCCCTTGGGGGTGGCGATGATGTTGACGAAGGAGCGCAGCGTCGTGTCGTAACCGGCGCCCCAGCGCAGCGCGATGTCCACGCCCAGCTCGCGGGTGACCTCGGTGGGGGTCATGTGGCCGAGCTCGTCCAGGACCGGGACGGTCTCCTTGAAGGTGCCCTCACCGCGCAGCCGCAGCACGTCGCAGATCGGCTTGTCGGGTGCCAGGAACTCGCAGAACTCGCCGATCCCGCCGTCGAAGCGGAAGGTGTCCTCCTGGACCTTCTCACTCTCCGTCAGGCGCTCGTCCCGCACGATGATGGTCAGGCCGGGGACCAGGAAGGCGGTCTGCCGGGCCCGGCTGTGCAGGTGCTCCAGGGAGAGCTTGGCCTCCTTGAGGAAGATCTGCCGGTCGGCCCAGTAGCGGATCCTGGTGCCGGTGCGGGCCTTGGGCACCTTGCGGGTCTTCGCCAGGCCGTTCGCCGGGTCGAACGGGGCGTCCGGGCTCAGCTCGGTGAACATGCCGGGGGTGCCGCGGCGGAAGCTGATCGCGTGGGTGTGGCCGTTGCGGTCCACCTCGACGTCCAGCCGGGCCGAGAGCGCGTTGACCACCGAGGCGCCGACGCCGTGCAGACCGCCGGAGGCGGCGTAGGAGCCGCCGCCGAACTTTCCGCCGGCGTGCAGCTTGGTCATCACGACCTCGACGCCGGACAGGCCGGTCTTCGGCTCCACGTCCACCGGGATGCCGCGGCCGTTGTCCCGGACCTCGACCGAGCCGTCGTCGTGCAGGACGACGTCGATCCGGTCGCAGAAGCCGCCCAGCGCCTCGTCCACCGCGTTGTCGATGATCTCCCAGAGGCAGTGCATCAGGCCGCGGCTGTCGGTGGAGCCGATGTACATACCGGGCCGCTTGCGGACCGCTTCGAGCCCCTCAAGGACGAGCAGATGCCGAGCGGTGTAGTTGGATCCGTCCTCCGCGGCACGCAGGGCGGGTGGCACGGTCGTTTCGGCACTCACGCGGTGCACTCCTCCAATGAGACTTCTGACTCGGTCCGGCGGCGGTTCCCCGGACCTCCCCCAGCCGCGCCCCGACCTCGCGCCCGGCCACTGCACGGATCGCCCCGGCTCCGCAGCTTGTACGCGCTGCGCGAACACGGGCCGAACCCGGTTGGCCGCGCGGGAGTGCCATTTCGCCCGTGCCCGACGGATCCTGGCGGGCCGTCGAACCGGCCGCGAGCGCTGGAACTGCCGAGATGCAGGCTACCGGTGCTCGGGGCGGGGCTTATGCTCCAACCCAGTAGGGGATTATGCTACGCCCACCCTCGGACAACAGTTCGAAGATGCGTTCGAGGTGGTGGACAAGTCGCGGAATCCGGCAGGCATGAACCACCGGCGCCCGGGGCACGTCCTCATCAACACAGCAGAATCCTCAGAGAAGAAAAGCCACGAGCGGGAACGTTTTCGGCCTGGTTGGATGTTGACCCTGGTACGACAGCTCGTCGAGCTAGAGAAGAGGCGACGTGACTACTGTTCTGACACCTGCGAGCCCGCTCACCGCGGCTGACCGCTGCGACCGCTGCGGCGCCCAGGCATACCTGCGCGTCGTACTGGCCAGTGGCGGAGAGCTGCTCTTCTGCGCCCACCATGGGCGGAAGTTCGAGCCGGAGCTCAAGAAGATCGCCGTGGAGATACAGGACGAGAGCGGTCGTCTCGCCACCACGGCGGCCTCGGCCGACAACGACGAGCGCTGATCACCGGCGCCCCCTTTGACGTGCTGAGGTCGACCCTTGCGGGCCGGCCACTGGGCGGCAGGCTTAGCGGCCTGCCGCCCAGCGTCATATTCAGCCGACCGCAGAGCGTCACTGACTGGTCACTGGCCGAGCAGGCGAGGCAGTGACCGCTGGGCACTGAGCACACTGTGTGACCACCGTGACGCGGACCGCTGTGACACTTGACCACTGTGGCAGCTCAGAACTGGGCACTGACCGTGTCCGCCACCGCGGCCAGCCGGGTGTAGACGCCCGGGTGCCCAGCCTCCGCGCAGCCGGCGCCCCAGGACACCACACCGACCAGTCTGCCGTTCACCACCAGCGGACCACCGCTGTCGCCCTGGCAGGCGTCCTTGCCGCCTTCCGACTCTCCGGCGCAGACCATGCCGCGGGCATCGAAGGCGCCATCGGAGCCGCCCGGGTAGTCGCGCGCGCACACCGCGTCGGCCACGATCGGCACATCCACCCCGTGCAGCGTGTTCGCATACGTCGCGCGCCCGCTGGTGTCACCCCACCCGTAGACCTGCGCCCGGGTGCCGGCGGCGTACGGCGCCGTCTCGTCCTGCCCGACCATCGGCAGCACCCCGCGGGGATCCTGCGGGGCAGCCAGTGTGAGCACCGCCACATCCTGCATGTTCTGCAGATACGAGTACTGCGGGTGGATCCAGACGTTGGTGACCGGGACCTCCACACCGTCCTGGCCGGTCAGATCGGTCCGCCCGACGATCACCGCGAGGCCGGGCCGCTTGGTCGGCCGCCCCTCCCGCTCGTCGTAGAAGCAGTGCGCGGCGGTGACCACCTTGGTCGGCGTGACCAGGGTCCCGCCGCAGAACTGACCGGAGCGGGCGTCCCCGAACTGGGCGCGACTGGCGACCGCGACCATCCAGGGCCGCTGCACCGCGGTGTCCGCCCAGCCGCCCACGATCCGGCGGTCGGCCTGTGCGGGCGAGGCGCCGAACGAGAGCATCGCGGCCGGCAGTACGGCGAGCAGCGCCAGTCCGGCGGCTCGCCGGCGCGCGCCGTGCGAGGGGCGGGCGCCATCCGAGACGCTCGGCGCCGGGCGGTTGTCGGTGCCGGGCGGATGGGACGAGAGGGACATCACGGTGCACTCCGGGCGGTTCGACAGCAGGCAACCGCCACAGCGTAGTCACTATCTCACGCTGAGTGCCCATCAGCCCGTATTGAGCCACCCGAACGGGGGACTCGGCAGGCCGCCGGATGACGGGGGGTCGAACGTGACGGGCGAGCCGAACGCCCGAGGGCCCGAGACAGCGGAACTGTCTCGGGCCCTCGGATCATGCCGCCGTACTGGACCGATGATCAGTCCAGGTAGTCGCGCAGCACCTGGGAGCGCGACGGGTGGCGCAGCTTGGACATGGTCTTCGACTCGATCTGGCGGATGCGCTCACGGGTGACCCCGTAGACCTTGCCGATCTCGTCCAGCGTCTTCGGCTGCCCGTCCGTCAGACCGAAGCGCATCGAGACCACACCCGCCTCGCGCTCGCTCAGGGTGTCGAGCACCGAGTGCAGCTGCTCCTGGAGCAGGGTGAAGGAGACCGCGTCCGCCGGAACGACCGCCTCGGAGTCCTCGATCAGGTCACCGAACTCGCTGTCGCCGTCCTCGCCCAGCGGGGTGTGCAGCGAGATGGGCTCGCGACCGTACTTCTGGACCTCGATGACCTTCTCAGGGGTCATGTCGAGTTCCTTGGCCAGCTCCTCCGGGGTGGGCTCGCGGCCCAGGTCCTGGAGCATCTGGCGCTGGACACGGGCCAGCTTGTTGATGACCTCGACCATGTGCACCGGGATGCGGATGGTGCGGGCCTGGTCGGCCATCGCGCGGGTGATCGCCTGACGGATCCACCAGGTCGCGTAGGTCGAGAACTTGTAGCCCTTGGTGTAGTCGAACTTCTCGACCGCGCGGATCAGACCGAGGTTGCCCTCCTGGATCAGGTCCAGGAAGAGCATGCCGCGACCGGTGTAGCGCTTCGCCAGCGAGACCACCAGACGGAGGTTGGCCTCCAGCAGGTGGTTCTTGGCCCGGCGGCCGTCCTCGGCGATGATCTCCAGCTCGCGCTTGAGCTTGGGAGCCAGCTTGTCGGCCTGGCTCAGCTTGTCCTCGGCGAACAGGCCGGCCTCGATCCGCTTGGCGAGCTCGACCTCCTGCTCCGCGTTGAGCAGCGGGACCTTGCCGATCTGCTTGAGGTAGTCCTTGACCGGGTCGGCGGTGGCACCGGCGACGGCGACCTGCTGGGCCGGCGCGTCGTCCTCGTCGTCGTCGGAGAGGACGAAGCCCTCCGACTCCTCCTCCGGCTCACCCTCGGTCTCGGTCTTGGCGCCGGGCGCGGCCGCGTCCTCGAGGACCTCCTCCTCGCCGAGCAGCTCCTCGCCGCCCTTCTCGCCCTTGGCGGCGGTCTTCTTGGCAGCGGTCTTCTTGGCGGGGGCGGCGGCCTTCTTGGCCACCGTCTTCTTGGCAGCGGCGGGGGCGGCGACCTTCTTCACCACGGCACCCGTCGAGTCGAGCGTCACCGACTCGTCCAGCGAGGCCCCGACCGTCACCGAGGTGACCGAGACCGCGGCAGCCACGGCAGCGGACGACACCACCGGGGACGGCGCGATCCGCACCGGCGGCTTGGTCTGCGCGACCGGCGTACGAGTGGTGACCGCCTTGGTCGCGGTGCGCTTGGTGGCGCTCTTGGCAGCGACGCTCTTGCGCTTGGCGGCGGACGGCTCGGCCGCGCTCACCATCAGGTC
The DNA here is from genome assembly GCF_026340565.1 of Kitasatospora sp. NBC_01287. Lineage (NCBI taxonomy): Bacteria > Bacillati > Actinomycetota > Actinomycetes > Kitasatosporales > Streptomycetaceae > Kitasatospora > Kitasatospora sp. NBC_01287. The sequence goes on from NZ_JAPEPB010000001.1 coordinate 3,166,326, forward strand.
CACCCCTTCCTCAATCAGCACCTGGTTGAGGCTGCGCATGACGTTCTTCCACTTGGTGACCGGGATCTGGTCCGCCTCGAAGGCCTGACGCACGTCGTCACCGGCGATCTGCCCCTGGGCCTTGCCCCGCTCGATGAGCGCCAGCAGGGCCGCGGACTCTGCGATCTCGGGGGGGAGCGAACGGGATGTGCTGGCCGACACGAACAACCTCTCGGACGAAGAGTGGACTCGAACCCGTACCGGACCGCCCGAGAGGGCGAGGAAGGAGCACGTGCCACGGGGCACGACAGGTTCCGACCGGCTCGGACTTGAGGACTGGGGTTTGCAGACGCTGGGTTACTGGAACGGCAGCAGCGCCGCAGACCAACCAACACAGCATTCTGACATGGCGCGGGTATTCCGGAGCTGCTTCCGCTCCGTACACATCGCTGCCGCCCCTCAAGTGTTACGCATGCCGCTCGTGGCACAGGTCACACGCCTCCCCGACCGGGTTCCCGAGCGTGCTCCGGACGGACTCCTGGCCGAGATCCCGGCCGAGATCCTGGCCGAGGTCGGAGCTCGGACCCGAACCGAATCCGCTGGTCGGGCTGTCGGCCCGGTGTCGTGGTCGTGGTGACCGCGGGGTCTGGGGGCGGGCCCTCCGGGTGGATCGCGGTGTGCTGCCGCGCGGCATCCGGAGGGCACTGCCCAGGCCCGATGGCTCCATGACCGACGGTCCGACGGCTCCGTGGCCGGCCGCGCTCAGTGCTCGCGAGGCCCGGGCACCGCGTGCTCGACGTCCGGGTGAACGGTGAGCAAGGCGCGCATGGCCGCCTCGGCGGCCGTGCCGTCCCCGGTGCCGATCGCTTCGACCAGGCGGGCGTGCACGCTGACCGACGACTCGGACGGCCGCTCGCAGGCCGTCGCCGGACCACCGCTGACCTGCAGCGCTGACCCCACGATGCCGGACAGGTGCTCCAGCATGCGGTTGCCCGCCATCTGCAGGACCAGGGCGTGCAGCTCGGCGTCGGCGCGCGAGAAGGTGATCAGATCGCCCTGGGCCGCCGCGTGGCTCATGATCTCGGTCATCTCGGCCAACCGCTGCTGGATGTCCTCGCGGCCGTGCCCGGCGGCCAGGCGCGCGGCCAGCGGATCGATCGCCCAGCGCATCTCGAAGAGCTCACGCCGCTGCTCGTCGCGCTGCGGGCCGAAGGCGCGCCACTCGATGATGTCAGGGTCGAGGAGGTTCCAGTCACTGACCGGGCGGACCCGGGTGCCGACATTCGGACGGGCGCTGACCAGGCCCTTGGCCTCCAGCACGCGCAGCGACTCGCGCACCACCGTGCGCGAGACCTCGAAGCGCTGACCGATCTCCTCGGGGACCAGTGGGCGGTCGGCCCCGAGGTCACCGGAGACGATCATCTGGCCGAGCTGCTGGACCAGCTGCCCGTGCAACCCGCGGCCGCGGCTGCTGGTGGTCTTGCGGCCGACTCGGGCGAGATCGCTCTCGACCCCGTCCCATCGGGGGACGGGCGGGGTCGGCCGATCGGCGTAGGAGAAACGGTCGAGCTCGACAGCGCCGGGCGCAGGGGCCTCAGCGGTGCGGGCGACGGTCATGGCGGGGTGCGCAAGGGTACTCACACGTCCTTTGTCGGCGATCGGCGGGCCCGACTTGAGGATTCTCGTGAAAAGCACACGAAAGGGTGATCGCCCATGCCCGGATAATTGACTTCTTATCAGGAAGAAGTGGCTATACCGGTCATGGGGTTGGCGGGAACCGAGTGACCGGAGGGGCGGGGCGGCGGGCGGGGCATCCGTGACGGCGGCCCGAGCGTCCGTGACGGCGAGCCGGGCGAGGAGGTCGCAACGGTGCTGACCGACCGTCAAGACTGGTCGACTGGAGGGGGGAAGTCGGGTGGCTCGGGCGGTGCGGAGGGTGCACACGGTGCGCGCGATGCGGAGGGTGCGCGCGGTGCGGGAGCGTCAGAGCGCGCGGCGGCGGGTCTGGGCCAGCAAGCAGCCGGCGAGCAGCACCGCGACCGGCAGCAGCACCACGGCCAGCATCCGCGCCAGGTGGGTCGGCGCCCAGGAGACGCCCTCGTGGTGCAGCAGTTCGAGCGCGGCCGGCAGCGCGAGCTGCTCGACCAGCGTCGGCAGCGCGCACAGCAGCAGGATCCCGGCGACCGCGCTGCGGGTCAGCGCCGCGGCGAGCACCCCGCTCCACCCCGCGCCGACGACCAGTGCGCCGAAGGTCAGGAGCAGCAGCAGCATCCGGTGGTCGTTGCGCAGGAGTTCGGGGGTGAGTACCTGGACCGAGGAGCCCGGGCCGGCGTTCGGCAGGGCCAGCCGGATCGCGAGCGAATCCAGCAGCAGCGTCGCCAAGGCGAGCAGCGCGGAGACGGCGCCGATCACCCCGAGTTTGGCGAGCAGGAGGCGCAGCCGGGCGGCATAGCGGATCTGGGAAGCCGGCAGACCGGGGCACCGCACCTCATGGGCCGCGGCCAGCGCGCCGAGCAGCCCGGCGGCCACGGCTGCGAGCGGGATCGCGAGCACCGGGAGCCCCGCTGTGACCAACTGGGCCGTCGCCTCCGTGGTCAGCGGCCCCGGGGCGTCCCGGCGGGCGAGCACGGCCGCCAGGACGGCGCCCGCCAGCAGGGTGGCGGCGAGGATCAGCCAGCTCGACCGGAGGCCCAGCAGGCGGCGCCCTTCGTAGGCGAGTACGCGCACGGGATCATCCGTTCCAGTGATCGGGCCCGGTCAAGGGCTGCGGGGTGGGTGCCGAGGCGGGGACGGACGGGAAGGCGGGCGCGGCAGGCAATGGCGGCACGGCTGAGGCGGCGGGAGCAGCTGGGGCGGCGGGAGCCGGCGGCACGGTGGGCGCGGGCTGGGTGGCCGGCGCGGGCTGGGTGGCCGGCGCGGGCTGGGTGGCAGGCGCGGGCTGGGTGGCAGGCGCGGGCTGGGGCACGGAGGCGGCTTCCGGAGCGGTGGCGGGCTCGGGCAGGGTCGCGAGCTCCATCGTGACTGTGAGCCCGGCCAGATCGGCGGGCTCAGGCAGCTGACGGGCCGGGCGGCCGGTGGAGGTGGCAGGCGCCACCGAGGTGCGCTGGGCGGTGGAGCTGGACGTGGCGGTGGCGGTGGGAGCGGAAGTGGGGGCGGAGGCCGAGGTGGGGGCGGCAGCGGCGGGAGCGATGGCGGCGCCGAAGGCAGCCGAGGCGCTGGAGCCTGCGGAGGAACCCGACCCCGCGCCCGAGCCCACTGCGGAGGCGCCTGCGGAGCGCCCCGAACGGCCGGACGGCAGGGTCTTGGTTCGCACGCCGGCGGCGAGCGCGCCGACCCGCCGCACCTGCACCGCGGATGCGCCGCCCGGGCGGGCAGCGGCCGGCAGCGCGGCGCGCGGCGCCGGCTGCTCGACCACCCGATCGGCCAACTCGTGCAGCAGGATGCCATTGCGGTAGGCGAGCTCACCGATCTCCATGCGCCCGTAGCCGCTCACCGCGAGGCGGGCGCTGCCGTCCTCGCGCACCTGGGCCCCCTGTGCCAGCAGCAGGTCGGCCAGCCGCGCCATCTGGGGGCCGCGGACGGCGACCTCCGGATGCAGCCTGGTGCGGCGGAACTCGGCGACCGGCTGATCGGCGACCAGCCGCCCGTCGTCGAGGGTGACCACCCGGTCGGCCAGCAGCGCCGCCTCCTGCGGGCTGCGGGTGGTCACCACCACCGATCCGCCGCCGGCCGGGAAGGCCCGTACGAAGGCGTGCAGCCACTCGGCGTTGCGCGGCGACAACCCCTCGGTCGGGGCATCCAGCAGCAGCGCGGCGGGGTCGCCCAGCAGCGCTGCCGCGAGCGCGAGGCGGCGGTTCATCCCCGGGGAGAACGCCCGCAAGCGGTGCTCGGCGACGCTGGCCAGCCGGGTCTGCTCCAGCAGCTCGTCCGCGCGCCGGGCCGGGACACCGAGTTGGGCGGCCAGCATCCAGAGGTGACCGCGCGCGGTCCGTCCGGGGCTGCCCGGCCGCTGATGCGCCGTCGGGAGGAGCACACCGACCGACCGCTCAGGACGGCGCAGACGCCGGTAGGCGCGCCCGTCGAAGAGCGTCACGCCCTTGCCCCGCTCCAGCTCCACCATGAGGCGCAGTGCGGTGGTCTTGCCCGCGTCCTGCGGCCCCAGCAGGGCCGTGACCGTCCCGGGGCCGACGTCGAAGCCGAGATCGAGCAGCGCCGGGCGGCGGCCACGGCGGTAGACCTTGGTGAGTCCATTGACTTGGATCATCACTGGCTGCTCCCACGTGCTCCGGCTGCCCTGGCGGCGCGGCCGGCGGCCGCATCGGGTTCAGCGCCCGCTCCGAATTCAGCACCCTAGGGGGAGCATCGGGAGATTTCGGGCATTGCCCAGGCGGCGCGGACAACTAGGCTGCCCACCTCACTCGATCAGGGGACAGCAACCGCACCGGCGTTCACCCGGACGACCCGGTCCGCGTTCGACGGCCGGCCCGACGGACGGCTCGGCAGCCGCGCGGTGGCCGACGCGGTGGCCGACCGGGCCGCCGACGGACGGCTCGGCGAGCCCGGCCGCGAGCCCGGGGCCGGCGGGCCGCCTTGGCCTCAGGACTCCGGGCGCAGCATCGGGGGATTGAGCACGGTGGCGCCGCCTGCGGTGAACAGCTGTGCAGGGCGGCCACCCTGACGGGTCGTCGTGCCGCCGGAGGGCACCAGGAAGCCTGGCGTACCGGTGACCTTGCGGTGGAAGTTGCGCGGGTCCAGCGCCACCCCCCAGACCGCCTCGTAGACGCGCCGCAACTCGCCCACGGTGAACTCCTCCGCGCAGAACGCCGTGGCCAGCGCGGAGTACTCGATCTTGGAACGGGCGCGCTCCACGCCTTCGGCGAGGATCAACTCATGGTCGAAGGCGAGTGGATCACGGTCCGCCAGGCCAGGCCCGAGCAATTCGCTGACAGGTGCCCAGCGGGCGCCCCGCGCGTCACCGCCCGGCTTGGGGGTGGGCAGGTCGGGTGCGAGCGCCAGGTGGGCCACGCTGACCACGCGCATCCGCGGATCACGCTGCGGATGACCGTAGGTGGCCAGCTGCTCCAGGTGTGCGCCGGCTGCCGCCTGGCCCGCGCTGGAGTGGGCGCGCAGGCCGGTCTCCTCGGCCAGCTCGCGTGAGGCCGCCTCACCGAGGCCCTCGTCCGGGCGCACGAAGCCGCCAGGAAGTGCCCAGTAGCCCTGGAAGGGCGGCTCGCCCCGGCGCACCAGCAGCGCGCAGAGCTCGTGCTCCCGGACCGTCAGCACCACCAGGTCGACCGTGACTGCGAACGGGGGAAAGGCCGACGGGTCATAGCGCGACATGGCGTCGATCATAGTCGTCTTTCTGACGATAAACACGAGGTCGCGCAATCCGGCTCAGCCGGGGTGAGCCGGGTGAGCCGGTCGGCGCCAGGCTCGGCTGAACCAGACTCAGCCAAGCTCAGCCCGGCTCGGATCAGCGCAATGTGCCGGTGCTCCTCGGGCTGCCATGGGAAGTGCGCCGTGGGAAGTGGTGCCGTCCGCCTGGTGTCAGCTCGCCCCCAACTGCAGATCAGCAGAGGCCTCCTCCACCACTGCCACACCGATTCGGCTGACCCGGACCGCGAACGGCTCCCCGGCCACCCGCAGCCCGGAGAGTTCGAGCTCGCCGAGCGGGGCGGTACTTGCCGGGCGAACCACCACGCGCTTGGCCGGAGCATCCGGGCGGACACCGGCCAGGGCCAGGATCGCGTGCACGGCGCCTGCCGCGGACCCGGCCGCCGGACGGCAGGCCGCCGGGTGGGGCGCGGGCGGGCAGTCCGGCAGGCGCTGCTCCCCCGCGTACATCTCGGGCAGACGCCCGGCGAAGTGGGTGGAGGCCGCGAGCAGCCCCTCGAGCATGACACCTGCCTCGCGTTCGAACCCGGCCTCGGCCAGGCCGGCAGCAGCCATGGCCGTCTCCTGCACCCGGACCGCGCCGCTGCGATGGCCCAGCGGGTTGAAGCGGGCCGACTTGGCACTCAGCGTGCGCAGACCCCAGCCGCAGTCCAGCTCGGGGGCAACCAACCGGTGGGCCAGCAGCCTGGTCTGCTCCCGGTCGAGCAAGCCGGGCAGCGCGCCGCCGTCCGCCGCGAGTCCCAGGTCGAGGAGGTGGACGAAGGAAGCGGCCACCGCGGGAAGCGGTCGCCCGCCGGCCGACAAGGCAGCTGCCGGGCGGCCACCGGACAGGTCATCGACCCAGAACCGCTCCCGGAACCGGGCGCGCAGCCCCTCGGCCCACTCCCGCCAGGCCGCGGCGCCCGGTCGACCGAAGGCCTCCAGCAGCTCGGCTCCGTGCAGGGCGGCCCGATGCGCCTGTGCCTGGACCTCACAGCGCGCTGTTGCCGGCTGCGCCGCACGGTCCTCGGACAGGCGGCCGAAGTCGGTGACGAAGCCGTCGACCAAACCGTGTTCGTCGGCCGCGCGCAGTGCGGCCAGGGCCCGCTCAGCGGCGGGCAGGAGTTCCGCGACCTCCTGCCGGGGCATGCCCCAGCGCCAGGCCTCGGCCAGCACGGTGACAAAGAGCAGGGTCGCCTCAGTGGCGGTGCAGGAGGGCGGAAGCTCAGGACCGCCGTGGCGCAGCGGTCCTGGGATGATCCCCTCGGACTTGGCGGCTCCGACGGCGGCACCCCCACCACTGCCGGCAACGGCGCCCCCACCCGCTCGGGGCGTCAGTGCCTGCTGACGGCGCGCCAGCGCTCGCAGCGTGCCCGCGGCCAGCCTGGTACCCAGTGGCAGCGTGAACCGGGCGGCCCAGAGGGCGTCAGCCGGGGCCAACCCGAATCGCCACGGCGCTCCTGACGCCGTGTAGAGGTCGGTCGGCCGGTCGGGGTCGGCGAGCAGGAGTGCGCCGAGGGCGTCCAGCGAGCGGGTCATCAGCAACTCGGCCCGGGAGTCGTCGCAGCGGATCGCCACGTCCGTCCAGGGTGCCGGCACGCCGGCACCGCGGCCGATCGCCGGACGGACGGTGGTCGTGGTGGCAGTGGTCTCCACCTCCACCCGGAGCTCCACCGACCAGCGGGCGCCTGGCTGCACCTCAAGGTCCCAGCGGAGCACCCCCGCGCCGGCCAGGACCGCGTGCGGCGAGGGCTTGGCGCTGACCGTCGCGCTGTGGCCACGCCCGATCCAGCGCAGGCCTGCGGACTGGACCTGGCCAGGAACGTCCGGTGGGCGGGCCCCGGCAGCGATCTCCGCGAGGCTGCCGAGGTCGGTGCCGAGCGCGATCTCCAGCGGCAGCCGGGCAGGCCGACCGCCGGCGTTGCGCAAGGTGATCGTCTCCGAGCCGTCGGCATGGCGCAGGCGCTCCACGGTCAGCGCCGGATCAGGGTCCAACTCACCGGGCAGTCGGACCGCGCCGAGGAACCGGACCTGGGACGCCGAGGAGAGGTCGCCCTGGAGCGCGAGCGGCTCCGCCCCGCCGACCCTCAGCTCCATCCGGCTCAACGCGCGGACGCCTGAGCGGAAGAAGCCGTGCAGTCCGTACCCGCGCAGCTGCCCGTCAGAGCCGGAGGCGGCCATCGCCGGGGCACTCACGCAGAGCACATCCGCATGGGTGGACACGGGCAGCCGACGGGCCTGCGCCGCCGGACGGCCAGGACCGCCGCCGGACGGCTCGGGCCGCCCGGGAACGGTCCGGGAGCCACCGACCGTCTCGGCCGGCAGCGCGGTCTGTGCTGACCTGGGGGCCGTCACCGAGCTCTCCTCCTGTCGACCGGCGGGGCGGGCCCGCAGGCCACGACCGCCGTGGGTGGTCTCTCTCACGCGCGCGCTCGGCCAGGCTCCCCCCGGCGGAGTGCCGGGATCACCGTGGGCCTGGTCCGGATCGACCGGTCTCGCCTTCCCCCATCGCGGGGGCCACCAACCACGGCGGGCTCGGTGGCGCCCCCCTGAGTGAACGCAGCGCACCGGGCACAGGTCACGCCCCGCCGCACGGCGGACCAAGGTGGTCGGGGCAACCGGGGCACGGCAGGCGCCCCACTGCGCTCGCTGTGGCACGAACGGGAGCCGGGCGCCCTTGAGCGGACGGCAAGGGTGGCGCTCACTCGGCGTCAGGATACGGTGCCGAGGTGGCACTGCCCGTACCGGGAAGTCCACTGGTCGACGCCGACCCGCACTCGTGACCAGCTCAGGTGGTGTCGTCGGCGTCAACACTCGCGGAATCATGCGCGCACCCGCCGCACCGACCACAGACCGAGGAGTCTCATGTCCGTCGTGATCCGACAGCCTGGCGTCGTCCTGACCGACCATCTCTTCCAGGTACCGCTGGATCACACGGCTCCGCAGGGCGAGCAGATCGAGGTCTACGCCCGCGAGGTGGTCGCGGTGGGCAACGAGCGCGCCGAACTGCCTTGGCTGCTCTACCTGCAGGGCGGCCCCGGTGGGCGGGCGGCCCGACCGCTGGGTCGTGACAGCTGGCTGGACCGGGCCCTGGACGACTACCGGGTACTGCTGCTCGACCAGCGCGGCACCGGACGCTCGACCCCGGCGACGCGGCAGACCTTGCCGCTGCGCGGCAGCGCGGCCGAGCAGGCCGAGTACCTCTCCTACTTCCGCGCCGACTCGATCGTCCGTGACGCTGAAATGATCAGGCGCCGGCTGCTGGGCGAGCAGGGCAGGTGGAGCCTGCTCGGGCAGAGCTTCGGCGGCTTCTGCACGCTCACCTACCTGTCGCTGGCCCCCGAGGGACTGCGCGAGGCCTTGGTGACCGGTGGTCTGGCAGGCCTGCGCAGCAGCGCGGCAGATGTGTACCGGGCGGCGTACCCGCGAGTGGCACGGAAGAACGCCGCGCACTACGCGCGCTACCCGCAGGACGTCGAGGTCGTGCGGCGGATCGCCGAGCACCTGGCAGCCGCACCCGCCGCACTGCCGGGCGGCGGGCAGCTGACCGTCCGGTCGTTCCAGGCGCTCGGGCTGCTGCTCGGCGCCGGCAGCGGCTCGGACACCCTGCACTACCTGCTGGAGGACGCCTGGGTCCGTGGCAGCGCGGGACTGGAGCTCTCCGACACCTTCCTTGCGGGCGCCCAGGCGAAGCTCTCCTTCGCCGACAGCCCGCTCTACGCCGTGCTGCACGAGTCCATCTACGGGCAGCGGTCGGTGGACCCCGGACCGTCCGGTTGGGCCGCCGAGCAGGTCCGCGCCGAATTCCCCGAGTTCGACGCGATCCGGGCGCTGGAGGACGGTGCCCCGGTGCGCTTCACCGGGGAGATGATCTACCCCTGGATGTTCGAGACCGATCCGGCGCTGCACCCACTGCAGGAGACGGCGGACCTGCTGGCCAAGCGTGCGGACTGGCCCGACCTCTACGCGCCGGACGTCCTGGCGGCCAACCAGGTCCCGGTGGCCGCCGCCGTCTACCACGACGACATGTACGTCGACACCGCCGACTCGCTGGCCACCGCTGACGCTGTCCGCGGCCTGCGGACCTGGGTGACCAACGAGTGGGAGCACGACGGCCTGCGCGTCAGCGGCGGACAGGTGCTGGACCGGCTGATCCGCATGGTCCGCGGCCAGCTGTAGCGGTCGACAACAGCGCCGGTCGCGGGAGAGCGGCGGCCAGCAGCCGTGGCGCGCGGTGCGCGGGATCTTCGCACCGCGGGCCGATCGGCACCTCGGCGGGCGGGCGGGCCGTCGCGGCGGTACGGCGACGGCGTCCGTCGTGCCGGGCCGGAGTGGGCAACGGGGGCCGGCAACCAGCCGGGGCTGGGGGGACCCAGGCGGGCGGAACACCACACCGGACGGAGCGGACGGACCGGTGGGCCGGATCGGCGGCACGGCCGCCATCCGTGCGGCGCGCGCCCTTGGGGACGATGTGCCAGCAGTGGGCAGAGCGGGGGAAGAAGACGGATCCGGCGGCGGGCACAGCTCCTGCGGGGCAGGCGGCTCCTGCGACGTCGGCCCCAGGACGGTCCGCGATGCCGGAGCGGGCACCGAGGTGGTCCGTGCGTGGGACGTACGCCGGGGCGGGAGCGGGCGGCTGGTCATGTCAGGCTCCGATCGTGGTGGTGTTGGCCTTCCGGCCGCGACAGCGAGCGGCGAGGTGCGCGAGCCCGGCGAAGAGGCCGTGCGCCACCTCCGGCCGCACCGCCGAGCCGCCCGCCGACTGGTCCGAAGCAGGAGGCGGCTGTGGCGCGGCCAGCCGCTGCTGCGACTCTCCGGGGCCCCTGCGGCCGCGCTGGGGCGGGACCACCCCCTGGCCACTCGCAGCGGACGGGCTCGGCCCTGCGCTCGGCCCGGCCGCTGGGCCCGCTGTGGGCAGTCCCGGGGTGCGGCGGTCGGACCGGTCGGTGCCTCGGCGCACCTCCACCATGGAAGGCGGGCGCGGCGCCCGGCGCCCGGTCGGACCGGCTGCCGGAGCCACTGGTTCGGCGGGCGGCTCGACGGGCTCTGACGATTCGTCATCGAAGTCGTCGGCAAAGGCTTGTGGCGCTGAGCCGGACTCGCTGCCTCGGCCTCCTCGGGCTGCCCGGCGGACGCGCTCCGCGCGCACCACCCGGAGCAGGCCGTCCGGTTCCAGCCCGCTGTTGAGCGAGTGGTACAGCAGGTCGGCCAGTGTGTAGGCGGGATCCAGTTCGAGCGCTTCAGCCAACGCGACCCGGGTGGTCGCCGTGTCGCCGGCGAGCCAGGACGTCCAGGCCAGCAGGGTGAGCGGTGCCTTCGCGAACTCGTCGTAGGGCGGCACGCAGCGCCGGGTGAGGAAGCGCCACAGCCGCTGGGCGGCGACCAGTTCGTCCGGCTCGGCGTACTCGGCGCCGCAGTCACGATTGGTCCGGTTCTGCAGGCCGACCAGCAGCCGGGCCACCTGCCCCTCGTCCAGGCGCAGCGGGTCGGTGCCGGCCGCTGCCATGGCCTGGGCGATCAGCCGCTGGGTGGCCTCCAGCTCCCGCGCCTCGCCGTCCGGCGCGGCGAGGCTCTTGATCAGCCGGCTCAGCTCCAACTCCAACGCGTGGCGCTGCGCATCCGCCGCCGACGCGCTGATCGGTCTGAAGGCGGCCGCGATGGCCTTGCGGCTGCCGCGCGGCGCGAGGCCCGCATAGGTGGCGGCGGCCACCACCGCGCGCGGATCCCGCCCCGCGACGACCGAGGTGCCATCGGGATCGCAGCAGCCCGGATCCGTGCAGAGATAGGACCACCAGCGGCCGCCGGAGACGCAGAGCGCCTCCTTGGGCCGGACACCGAGCGCCCGGAGCGCCAGCAGCAGCTGGTCGGCGAGCGGACGCAGCTGGGTCACGACCGGGCGGGCCCCCGGCTCGGGATCACGGCACAGGTAGATCAGGACCGCGTCAGGACGCCGCTCCCGCTCCTCCGAGAGCTCGACCAGCAGCTGCAGGAGGCCCGCGGCGGCGGTCGGCCAGGTATTCGGATCCTCGGGGATGTCCGCCCGGATCGCTCCGCCGTGCTGACCGGTCGGGCCGTACAGGGCGACCGCGACGATGCTGTCGTCCGGGTAGAAGCCCAGCAGGTAGGGCAGCATCGCGGCCATGTCCGCGGGGCCGTGCATCTGCAGCAGGTGGTCTCCGGGGAGCCGGAGGTGGGACGCGGTGGTCGGGTCGTCGTGAGTCATGACGGAAGAGTGCGGCCGAGCGCACCGGCCTCACGGAGATTTCTCTTCAGCTGTGGACAACCCGCCCCTGTGGACAACCCGATTGCCCCAGTCGGATGAACCATCTCGGTCGACAGGCGAGTTGTCCACAGGGCGGCTCACCGGTTCGCCCCGCGTCAGTCCGGCAGGGTTACATAGACGCCATGGACCAGCCCGTGCCAGCCCCCGACCACCGAGGCCCCGACGACGGCGCCGCCGCCTCCGCCGCCCCGACCGAGCTCGACCGAAGCGCCGTTCGCGAGCGGGCCGAGACCGTGCTTCGCGAGCTCGCCGGGGCGCAGGCCCGGCTGCGCGATGATCAGTGGCTCGCCATCGAGGCGCTCGTCGTCGACCACCGCCGGGCGCTGGTCGTCCAGCGCACCGGCTGGGGCAAATCGGCCGTCTACTTCATCGCCACCGCGCTGCTCCGGTCGGCCGGGGCCGGGCCCACGGTGATCGTCTCCCCCCTGCTCGCGCTGATGCGCAACCAGGTGGACTCGGCTGCCCGGGCCGGGATCCACGCCCGCACGATCAACTCCGCCAACCCGCAGGAGTGGGAGGAGATCCAGGCCGAGGTGGCGGCCGGGACGGTGGACATCCTGCTGGTCAGCCCGGAGCGGCTGAACAACCCCGACTTCCGTGACCAGGTGCTGCCCAAGCTCGCGGCCTCGACCGGCCTGCTGGTGGTCGACGAGGCGCACTGCATCTCCGACTGGGGCCACGACTTCCGGCCCGACTACCGCCGGCTGCGCACCATGCTGGCCGACCTCTCCCCCGGTGTCCCGGTGCTGGCGACGACCGCCACGGCCAACGCCCGGGTCACCGCGGACGTAGCCGAGCAGTTGGGCACCGCCGGTTCCGACAGCGGCGCGCTGGTGCTGCGCGGCCCGCTCGACCGCGAGAGCCTGAGCCTCGCGGTGCTGCCGCTGCCCGATCCGGCCCACCGCCTGGGCTGGCTCGCCGACCACCTGGACGAGCTGCCCGGCTCGGGCATCGTCTACACCCTGACGGTGGCCGCCGCGGAAGAGGTCACCGACTTCCTGCGCGGCCGAGGGTTCGCGGTCGCCTCCTACTCGGGTCGGACCGAGGATGCCGAGCGTCGAAGCGCCGAGGCCGATCTGCTGGCCAACCGGGTCAAGGCCCTGGTGGCCACCTCAGCGCTCGGCATGGGTTTCGACAAGCCCGACCTCGGTTTCGTGGTCCACCTCGGATCCCCGGGCTCACCGATCGCCTACTACCAGCAGGTCGGCCGCGCCGGGCGCGGGGTGGACCGCGCCGAGGTCCTGTTGCTGCCCGGCCGTGAGGACGAGGCGATCTGGCGGTACTTCGCCTCGCTCGGCTTCCCTCCCGAGGAACAAGTCCTGCGGACCCTCGGCGCGTTGGCCGAGGCGGGACGGCCGCTCTCCACCGCGGCCCTGGAGGCTCGGGTCGACCTGCGCCGGGCCCGGCTGGAGACCATGCTCAAGGTCCTCGACGTGGACGGCGCGGTACACCGGGTGCGCGGCGGCTGGCTGGCCACCGGGGAGCCCTGGGTCTACGACGGCGAGCGCTATGCCAAGGTCGCCCAGGCCAGGACGGACGAGCAGCAGGCCATGCGCGAGTACGCCAGCGGCGATCACTGCCGGATGGAGTTCCTGCGCCGCCAGCTGGACGACGAGCAGGCCGCGCCGTGCGGACGCTGCGACAACTGCGCCGGTCCCCGGCACAGTGCCGAGGTGTCGGCCCAGGCCCTGGACGCAGCCCGCGCCGCGCTGGGCCGCCCCGGTGTCAGCTTCGAGCCGCGCCGCCTCTGGCCCACCGGGATGGACACACTCGGCGTGCCCCTCAAGGGGCGGATCCCGGCCGACGAGCAGGCCCAGGTCGGTCGGGCGCTCGGCCGGCTCTCCGACATCGGTTGGGGAGGTCGGCTGCGCACCTTGCTGGCCGATGGTGCCCCGGACGGCCCGGTGCCCGCCGACCTGCTGGACGCGCTGGTCACGGTGCTGGCCGACTGGGCGCGCGGACCGGGCGGCTGGGCCGGGAACGAGCCGGAGACCGGTCGCCCGGTCGGAGTCGTCACCATGGCGTCCGCCGATCGTCCGCAGCTGGTGAGCACGCTGGGGGCGCGGATCGCGGAGATCGGACGGCTGCCACTGCTCGGTCGGATCGATTACGTCGACGGCCGGCCTCCGCAAGGTGCGCGCAGCAACAGCGCCCAGCGGCTGCACTCACTCGCGGGCGCCCTGGCCCTGCCCGCCGACCTGACGCAATCGCTGGCCGGTGCCTCGGGGCCGGTACTCCTGGTGGACGACCTGGTCGACAGCGGTTGGACGGTCACGGTGGCTGCCCGGCTGCTGCGGCGGGCGGGCGCGCAAGCCGTGTTGCCGCTGGTCCTGGCGGTTCAGGGGTGACAGGGCACGGCGCCTGGAGCGGAGGACACGGCTGGCCCAGAAGGGAGGAGCGGAGCTTGAGCCATCCAGGGAATATATCTGGCAGATCCCCAGCTTTCGGGCGGCATTCATCATTTCATCGTTGCCGGTCCGGCCATCTGACGTGAGAATTGCAGCGTACCCGGCTGCTGGTCCCAAGGACCTGTATTCGGCGTACGCAGGTGCCCGTGCAAGCACGGGCCGGGAAGGAGGACGATGATCCACGGCGTAGACCGCGGTCAGCTTCCCTCCGTCACGGGTCGCTGCGTCGACCTTGCCAGCTGGTCGGACGCGAGTGTCCCGCTGCTGCGCGACCCACGTGAGCTGGTCGTCGATCTGCACCAGCGCCATCTGCCCCAGCCGGGCACCAGCGTGATCGCGGTACTGGACGTCGACCACCGGGTGGTCGCCTCCGCCTCCGTCACGCTGCGGCCGCCGGTCACGGACGGCTGGCTGCTGCGCAATGCGCTGCTCCCCCAGCTGCGCCGGGTCATCGCGCACGACCTCCGACTACCCGTCCCCCGCAGGACCGCGGTCCTGCTGTGCTGCCGCGACGGCGCACCCGGTTGGACCGAGGAGGACGGCGGCTGGATGTGGGCACTGCGCGACACCGCGTCGCTGCACGGGCTGCGCTGCGGCGCCTACGTCGCGCTGACCCCGAGCGGCTGGCAGGTGCTCGGGGAGGTTCGCTCGGGACGGACGCCGCACGCGGATTCCTGGTCCGAGCGGCCGGTGCACACCGTCTCCGCTCTGCCGACGGTCTCCGAACTGCCGCGGCGCGGCGCCCCGACCGTCCGGCCGGCCTCGGAGTACACCCGATCGGCCCGTCCGTGGCCCGCCTCCGCAGCAGGCCCGGAGCCGATGCGGCACATCGCCCGCTGACCGCGGTCGGGCCCTGCCTGACCGCGACGCAACGATGCCGGCGGCCTACGCGGCAGTGTCGGCGGCCTGGGCCCGCTCCTGTTCGGAGCCCGACCCGGCGGAGTCGACCTCTCCGCGGACGCACGGGACGCTCCATGCGCTCACTTCACACCCGGGCCACTTCACACCCGGGCCATCCCACGCACGGGCGGTCCCGCGGACAGGTCAACCTCTGCACGGGCCGCCATGAGGAGCGCCGCCCCCACCGCAGGACCGGCGGCCGAGCAGCCGAGCAGCCAGCGGCCGGCCGGTCCGCCGTGGCCCGCGCAGCGGGGCCACGGCGGACCGGCCGGCCAGGGCAGCGTTCAGGCCAGGGCACCGTTCAGGCCAGGGCCGGCTGTCCGCCGGCGAAGGCCGTACCGGTCAGCTGATCCGTCGCCCCGCAGACCACCAGCAACGACGCGGCGTGCGTCCGCGCCTTCGCCACCGCCGCCGCACGCTCGGACTCCCGCCCGGCCGCGCGCCCCTCCCTGTCCAGCACGAGGATCACCACCTCGCGCTTGGCCGGGCGGTTCAGCGCCAGGTCCGCGTAGAACACGTCGGAGGCCTCGGCCAGCTGGGCCCAGTAGCGGTCCGCACCGAAGGACAACTCGTGCTGCTGCCACGGGTGCGACTGACCGGAGGTCAGGACGAGGATGTCGCCGGGGCTGCGCCCCGACTCCAGCAGTTGGTCCACCGCCTCGTCAGCCCGCTCCAAGGCGCTCCCGGGAGCGGCCGGCAGCAGTTGGACGGCCGGGCCCACCGGAGCCGGCCGCGGACCGGGCTTGGGGATCTGAGGGCGCGGCGCGGCCGGGCGAGGCGGCACCGGGCGAGGTCCGGGGACCTGCGCCGCCGCCGGGCCGGGCCGCACGGCGCCGGACTCGGCTGCCGGCCGCGCGCCGGGGCCGCCGGACGCCACGGAGCTGCCAAGGGCAGCATGGGCGCCCTGGACAGCGAGACTGCCGGGTGCTCCGGCGGTACGACCGGCAACCGGACGACCGGCAGCGGTAGGGCTGACAGGAAACGCGCTGCCGGTGGCAGGCGTGCTGGGGGCTTGTGCGTCCGACTCGCGGGGGAAGGGAACGCCGGGCCCCGGGATACTCTCGTGAATCTCCGGCTCCTCGGGGAAGACAGGCATACCCGGATATCTATCAAATGCCGGTCGGGTGCGCACGGGCGCCCCACCTGTTGGGCAGCATGCCATCGACCCGATCAGCGGAACGTGCCACCGAGGAGTATTCCTGATGAACAGTCAGAAACCCAGAGTGAGCTGTTCGTCGCCCTCTGCCGCGAACCGCGAACGCTTGAGGTGGCTCCAGCGGGGCAGGGCGTCCATGAAGGCCCAGGAGAGCCGGTGGTGTTGGGTGGGGCCGAGCTCCTCCAGCGCTGCCCGGTGCACGGGCGAGGGGTATCCGGCGTTGTCCTCGAAGCCGAAGGTCGGGAACTCCGGCGCCAGTTCGGCCATCAGGCCGTCCCGGTGCACCTTGGCCAGGACCGAGGCGGCCGAGACGCAGACGCAGCTCTGGTCGCCCTTGATCACCGTCCGCACCCGCCAAGGGCCGCCCAGGTAGTCGTGCTTGCCGTCCAGGATCACCGCATCGGGCCGCACCGGGAGCGCCTCCAGCGCCCGGATCGCGGCCAGGCGCAGTGCGGCGGTCATGCCGAGTTCGTCGCATTCGAGGGCGGAGGCCTGCCCCAGCGCGTAGGCCGTGACCCAGTCCGCGAGCACCGGCGCCAGTTGCTCGCGACGGCGCGGGGTCAGCAGCTTGGAGTCGGTGAGCCCCTCGGGCGGGCGCCGCAGGCCGGTCACGGCGGCGCCGACCGTCACCGGGCCGGCCCAGGCCCCGCGCCCCACCTCGTCCAGGCCGGCGACGAGCGTCGCGCCGGTGCGGCGCAGGGAGCGCTCCACGCTGTGGGTCGGTGGCTGGTACGGCATGGAGCGGTCCGTTTCGACTCGGGCGGCCAGGGCGGGTGAGGAGCAGCCGACGGGCCGCGCAGCTCCACCCTACGGCGGACCAGGAGTGGAGTGGACCGGGAGCGAACCGGTCCCGACCAGGAGCGGGCCGGGCCAGGAGCGGGCCAGGAGCAGTCCGGAAGCACGCCAGGAGCGGGCCAGGAGCAGTCCGGGACTGCTCTGCTCCCGCCCCCGGCGACCCGCCCCCGCCGTCAGCCCTTGACCGAGCCCGCCAGCAGCCCGCGGACGAAGTAGCGCTGCAGCCCGAAGAAGACCAGCAGCGGGATGATGATCGACAGGAACGCCCCCGCGGTCAGCACCTCCCAGTGCCCGCCGAACGAGCCGGAGAGCTGGGCCAGGCGGACCGTCATCGGCGCCACCTCGGGGGTGCCACCGGCAAAGGTCAGCGCCACCAGCAGGTCGTTCCAGACCCAGAGGAACTGGAAGATCGCGAACGAGGCCAGCGCGGGCGTGCACAGCGGTAGCACGATGGACCGGAAGATCTTGAAGTGCGTGGCCCCGTCGACCACCGCCGCCTCCATCAGGTCGCGGGGCAGCTGGGAGATGAAGTTGTGCAGCAGGAAGGTGGCCAGCGGCAGCGCGAACATGGTGTGGGCCAGCCAGACCGGGGCGTAGGTGCCGCTCAGGTCGAACTTCGGGATGACGGTCACCCCGCCCAGGTGCGCGCCGCCCGAGAAGAGTTGGAGCAGCGGGATCAGGGCCATCTGCAGCGGGACCACCTGCAGCGCGAAGATCAGGAAGAAGAGGGTGTCGCTGCCCCGGAACCGCACCCAGGCCAGTGCGTAGGCGGCCATCGAGGCCAGCACCAGCGGGAAGACGGTCGCCGGCACGCTGATCGCCAGCGAGTTGACCAGATAGGGCATCAGTCCGCCCTGGACGCCGTATCCGCCGTCGAACAGGACGGTGTGGTAGTTGGAGAGGAGCAGGTTCGGGTGGGCGAAGACGTTCCACCAGCCGCTCACGGCCACGTCCTGCTGCGGCCGCAGCGAGGTGGCGAGCAGCCCGAAGGTCGGGATCGTCCACAGGATCGTGACCACGATGACGAAGAGCGAGCCGAGCGGGCTGCTGAACGACTTGCGGACGGCCTTGGCCGCGGGCAGCGGTCGGGCGGCGGACAGGACGGGCTGGTCGGACGTCTGACTGCTCATCGGGTGGCCCGCTCCTTGCGCAGTTGGACGATGTTGTAGGCGACCAGTGGGAGGACCGCGAGGAAGAGGATCACCGCGAGTGCGCTGCCCCGGCCGACGTTGAACTGCACGAAGGACTGCGAGTACATCTCGTTGGCCAGCACCTGGGTGCCGAAGTTGCCGCCGGTCATGGTGCGGACGATGTCGAAGGCCTTGAGCGTGACGATCATGACGGTGGTCAGCACCACGACCAGCGTGGTGCGGATCATCGGCACCGTGACGTACCAGAAGAGCCGCAGCCCGCCCGCGCCGTCCAGCCGGGCGGCCTCGGTGACCTCGTCGGGGATCGCCTTGATCGCCGCGGAGAGGACCACCATGGCGAAGCCGGTCTGCACCCAGACCATGACCACCATGAGCAGGAAGTCGTTCAACGGGTGGGAGAGGATCCAGTTCGGCGGGTTCTTCCAGCCCAGCCAGACCGCCAGTTGGCTGAGCAGCCCGATCTGCGCCTGCGCGGAACTGCGGGTGTCGTAGACGAACTTCCAGATGATGCTGGCGCCGACCAGCGAGATCGCCATCGGCATGAAGATCAGCGACTTGTAGAGCGACTGCCAGCGCATCCGGTCCACCAGCAGGGCCAGCGCCAGCCCCAGGCCGGTGGCCGCCAACGGGGCGACGACCAGCCAGAGCAGGGTGTTGAGGAGCACCTGGTGGATCGAGTCGTTGGTGAAGGCCCAGGTGTAGTTCTTGGCGCCGAGGAACTTGGTGCTGTCGTCGTTGCGGAAGCTGAGGTAGACCGTCCGGATCAGCGGCGCCACCAGGCCCACCAGGAGCAGCAGCACCGCCGGACCGAGGAAGACCGCGATAGCGAGCGGGCGGCCGAACCGCCCGGTCGCCCGGCCGGCCGCGAAGAAGACCACCAACAGGATGCCCAGGAAGCCGGCGATCGCCCCGAAGCTGTTGCCCAGTTTGATCGCGGCGTCGTTCCAGGCCGAGTCGGCGAGTAGAGGACTGGTCACGGGCATGCGGGCAGGTCCTTCCGACGAGCGGGTGTCCTGGCGGCCGGCCGCTACTGCAGCGGGTGCTGCCACAACAGGTGCTGCTGCAGCGGGTGCTACTGCGGCCGGTGCTACTGCGGCCAGGCGCCGTCGATGTCCGAGGCCACCTTCTGCACCGACTCACCCTCCGCGAACCAGGCGGTGAGCGCCTTCCACTCCTCCCCGGAGCCGATCGCGGCGGGCATCATGTCCGAGGCGTCGAACCGGAAGGCGGCGGAGCTGTCGGTCAGCGCCTTGGCCGAGAGCTGGTCGATCGGATCGGTGTAGAGGCTCTGGTCCACACCGCGGTTGGCCGAGACCCAGCCGGGCGCGACCTTGACCCGGCTGGAGGCCCAGTCCGTCGAGGAGAGGTAGTTCTGCACCGCCTGCACCTCGGGCCGGCTGGAGAAGGCGGCCACGAACTCGCCGCCGCCCTCGACCGGGGCGGGCAGCGCCGGGTTCGCCGGCGGCAGCGCGAAGGCGAAGATGTCGCCGTCCGGTGCGACCTTGGTGCCCTTGGGCCACTGCGCCTCGTAGAAGGAGGCCTGCTGGAGCATCCAGCACTTGCCGGTGAGGATCGGCGCGCCCGCGTCCTGGAAGGTCGTGGTGGCGATCGACTTCACGTCCCCGATACCGCCGTTGACCCAGGCCGGGTTCTGCATCCAGCCCGCCACCGTCTGCATGGACTGGGTGATCTGCGGATCGCCGAACTTGACCTTGTGGCTGATCCAGTCGTCGTAGACCTGCGCGCCCTGGCCGCCGAGCACGACCTCCTCCAGCCAGTCGCTGGCCGGCCAGCCGGTCGCCGTGCCCGAGCCGAGGCCGCCGCACCAGGGCTTGCTGCCGTTGCTGCCCGCCTTGGCGATCTTGTCACTGAGCGCCATCAGGTCGGCCCAGGTCTTCGGGACGCTGTAGCCCGCCGCCTGGAAGGCCTTGGGCGAGTACCAGACCAGCGACTTCATGTTGGCGCTCATCGGCGCCGCGTAGAAGGTCCCGTTGACCGAGCCGTAGGTCTTCCAGATCGGGCTCCACTGGTCCTCGTTGGCCACCGTCCGGGCCGGCGGCTTGACGACCTTCCCGGTCTTCACCATCTGGCCCAGCAGGCCGGGTTGCGGAATGATCGCGAGATCAGGGGTGTTGCCGCCGGCCACCCGGACCGGGAGCTGGGACTCGAAGTCGTTGGAGCCCTCGTAGGAGATCTTGATTCCGGTACAAGAACTGAACTCGGCCCAGGACTTCTCCAGCGAGTCCGACTCCGGGCTCAGGATCGAGGCGAACATCGTCACCGTCGTTCCGGAGTGTCCCGCGTACGGCTGGTACTTGGCGCACGCCGCCGACAAGGGTGGTGCCGAACTGGCGCTGCTCCCACCGCCGCTCGAACTGTTGGAGCAGGCCGCGGCGAGGGAGAGGCCCAGTAGCGCCGGAGCCACCAGGAGTCGATTTCGGAGCCGGGAACTCATCGTGATGTTCAAAGTGTTCTCCTGCGGCCTGGGACGAACCACATGACACTGCGCTGAACCGGAAGTCGAAATGCGGCCATGGCAACGGCGGCCACGGCCAGGTCGACGGCGACTGGCTTGAAGACGTTAACGCACCCGTCATCAGACGCCAAGGACACATTCAACTTTCACTGTGAAGAGTTCCCGTCACACTTCACCACGTGGTGGACCGCGTCCGGCATACCTACCCTCGCCCCGCCCCGGACACGCCAATGGTGCGGGACATCGGACCACCCGACTTCCCGCACCGCATGGCAGCAGCACGAGTTGACCTCTCGTCAGCTCCCGCCGCCGCGGGCCCGACCCGCGATCAGCGCAGCCGGACCGGCAGCTCCCGCAGGCTGTTGACCACCACCGAGGCGCTCGGCCGCAGCTCCTCGTCCGGCACTGCCAGTGCCAGGCCGGGGAAGCGGGCGAAGAGCGCGGGCAGCGCCACCTGCGCCTCCAGCCGGGCCAGCGGCGAGCCGGGGCAGACGTGCGGCCCGTGCCCGAAGGAGAGGTGGCGCACCGGGTCCCGGGTGACGTCGAACAGCTCGGCCGTCACCCCGTGCCGCAGCGGGTCCCGCCCGATCGCGTTGTAGGAGATCAGCACCGGCTCCCCGGCCGGCAGCACGACGCCGGCCACCGCGATCTCCTCGGTGGCGTACCGGAACAGGAAGTTGCTGGTCGGCGGCGTCCAGCGGAGCGACTCCTCGACCACCGCCGACCAGGGCACCGCGCCCGAGCACACCAGCGCCAGCTGGTCCGGGTGCCCCAGCAGGGCCCGCACGGCGTTGCTGATCAGGTTGACCGTGGTCTCGTGACCCGCCGCGATGATCACCCGCAGGGTGGCCGCCGCCTCCGCGTCGGTCAGCTCGCTGCCCTCGACATCGGCCGCGAGCAGCGCGCTCGTCAGATCGTCGCCGGGCGCCGCGCGGCGGCGGCGGACCAGGTCGGCCACGAAGGCGTTCAGCGCCTTGATGGTGGCCTGGATGCCCGCCGGGTCGGGCACGCTGCTGAAGAACCGCTCGTAGAGCTCGCGCAGGTAACCGTGGTCCGCCGGGTCCACCCCCAGCAGCGAGCCGATCACCGTCATCGGCAGCGGGAAGGCGAAGTCGGACTTCAGGTCCACCTCCGGCTCCCCCGCGGCCAGCGCGTCCAGCAGTGCGGCGGTGGTCCGCTCGACCCGGGGCCGCATCAGCTCCACCCGCCGCGGCGTGAACGCCTGTGCCACCAGCGCGCGCAGGCGCCGGTGCTCCTCGCCGTCGGCGGTCACCATGCTCGGCCCGGGCACCGCCAGGCCGATCAGCGGCCAGTCACCGGGGACCTCGCCGCGCTGGTAGGCGGCCCAGTGCCGGGCGTCCTTGACCAGCCGCTGATCGGTCAGCAGCGCCCGGGCGGCCGCGTGCTGGGTGACCGCCCACGCCCGCACCCCGCCGGGCAGCTCCACCCGCGCCACCGGTCCCGCCGCGCGCAGCCGCTCCCCCTCCCCGGCGCTGTCCCGCGCCAGGGGGTCCAGCCTCACCAGGCCGGTCATCCGAAGGCACCTCCGACGCTCGTCGACGGGGTGAACGCCACCGGCAGCGCCACCAGGGCCCGCACCCAGGCCGAGGGCCGCCAGACCAGGGCGTGCTCCGCCACCGCCAACCGCAGGTCCGGCAGCCGGTCCAGCAGCACCTCGACCGCCGTGCCGGCGATCACCTCCGCCGCCTCCTGGGCCGGGAACGGACAGCGGTGCTCACCGTGCGAGAAGCTCAGGTGCGCGTGGTTGCCCTCGGCCGTGGCACCGTCCGGCTGCCGTACCGCCGGGTCGGCGTTGGCCCCCGCGAAGCCCAGCAGCACCAGGTCGCCGGCGGCGATCCGCTGACCGCCGAGCCGGGTGTCCCTGGTGGCCCACCGACCGGCGAAGACCTGCGTGGGCGTGTCCTCCCAGAGCGCCTCGGTGAGCGCCTGCCCCACGCTGCGCCGGCCGCCCGAGAACGAGGCGGCGAACCGCTCGTCGGTGAGCATCAGCCGCAGCGCGTTGGCGATCCAGTAGGCGGTCGGCTGGTGGCCGGCGGCCAGCAGCACCCGAAGATCGCGCATCACCTCGTCGTCGTCCAGCCCGGCCGGGTGGACCAGCAGCCGGGAGGTGATGTCGACCCCGGGCGCGGCGCGCTTGTCCTCGACCAGGTCCACCATCATCCGAAGCAGCGTCTGCCCGCCCTGCTGCGCCCGCGCGCCGCCGTCCAGCATGTCGACCAGGCCGCCGATCAGCACCGGCGCCTGCACCGAATCCAGGCCGAGCATCCAGCAGAGCACCAGCAGCGGCAGCCGGTGCGCGTACTCGGTGACCAGGTCCGCCTCGCCGCGCCCGGCGAACTCGTCGATCAGCCGGTCGGCCAGCCGCTCGCAGTGCTTCTTGAGCTCGTACGGGTCGACCGCGGCGAGCGCGTCCGTGATCGCGGCGGACCGGCGCTGGTGCTCGGCGCCCTCGGTGTAGAGGATCGACGGCGTGGGGGCCGTCATCGGCCGCAGCGGCCAGTCGGCGGGGATCCTCGGCCAGGCGTTCCAGCGGCTGGAGTCGCGGCCGAAGAGCCCCGGCTGCCCGGTCACCAACCGCAGTTCGCGGTAGCCGATCACCAGCCAGGCGGGTACCGCGCCGGCCAGCTCGACCGGGGCGACCGGACCGTGCGCGGCCCGCAGCTCGCGGTAGACCTGGGCCGGGTCGGTCTGGAAGCGCGGCCCGTACAGCTGCGCGGCCGCGCGGTGCGCGGGGCAGCCGGGCGGCGGGGTGGGTGCGGGCTCGGTCACGAGTCGCTCTCCTGTTCCTCTACCTCATCAGCGCTCGCGCCCTCGGCGCCTGCGACACGGACGTACAGCTGGTTGACGAGTTCGATCAGCACCCGCTTGCGAGCGGGCCGGCCTCAGAGCCTTCGGAGTCCACGCAGCACCTGCTCCAACGTGTCGAGATCGGGCGACTGGGCCTGGACGGCGAACCGCGGGTGCCTGGCGGTGATCCGACCGGCCGCCAGCAGGTCGCCGAGCAGGATCTTCACCACGCTGATCGGCAGGCCCAGTTCGGCCGCCACCTCCACCACGGCGGTCGGCCGCTCGCAGCGCCGCAGGATCCGTGCGTGCTCGGACTGCATGCCCGGCACCGGGCGCTGCTCGGTGACGACCAGGGTGGCCACGTCGAAGGCGTGCGGCCCGACCCGGCTGCGCCCCCCGGTCACGGTGTACAGCCGGTCCGGGCCGTCCGGCGGAGCCGACCGCGGGTGCCACGCGGGTTGCGGGGGCCGCGGGGGCCGCGTCACGCGTCCGCGGCGGCGTCGTTCCCGCGCGGCGGCGCACTCAGGAACTCGCCGATCTGCTCGACCAGACCGTGCATGTTGTGGCCGACCAGGCCCACATCGGCGCTGTCGTCGGTCACCAGCGCCAGGTGGGTGCCGTGCCCGGCCGCCACGATGCACAGGATGCCGCCGTGGAACTCGGTCATCGACTGCCGCACCCCGCCGGCACCGTCGCCGAACTCGATCGAGGCGCCGTGCGCCAGGCTCTGGATGCCGGAGGCGATGGCGGCCAGCTGGTCGGCCTGATCGGCGCTCAACCCGGAGCTGTGGCAGAGCTTCAAGCCGTCCGCGGAGAGCACCAGGGCGTGCCGGGAGGCGGGTGTGTCGGCCAGGAGGTTCTCCAACAGCCAGCCGAGATCGCGGTCGGTGGTGCTGCTCATCAGGCGTTGTCCTTCGGGGTGTCCGGGGTGTCCGGGGTGATCGGGGCGAGCTGGGCGAGCGGGGTGGTGGCGTCGGCGCGCTGGGTGCTGCTGCGGATGCCCTGGCGGAAGGCGCCGAACCGGGCCGCGGTGAGGGTGCCGCCGAGCGGAGCCACCACGCCGGTGGCAGCCGTGCCTGTGGGGGCAGCTGCGCCGGTGGGGGCGGGCGTGCCGTTGCCGGTCGCGAGCGTCTGGCCGCGCCGCCGCCTGGGCAGGCCGTCCTCGTCCACGGACACGTCAGCGGCCTGAGCAACGGCCTGAGCAACGGCCGGAGCAACGGCAAGGCCCGAAGCCGACGGCAGCGCCGGCACCGCCCCGGCCGCATCGCCGGCCGCCGCCCACGCCTCCTGGTCCGTCGCCAACTGCTCCTGCCGCACCACCAGTTGATCGGGCACCAGCATCACCACGCCCGTGCCACCCCGCGAGGACGGGCGGAACGAGATCGCCAGACCGTGCTTGCGGGCCAGCGCGCCGACCACCGCGAACCCGAGCCGGGTGCCGGCCGAGAGCGTGGTCAGGTCCAGCGGCTCGCCGGAGACGGCCTGCTCGGCCCGGCGCAGCCAGACCTCGGAGAGCCCGAGCCCGCCGTCCTCCACCGTGATCGCCAGCCCGGTGTGCAACTCCTCGACGTAGATGTGCACCTCGGCCGGCGGCGCCGAGAAGTTGGCGGCGTTGTCCATCAGTTCGGCCAGCACGTGCATCACCCCCTCGGCCGCGTAGCCCGCGACCGCCGCGCCGCTGGCCGAGTGCAGCCGCACCCGCTGATAGGCGTTGATCCGGCCGAGCGCCCCGCGCAGCACGCTCTCCACCGGGATCGGCCTGCTCCAGCGCCGCCCGCTGCGGGCGCCGGTCAGCACGGCGATGCTGTCGGCCAACCGGCCCGCCTGGGCGGTGCTGTGGTCGAGCCGGAGCAGGTCGCCGAGCACCTCCTCGCCGTGCCGGTGCTCCATCTCGCGCAGTTCGGCGTGCATGCTGGTGGCCAGCGCCTGGACCCGGCCCGCCGCCGTCGCGCAGACCGCGAGCGCCGCCGCCCGCTGCCGCTCGCCGTAGGCGATCTCCTTGGCCAGCAGACCGATCAGGTCCTCGTGCGCGGTCTGCCGGTGTGCCACCAGGACGGTCTCCACCGAGGCCCCGGCCCGCAGCAGGCGGACCACCTCCGGGACCGTCCGCTCGGCCAGCAGCACGAGCTCCGCCCGCTCGTCGTCGGCCGCGGCCCGGGCGGCAGCCGCCTCGGAGCGGGCCTCCACGGCCTCCGAGCGAGCGGCCAGCATCTCGACCCGGGCCGCTTCGGCCTCGGTGTGAGCCGCATTCGCCCGGGCCCGGGCGGCCTGCGCCTGGGCCGTCGCACTCGCCGTGGCGGCCTCCGCGCGCAGCACGGCGGCCAGCGCGGCCTCCCCCTTGCCGCGGCTGACGGCCAGTTCGCCGGCCAGCCGGCGGGCCCGCCGCCGCTGCGCCAGACCCAGCACGGCGGCCACCGACCACACGGCGGCCGCCACCGCTCCCCAGAGTCCCACCACCGACCGCTCCCCCGGCGGCGCGGCACTCACGGCCACAGCCAGGGCGGCGCCCGCCGCTCCCACTGCCACCAGGGCGGCGAGCAGCGCGGCAGGTCTGCCGGACAAGCGGGAGCGTGCGGTCATGGCGCGGTTCCTCGGCGGGGGTCGGAGCCAGGGCAGGCGACAGCGCACCAGCTCCCGCAGCCCGGGAGGTTCATGATCAGTTCACGCGGTCACCAGATCATATCGATTCGGCAAACATGCTCAACCAGCCAGTTGACGTGATGTACGCCAACCCTGCACCGGTCAGCGGACGCGAACGGGGCGGGAACCCGTGGGTTCCCGCCCCGCATCACCGCTCCGCACCGCTGAGCGGGCTGAACCGTCGGCCGGGACCAGTGGAAATCAGCCGCGGCAGCCGGTGGCCGAGATCAGCCGCAGCCGCCGCCGACCCGGCAGCCGGCGGCTGGGATCAGCTGCAGCCGCTGGTCGAACCGCAGCCCTCGCAGAGGTAGCAGCTGCCCGCACGGCGCATCTTGGTGCCGCAGGAGAAGCAGAGCGGGGCGTCCGCGTTCAGGCCGAGCTGGATCTCCAGCAGCTCGGTCGAGTTGTGCGGGGCCTTGGCGGCGGGCGCGGCGACCGGCTCCGGCTTGGCGGCGGGCTCGACGGCGCGCGGGGCGGACTGGGCCAGCCCCTCGACGTCGACGTCCTCCTCCAGCGGCTCGTAGGAGCCGGTCTCCAGGTGGCGCTGGCGCTCCTCGACGGAGTGGATGCCGAGCGCCGAGCGGGTCTCGAACGGCAGGAAGTCCAGCGCCAGGCGGCGGAAGATGTAGTCGACGATCGACTGGGCCATCCGCACGTCCGGGTCGTCGGTCAGACCGGCCGGCTCGAAGCGCATGTTGGTGAACTTCGAGACGTAGGTCTCCAGCGGGACGCCGTACTGCATGCCGACCGAGACCGCGATGGAGAAGGCGTCCATCATGCCCGCGAGGGTCGAGCCCTGCTTGGACATCTTCAGGAAGACCTCGCCGAGGCCGTCGTCCGGGTAGGAGTTGGCGGTCATGTAGCCCTCGGCGCCACCCACGGTGAAGGAGGTGGTGATGCCCGGGCGACCCTTGGGCAGGCGCTTGCGGACCGGGCGGTACTCGACGACCTTCTCGACCTGCTTCTCGACCTGCTTCTCGGCGGCGGCCGGCACCGCGGCGGCGGCCGTGGCCTTGGTCTTCGCAGAGAGCGGCTGGCCGACCTTGCAGTTGTCGCGGTAGATGGCCAGCGCCTTCACGCCGAGCTTCCACGCCTCGAAGTAGATCTCCTCGACCTCTTCGACGGTGGCGTCCTGGGGCATGTTGACCGTCTTGGAGATCGCGCCGGAGATCCACGGCTGGATCGCCGACATCATCCGCACGTGGCCCATCGGCGAGATGGAGCGCTCGCCCATCGCGCAGTCGAAGACCTCGTAGTGCTCGGTCTTCAGGCCCGGGGCGTCCAGCACGTTGCCGTGCTCGCCGATGTGGGCGACGATCGCCTCCACCGACTCGCCGTGGTAGCCGAGCCGGGTCAGGGCGCGCGGCACGGTGTTGTTGACGATCTGCATCGAGCCGCCGCCGACCAGCTTCTTGAACTTGACCAGGGCGAGGTCGGGTTCGACGCCGGTGGTGTCGCAGTCCATCATCAGGCCGATGGTGCCGGTGGGGGCGAGCACCGAGGCCTGCGCGTTGCGGAAGCCGTTCTGCGCGCCGAGGCGGAGCACGTCCTGCCAGGTCTCGGTGGCGGCGGCCCAGACGGGGGCGTCCAGCTCGTCCACCGCGACGGCGGCGTTGCTGGCGTCCGCGTGCTGCTTCATGACCTGCTGGTGCGGGGCGGCGTTGCGGGCGTAGCCGTCGTACGGGCCGACCACGCCGGCCAGTTCGGCGCCGCGGCGGTAGGCGGTGCCGGTCATCAGCGAGGTGATCGCGCCGGCCAGCGCGCGGCCGCCGTCGGAGTCGTAGGCGTGGCCGGTGGCCATCAGCAGGGCGCCGAGGTTGGCGTAGCCGATGCCGAGCTGGCGGAAGGCGCGGGTGGTCTCGCCGATCTTCTCGGTCGGGAAGTCGGCGAAGCAGATCGAGATGTCCATCGCGGTGATGACCAGCTCGACCACCTTGGCGAAGGTCCCGGCGTCGAAAGTGTCGTCGTCGCGCAGGAACTTCATCAGGTTCAGCGAGGCCAGGTTGCAGCTGGAGTTGTCCAGGTGCATGTACTCCGAGCAGGGGTTGGAGGCGTTGATCCGGCCCGACTCGGGGCAGGTGTGCCAGTGGTTGATGGTCGAGTCGTACTGGATGCCCGGGTCGGCGCAGGCCCAGGCGGCCTCGGCCATCTTGCGGAAGAGCTTCTTGGCGTCGACGGTCTCGATGACCTCGCCGGTCATCCGGGCCCGCAGACCGAATTCCGAACCGGATTCCACGGCCCGCATGAATTCGTCGGAGACCCGGACCGAGTTGTTGGCGTTCTGGTACTGCACGGAGGTGATGTCGTCGCCGCCCAGGTCCATGTCGAAGCCGGCGTCGCGCAGCGCGCGGATCTTCTCCTCCTCCTTCACCTTGGTCTCGATGAAGGCCTCGACGTCGGGGTGGTCGACGTCCAGCACGACCATCTTGGCCGCGCGGCGGGTGGCGCCGCCGGACTTGATGGTGCCGGCCGAGGCGTCGGCGCCGCGCATGAAGGAGACCGGACCCGAGGCGTTGCCGCCGGAGGAGAGCAGTTCCTTGGAGGAGCGGATCCGGGAGAGGTTCAGGCCGGCGCCGGAGCCGCCCTTGAAGATCATCCCCTCTTCCTTGTACCAGTCGAGGATCGAGTCCATGGAGTCGTCGACGGCCAGGATGAAGCAGGCGCTGACCTGCTGCGGCTGCTTGGTGCCGACGTTGAACCAGACCGGCGAGTTGAAGCTGAACACCTGGTGGAGGAGGGCGTGGGTCAGCTCGTGCTCGAAGGTCTCGGCATCGGCGGGCGTGGCGAAGTAGCCGTGCTTCTCACCGGCGGCGCGGTAGGTGAGCACCACGCGGTCGATGATCTGCTTGAGGCTCCACTCGCGCTGCGGGGTGCCCACCGCGCCGCGGAAGTACTTCGAGGTGACGATGTTCACCGCGTTGACCGACCAGAAGTCGGGGAACTCGACGCCGCGCTGCTCGAAGTTGATCGAGCCGTCACGCCAGTTGGTCATGACGACGTCGCGCCGCTCCCAGCTGACCGCGTCGTAGGGGTGGACCCCAGGAGTGGTGTAGATGCGCTCGATCCGCAGGCCGCCCTTGGGAGCCTTGCCGGCCCCCTTCCCCGCCTTCTCGGACTTCGACCCGCGTGCGGAACCGCTCGTCGTGTCTGTCACTGCTTCTCCTCCTCCTGGGCATACGCCCCGCATACCCCAATTGTCGCTTTTCAGCGCAGAGGGGTATCGCTGCTTCTTCGCTTCTCCTGGTGTGCGGGCAGGCCGGACAGGCCGACCGGTTCGCACCGCTTGTATGGGTTCGCGCGCCGTTTCCGGACGCGCCCGCGGCCCTTGCGGGCCGCGCTTCTCGCCGCCTGGTGCCCTAGGGCGCCGCGGCGGGGAGGGCGGCCGCAGCGCCGCCCTCGGCCGGAGCCGGCCCGGGGAGCTCGGCCCCGCGCAGCTCCGTGATGGCCGCCTCGAAGTCCGACAGCCCGTCGTAGGCCTGGTAGACCGAGGCGAAACGCAGGTACGCCACCACGTCCAGGTCCTTGAGCGGGCCGAGTATGGCCAGCCCGACGTCATGGGTGGAGAGCTCCGCGTTGCCGCTGGCCCGCACGCACTCCTCGACCCGCTGGCCGAGCAGCGCGAGGGCGTCCTCGGTGACCGGTCGGCCCTGGCAGGCCTTGCGGACGCCGGAGATCACCTTCTCCCGGCTGAACGGCTCGGTCACCCCGCTGCGCTTGATCACCATCAGCGCGGCCGTCTCCACCGTGGTGAAGCGGCGGCCGCAGTCGGGGCACTGCCGGCGGCGGCGGATCGAGCTGCCGTCGTCCGTGGTGCGACTGTCGACCACGCGACTGTCCGAGTGCCGGCAGAAGGGGCAGTGCACGGGACCGACTCCCTTCTGGGTCTGGCTGGCGGGCGAGCAGCGTCCAGTCTAGGCGACGCCCACCATGATCAAGTACCGGGGACCACAACCTGTGGGCCACGGGGACCTATGTAACCACTAGATCTAGGCCGCTGTCCCGATCGGACACACCCGATTCGGTGTCGCGCGGATCACCCGGCGCAATCGCCGCTGGTCAGTTGCCGGGGGCCGCCGGACAGGCTCACCCGGACGGCGCAGGGGCGGATTCCGGCCGACTGTCGGCCACCTCGCCCCCGCACCCCACCCGGGCCCGCCGCGCCCTTTAGAATCGATCTGATCGAACATTTAATCGACATACACCGAATGCCTTGATCAAGTCAGCCGACTCCCTGATAATTCACTCGAACGTGTGTTTGGCGCAACCTTTCGATAGGTGCTGCCGTTGGGCTGGGCAGGCAAGGGAGAACGCCCGACGAGAGGGGCCGCCGTGAGCACCGTACAGACCACCAGCAGCAGTTCCACCGCAATCCAGAACCTCCCGAACACCGTGGCCGACGGCCGCGGTATCCCGGGGCAGGAGCGCGCCCCGCACCTCGCGGGTCGGACCACCGCGGACCACCAGAGCATGGACCAGAGCATGGATCGCAGCGACAACGAGCGCCCCGGCACCGCGCCGGGCTTCCTCCCCGACCAGCTGGTCGAGCACGCCTCGGTGCAGGACGTGCCGCTCGGCTTGCCGAACGGCCAGGCCCGCTCACTGCCCGGCCGCCCCCCCGGGATCCGCACCGACGAGGCCGGGCTGACCGAGCGCCAGCGCCGGGTGATCGACGTGATCAGGGATTCGGTGCAGCGGCGCGGCTACCCGCCGAGCATGCGGGAGATCGGCCAGGCCGTCGGCCTCTCCTCCACCTCCTCGGTGGCCCACCAGCTGATGGCCCTGGAGCGCAAGGGCTTCCTGCGCCGCGACCCGCACCGGCCGCGGGCCTACGAGGTGCGCGGCGTCGAGGTGACCCGGCCCAACACCGCCGAGGCCGCCGGGCGCCCGTCCACCTCCTACGTGCCGCTGGTCGGGCGGATCGCCGCCGGCGGCCCGATCCTGGCCGAGCAGACGGTGGAGGACGTCTTCCCGCTGCCCCGTCAACTGGTCGGCGAGGGCGAGCTGTTCGCGCTCACCGTGCGCGGCGACTCGATGATCGAGGCCGCGATCTGCGACGGTGACTGGGTCACCGTGCGCCGCCAGCCGGTTGCCGAGAACGGCGACATCGTGGCCGCGATGATCGACGGCGAGGCCACCGTGAAGCGCCTCAAGCGCGAGGACGGCCGGATCTGGCTGATGCCGCACAACCCCGCCTACGAGCCCATCCCCGGCGACAACGCGACCATCCTGGGCAAGGTGGTGGCGGTGCTGCGCCGCCTCTGAGGGACGGCCCACTGACAGGCTGCCTCCGCAGCCCGCTGGCAGGCCGCGGCGGGCTGCGGAGGCAGCCTGGAGCACGGCTGAGCCCCTGCCGATCGGCAGGGGCTCAGCCGTGCTCCAGGCGTGCTCAGCCGCGCTTGGCGACGGGGCGCGGCGGCGGCGCGGCGGCCGCGATCGCCGCCAGCGAGCGCCGCACCTGGTTGCGGTCGGTGGTGTACCAGAAGTCCGGCATCGAGGCGCGGAAGAAGCCGCCGTACCGGGCGGTGGCCAGTCGCGGATCGAGCACCGCGACCACGCCGCGGTCCTCCGCCGCCCGGACCAGCCGGCCCGCGCCCTGCGCCATCAGCAGCGCGGCGTGCGTGGCCGCCACCGCCATGAAGCCGTTCCCGCCGGCCTCCTCGACGGCCTTCTGCCGCGCGCTCATCAGCGGGTCGTCCGGGCGCGGGAACGGGATCCGGTCCATCACCACCAGCTGGCAGGCGGAGCCCGGCACGTCCACCCCCTGCCAGAGCGAGAGGGTGCCGAAGAGGCAGCTCTCCGGATCGCTCGCGAAGGCCCGGATCAGCTCGCCCAGGGTGTCCTCGCCCTGCAGCAGGATCGGGAAGTCGAGCCGCTCACGCAGCTGCTCGGCGGCGTTCTGGGCGGCCCGCATCGAGGAGAAGAGGCCCAGCGTGCGCCCGCCGGCCGCGCCGATCAGCTCGGCCAGCTCGTCCAGCATCTGCGGCCGGTCCGGCTCCCGGCCCGGCGGCGGCAGGTGCTTGGCGACGTAGAGGATGCCCTGCTTGGGGTAGGAGAACGGCGAGCCGACGTCCAGCCCGCGCCAGTACGGCGGGGCGTCCTCGCCCTCGGCCCGCTCCGGCTCGGCGCCGCCGCGCAGGTCCGGCAGCCGGCCCTCACCGGGCAGGCCGACCGAGGCGGCCACCCCGTTGAAGTCACCGCCGAGCTTGAGGGTGGCCGAGGTGAGCACCACCGAGCGTTCCTTGTAGAGGTTCTCCCGCAGCAGGCCGGAGACGCTCATCGGCGCCACCCGCAGCGAGGCCGGAACCAGGCCGTAGCGGTCGTTGCGCTCGATCCAGACCACGTCGTACGGCGACTCGGAGAGCAGCCGCTCGGTGGTGTCGTGCAGCGTCTCGGCGGCGGCCATCGCCTGCTTGCGCACCGCGTCCTCGTCGCTCAGGCCCTTGTCCCTGGTCTCGCCGAGCGAGGTGATCACCAGGCGGCTGGCGTCCCGGATCGCGGCGACCGCGTAGCCGAGGTACTCGGGCAGCTCGTCGACCTTGCCGGGCTGGGCGGTCTCCATCAGGCCGTGGTAGCTCTCGGCGGCGGCCTGCAGCGCGTCCACCGCCTTCTCGTTGGCGAGCCGGGCGGCCCGCTTGACGGCCCGGTTGACCGCGCCGACGGTCAGTTCGGCGGTGGCCGCACCGGTCACCCGGTTCACCAGCTCGTGCGCCTCGTCGATGATCAGCAGCTCGTGCTCGGGCAGCACCGGGGCGCCCTCGATCGCGTCGATCGCCAGCAGCGCGTGGTTGGTGACCACCACGTCGGCGAGCTTGGCCCGCTCCCTGGCCTGCTCCGCGAAGCACTCCTGGCCGTACGCGCAGCGGGTGGCGCCCAGGCACTCCCGGGAGCTGACGGAGAGTTGGGCCCAGGCCTTGTCGGATACCCCGGGGCTCATGTCGTCGCGGTCGCCGGTCTCGGTCTCGTCCGCCCAGTCGCGCAGCCGCAGGACGTCCTGGCCGAGCTTGCCGCTGGGACCGCCGAGCGCCTCGACCGGGTCGAAGAGCCCCTCGCCCTCCTCGCTCGGGGTGCCCTCCCTGGCCCGGTGCAGGCACAGGTAGTTGGAGCGGCCCTTGAGCATCGCGAAGAGCGGGCGGCGGCGCAGGATCGGGTGCAGCGCCTCCACCGTGCGGGGCAGGTCCCGCTCCACCAACTGGCGTTGCAGCGCCAGGGTGGCGGTGGCCACCACCACCCGGTCCCCGTGCGCGAGCGCGGGGACCAGGTAGGCGAGTGACTTGCCGGTGCCGGTGCCGGCCTGCACCAGCAGGTGCTCGGCGCCGTCGACGGCGTCGGCCACGGCCTCGGCCATCTGGATCTGGCCGGGCCGTTCGACTCCGCCGACCGCGGCGACCGCGGCGTGCAGGAGCTCGGGGATGCGGCCGGTCGGTACGGGGCCCGGGCCCGGGGCGTTCGATCCCTCGGCGGGCGGCTGGGGTGCGGAGTCGTTCGTCATGGCCGTTCCACCCTACGGGGCCCCACTGACAAAGCCCTCGCGCGGACCGGGGTGCTCCGGCGCTTCCCCGGCTCGCGGGGCCGCCGCCAGCGGGTTCGGCACCTGCCCGTGCACCGCCGCGTGCGGGCGCTCGGCGCGGTCCCGATAGCCGTCCAGCAGCAGGCGGTTGCGGTTCAGGCAGAGCCGGTCGATCGTCGGCGTGAGCAGGTCGAAGAGCGCGAACCGCTCGGCCAGCTCGGGGAAGCGCTCCTGGTACGCCAGGACCTCGGCCCGCAGCAAGCCCCAGAACTCCGCCTCCGGCAGCCCGGCCCGCCGCTCCAGCAGCGGCGCGAGGTAGCGGTAGACGCCGATGAAGAGGCCCGCGTGCAGGAACTGGCACAGGCCCGCCGGCGGCTCCCGCAGCAGCACCCGCGCCACGGCGGGCGGCAGCTCGCGCAGCTCGGGCAGGTCCTGGTCACTGAGGTTCACGTCGTCGACGAAGTCCTTGACCGCCAGCCGCACCGGGACGTCGGCACTGTCGAAGAGCAGGATCGCGTTCTCGCCGTGCGGGGAGAAGACCGTGCCGTAGCGGTAGAGGAAGTGCAACAGCGGCGGCAGCATCACGCCGAGGAGCCGGGCCGCCCAGGCACGGGCGGTGAGCCCCGAGCGGGCGATCAGCTCCTCGGCCAGCGACCGCCCGTCCGCCCCGGTCTGCAGCAGCGCGGCCAGCGTGCGCCCGCGCTCCCCCGGCGCGAGGTACGCGCCGAGCGGCTCGCGCCAGATCGCGCCGAGCAGCTCCTTGTACTGGTAGGGCGCCTCCGGCAGCCGCGCGTAGTAGGGGTGCTCGACGGTGACCGAGGCGACCTCGCCGAGCAGCACCACCCGGCACTCCTCGCGCAGGAACGGGTCGCGGTCGCGCAGCCCGTGGATCCACGCGGTGACGGCCGGGGCGGCCAGCGTGCGCTCGGTCGGCAGGCCGCGCCAGACCAGCGTGTTGAGCACCGAGAGCGGCAGCTTGACCGTGTGCCGGTGCGGGCTGGTCACGTTGAAGAAGGAGCGGATCGACTGCTGCGGCAACCGCAGGTCGCCGTCGGGGGGCAGCAGCACGATCCGCCCCTCGGCGACCCAGGGGGCGAAGAGCGGCAGCACGGTCTCGTCCCACTGCCAGGGGTGCACCGGCAGCAGCAGGTAGGCGGCCGGGTCCAGGCCCTGGTCCGCCAGGCGCCGCCGGTAGCCGGCCAGCACCTCGGCGTCCAGCTCGGCCCGGTGGAGCACCTCGGCCTCGGCCAGCGCGCCGGTGCCGCGGTACTCGGCCAGGTCCCGGTGCACGGCGAGCCAGTTCAGCCGCGCCGGTGTGCGGGCCTCGGGGGTCCAGGCGGCGGCGTCGGTGGCGGAGAAGCCGAGCCGGCCCTTGTTGAGCACCAGCCACGGGTGGCCGCTCTGGTGGCCCTCCAGCGCGGTGTGGTCCAGGTCGGCCAGCTCGGCCGCGCTCAGCGCGCCGGCCGCCAGCCGCACGTCGGCGAGCAGGGTGGCGGTCAGCTCGCGGACCAGGTGGCCGCTGGTGTCGCCGGAGAGCCCGAGTAACCCGCGGGCCGCCAGCACGAAGGCGAACGGGTCCGCGGCCGGCTGCCCGTCGGCCCGGATCGACCCCGGGTCGACCTGCCAGCTGCCGTACGCCCCGCGCCGGGCGGTGAAGCGGTACTCGGGTCCCTCGGGCAGCGCGAGCCGGTAGCCGTCCGGCACCGGCTCGGGGTGCAGCAGCTCCTCGTAGCTGAACTCCGCCAGCAGCTTGGCCAGCAGCGCGCGGCAGGCCGCCTGCCAGCGCGGGCGGGTCAGCTGCCGCGTCACCGGCTCGGCCACGGGTGCGGCCGCGTGCTCGGCCACGGGTGCGGCCGAGCGCTCGGCCTGCGGCCGGGCGCCCTGCTGGGGCAGTGACGGGAGCGGGGGCCGGGTTGACTGGGGCTGGGCTGACGGGGGCTGGGCTGACTCGGGCTGGGGCGACTCGGGCTGGGGCGGCTGGGGCGTCGGCTGGATCGACGGGTCAGCGGCGGGCGGACGGGGCACGGTTCCACTCCTCGGGGAAGGCACCGCCCTGGGCGGGCAGGGCGGGCGGGGCGGCCGGGGCGAAGCTGGTCCAGGCGGTCCGGGTGGGCAGCCGGTGCACCGCGCGGCCGGTGACCGCGTTGAGGATCACCGCCGCGCGGTGGGCGCCGAGCCCGAGATCGGGGGTGCCGACGCCGTGCGTGTGCAGCTCGGCGTTCTGCACGTACAGACCGCCGGTCAGCTCTTCGCGGGTGGCCACCCGGTGGTCCAGGTCGACCCGGAACCGGCCCCGCTCGTCCCAGTCGATCAGCTCGGCCAGCGGCTCGAGGGCCGCCGGGCGCCCGGCCCGGTAGCCGGTGGCCAGCACCACGGCGTCGCTGCGCAGCACCCGGGCGAGCCCGGAGTCCCGGTGCAGGCAGCGCAGTTCCAGTCCGCCGCACGGCCCGGGCAGCGCCTCGGCCACCTCGGTACCGGGCAGGATCTCGGCGTCCGCGGACCCGATCGGGCGCCCGATGGTCCGCTCGTAGAGCAGGTCGTGGATCTCGGCCAGGGTCTCGGCGCTGGCCGCCTTGTGCAATTGCCACTGCTCGGCCACCAGCCGGTCGCGGACCGGGGCGGGCAGCGCGTGGAAGTAGCGCGTGTAGTCCGGGGTGAAGTGCTCCAGGCCCAGCTTGGAGTACTCCATCGGGGCCAGCGCCCTGGTCCGGGTGAGCCAGCGCAGCCGGGTGCCGTCCCCGGCCCGCGAGCGCAGCAGGTCCAGGAAGACCTCGGCACCCGACTGCCCCGAGCCGACCACGGTGATGTCCCGGGCACCGGCGAGCGCGCCCCGGCGCTCCAGGTACTGCCCGGAGTGGAAGACCTCCGGCCGCCCGTCGAGCGCGGCGAAGGCCTGCGGCCGCACCGGCTCGGTGCCGACCCCGAGCACCAGGTTGCGGGCCGAGACCTCGCGGGTGCCCGCGCCGGTCGCCAGGGTGGCCCGGAAGCGGCCGTCCGCCCAGCGCACCGCCGTCACCTCGGTGCCGAAGCGGCAGTCGGGCAGCGCCTCGGCCGCCCAGCGGCAGTAGTGGTCGTACTCGCGGCGCGGCAGCTGGAAGCGCTCGGCGAAGTAGAACGGGAAGAGCCGCTCGTGCTCGCGCAGGTAGTTGAGGAAGGACCAGGGGTTGGTCGGGTCGACCAACGAGACCAGGTCGGCCAGGAACGGCACCTGCATCCTGGCCCCGTCCACCAGCATCCCGGGGTGCCAGCGGAACTCGGGCCGTCGCTCGCAGAAGAGCGCGCGCAGTCCGGGCACCCGGTCGGCGAGCGCGGCCAGCGAGAGGTTGAACGGGCCGATGCCGACGCCCAGCAGGTCGAGCTCCTCCTCCATCGGCTGAGCCTCCATCAGGTGCTCCTCTCACGCATCATCAGCGCCGCGCGCTTCTCGGGCAGCTCGATCTCGCCGGTGCTGGTGAAACCGGCCCGTGCGAAGGCCCGCACCGACGGGGTGTTGCGCACATCGGGCTCGGCGACCACCCGCGGGCTGGTCCGCAGCAGGTGCTCGGCCATCGCGGCGAGCAGCACCGCGCCCAGGCCCCTACCCCGGCTGCGCGCCGGCCCCAGCAGCAGGTGCAGCCCGATGTCGCCCGGCTCGACCGGGTAGTACGCGGCCAGCCGGTCCTGCTCGACCCGGTAGACCTCCCAGTAGCTGATCGGCTCGCCGTTCAGCAGGCCCAGCTGGGGCACGCTGCGGCCGTCCCCGTCCAGTTGGGCGCGCACGTGCCGCTCGGTGACCGAGGGCGGTCCGGCCAGCTCCCAGAAGGCGTCCACCGCCGGGTCGTTCATCCACTCGGTGATCAGCGGCAGGTCCTCGGGCCGCACGAGCCGCAGCCGGAACTGTCCGGCCGGGGTGGTCAGCGCGGTCATCCGGCCGCCACCGGATTGGGGATGGTGACGTAGACGGACTGCGTCGCCACCGGGCCGACGAGTTCGTCCAGTCCGTGCAGCCGGGTGAGCAGGTTGGCCTTGCAGCGCAGACTGGGGGCGGCCAGCAGGTGGTCGGGCAGTGTGGAGCCGGTGGCCCTGGCGGCGGGGCCGGCCAGGAACCGGCGCAGCGCCGCCAGCAGCACCCGCTCGTCGGCCAGCCGCTGCGAGCCGAAGGCGCCGATCAGGCCGAGCAGGTGGTTGATCCCCAGGTAGTAGGCGAAGCGCTCGTCGGCCACCGCGTCCTCGACGAAGGTGTCGCTGTCGCGGCCCAGCCCCGGCAGCCGGGCCGTGAGCCGCTCGGCGTGCGAGGCGCGGAAGTAGTAGCCCTGGTTGTCGCGGAACCGGCCGCCGGCGGGCCAGCCGGCGGCGTCCAGCAGGACCAGGCTGTTCTGCTGGTGCGCCTCCAGGGCGATGCCGGCCTGCCCGTCCAGCCAGAGCACCGGGAGCACCACCGCGTCCAGGTAGCGCAGGAACCACTCGGCGGCCACCGTCGGCAGCGGGCGGCCGCTGCGGCGGGCCAGCGAACGCAGCAGGTCGCCGAGTTCGGAGGGCACCTTGTGGGCCGGCTCGCCGAGCGGGCGCTCGGCGACCAGCCCGGCCACGCAGATCGCCCGGTCGGTGTCGGCGAAGGGCTGCTGCCGCAGCACGGTGTCCAGACCGCCGGCGGACTGCTCGCCGACACCGGGCAGGTCCACCCCGATCCAGGCCGGGTCGCGCACGATGTCGAAGCCGGGGTGCGCGGCCCGCCACTGGGCGCCCAGGCCCGCCTCCAGCAGCCGGTGCACCTCCAGGCCCCGGTGCAGTTCCTTGCGCAGGTTCTCCCG
This sequence comes from Kitasatospora sp. NBC_01287, assembly GCF_026340565.1. NCBI lineage: Bacteria > Bacillati > Actinomycetota > Actinomycetes > Kitasatosporales > Streptomycetaceae > Kitasatospora > Kitasatospora sp. NBC_01287. The sequence continues at coordinate 3,204,592 of NZ_JAPEPB010000001.1, forward strand.
GCGGGAGTTGGTGATCCGCAGGCCCAGCGAGAGCTTCAGCATCCACGGCGTGCCGGGGCGGCAGACGGTGCGCACCGAGGAGGTCGGGTACCAGGGGGCGCCGTGCCGGCCGAGGTCGTGCAGCGCGCCCTCGGCGAGCAGCCGGGCCACCAGCGGGCGGCGCTCCAACTCCTGGGCCTGCCAGGGGTGCAGCGGCAGTGCGGCGGTGTTCGGCGGCAGCAGGCCCGGGGCGCCGAGCAGTTCGGCGGTCAACTGCTCGGCGGTCAGCCGCTCGGACCCGGCCGACAGCGCGGAGCCGCTGGCGAGCAGGTCGCGGTCAACGGCGTACCAGTGCAGTGCGAAGGAGCCGCGCAGTTCGGGCGAGTAGGCCGTGCTCTGGGCCGGCCCCAGGCCGTCGCGACTCTTCGGATCGGGCTGCAGCGGGTGGCCGAGCAGCAGCGACTGCTCGGCCCGCAGGAAGGCCGAGTCGGGCACCGGCCCCAGGTGCCGGCGACGGTGGCGCAGCACGTCAGCGGTCCGCCGCACCGAGTCGGCCACCCTTCCGGCCAGGTCGGCGATCTGCTCGGGAGCCGGATCGGCGCCGACCGACCTCGCCAGCAGGGCGGCGGCGGTCACCGGGTCCAGCGCGGCGCCGTCGTCCGCCTGCCCGGGGGCCAGCACGGCCGGCCCGAACCGGTGCCAGCCGCACGGCGACCAGTAGCGCACGGCCGCCAGCAGCCGGGCCGCGCCGTCCAGCACCGGGATCCGCAGCACGCCGTCCTCCCCCGGTCGGGCCCCGGTCTCCCGGCACCAGCAGCGCAGCAGTGCCTCCATGCCCGCCTGCTCGGCCGCCACCGCGGGATCCTGGTGCAGCAGCGGATCGGACTCGGCCCACTGGTCCAGCTGGCGGGGGACGGTGGCCGGGGCTCCGGTCAGGGCGGTGCTCAAGGCTGCTCCTCGGTGCGCGTCGAGAGGGCGCCGCCGACGCGCGTGCACCCCGGCGGGGGACATCCACTCGGTGCAACGAGCAAGTCGCCCGGGAATCACGGCCGGTGGGGCCGACGGCCGGAAATCGCCGTCCGGATCGGCGGGTGCGACGTCCCTCGCGCATCGGTGACCGGTCATCACCAGGCGCGACCGGGGCACCCGAACCACCCGTGCCGGCCGCATGGCAGACTCCCACCTGCCCGACAGGCGCGTGCGGGCGCCGTCGCGATAACTCGACATGGGGGAACTGAACAGATGTCACCGATGAACAGCGCAGGACGCCGACGCTCCGCGGCCGTCGGCGCCGCGGCCGCCCTGACCCTGCTCGCCACCGCGGGCTGCGGGTCGAGCGCCACCCGGCAGGCGGCCCCGCCCGCACCGAGCCCCACTTCGGCGGCACCCGCTCCGTCGAACGGGCTGGCGCTGCCCAGCGGGCTGCCCGGTGGCCTGCCCAGTCTGAACGACCTGAAGAAGTGGAAGTTCTCGGACTGGGACAACTGGGCCAAGCAGCACGCGATCCCGCAGGCGGTCAAGGGCTTCTGGAACCTGCAGAAGATGCTCCAGGCCAAGCCCAGCGACCCGGTCGTCCAGCCGCAGCAGCCCACCGACGGCGGCACCGACCCGCTGCCCGCCCCGCTCCCGGCCCAGGCGATAGCCCACCCGTACGCGCAGAACGCGGTGGACGGCAAGGTCTTCTTCGACGTCGCTCCCGGCAAGCACGCGGTCTGCTCGGCCACCGTGATCTCCGACCCGCAGCACCCGGGCAAGAGCAACCTGATCTGGACCGCCGGGCACTGCCTGACCAGTGGCAAGAGCGGGCAGCAGTACAGCAACATCGCGTTCGTCCCGGCCTTCAACAGCTCCGGCGCGGTCAGCGGCGGCAAGCAGGTCGACAATCAGGGCCAGTTCGCGCCGTTCGGCGTCTGGGACGCCACCGCCGGGATCTCCTCGCCGCAGTGGTACGCGGAGGGCGGCGAGACCGGCGGCCCGGCCAGCCAGTACGACTTCGCGATCATCCGGGTGCAGAGCCAGGACGGCAGCGGGAAGTCGCTGGAGGAGACGGTCGGCGGCTCGGTCCCGGTCTGGTTCAACGCCCCGCGCGACCAGCTGAAGATCAACGCGGTCGGCTACCCGGCCGCGCCGCCGTTCGACGGCATGGAGATGGAGCACTGCGACGGGGGCCAGGCCACCCGGCTCTCCTTCGACACCTCGCGCCCGGCGATGGACGTGATCGGCTGCGGCATGACCGCCGGCTCCAGCGGCGGCGGCTGGTTCGCGCTCAGGAACGGCAAGCCCGCGCTGGTCAGCAACACCTCGATCGGCCCGGAGGAGAGCGGCTGGCTGGCCGGCCCGTACCTGGACGACGTGGCGCAGAGCGCGCTGGACTACATCAGCAAGAAGGGCTGATGACCGGCCGCCCCGCCCGCACCCCGCGCGCCACCGCCGTCCGGCTCCCGATCGCCGCGGCGCTGGCCGCCGCCCTGGCGCTCACCGCCGGGTGCGGCTCGGGTGCCGGGCGGGGCGGCGATCCGCGCGCACTGCCTGGTCTGCCCGATCTGCGCGGCTGGAGCAGCGCCGACTGGTCCCGCTGGGCGCAGCAGCACCTGCTGCACAACGAGATCGCCCGCGACCTCTGGTCCCCCGCCGCGATGAAGGCGCCCGCGGCGCCCGGCACGGCCGCCGCCGCCCCCTCGCCGTCCGCCGTGCCCGCCCCGGCGCGGACCGGCAGCGACCCGCTGCCCGGGCCCGTCCCGGCGCGGCCGGTCCCGCACCCCTACCCGGCCGATCTCGCGGTCTTCGGCAGGCTGCTCGCCAAGAGCCCGCAGGGGACCTACACCTGCTCGGGCACCGTGGTGAGCGATCCGGCGCACCCCGGCAAGAGCAACCTGGTGTGGACCGCCGGGCACTGCCTGCACGGCGGCAAGGGCGGCGACTGGCTGAAGAACATCGCCTTCGTGCCGGACTACAACAGCGCCGGTGCGGCCGGTGGCGGCCGCTCGGCCACCCTCGCCCAGGTCGCCCCGCTGGGCCGCTGGTGGGCGGACCACGCCATGGTCGCCCCGCAGTGGATGGCGGAGGGCAGCGACGCGGCGGGCGGCGCGGTCAGCCAGTACGACTCGGGGATCATCCGGGTCACCGACCCCGACCTGCCGGGCACCTCGCTGGAGGAGGCGGTGGGCGGCTCGGTGCCGATCTGGTTCGACGCCCCGCGCGAGCGGATCGGCGCGGTCACGGCCTACGGGTTCCCGGCCCTGCAGCCCTTCGACGGCCAGCAGCTGGACTCCTGCGCCGGCGGCGGCCCCGGCCGGCTCTCCTACGATCCGACCCGCCCCGCCATGCTGACCATCGGCTGCACCATGACCGCCGGCGCCAGTGGCGGCGGCTGGCTGGCCACCGGCCCCGACGGCAGGCCGGCGTTGGTCAGCAACACCTCGATCGGCCCCAGCCCGGCCAGCTGGGTGGCCGGGCCGCAACTGGACGATCAGGCACGGCAGATGTTCACCGCCATGACCGAACTGCCCTGAGTGCCCGCATGCCGCGTGCCCGGCGGATCGCACGCGGCGGGCAGCGCGAAGGGCCCCGGATCACTCCGGGGCCCTTCGTCCTGGCTCACTTGCGGTCGCGCTCGCGCTCGCCCAGGGTCAACCCGGGCCGCTCGGCTCAGCTCCGCACGGCCACCGCGTACCGCTCGAGCTCGGCGGCCAGCTCCGCGGCCACCTTGGCCCGCAGCAGCGTGCCCTCACCGGTGTGCTCGGTCTCCAGCAGCTCGCCCTCGGCGTGCACCCGGGAGACCAGGTCACCCCGGGTGTAGGGAACCAGCGCCTGCACCTCGACGGCCGGCCGCGGCAGCTCCTGGTCGATCAGCTGGAGCAGCTCGTCGATGCCCTGCCCGGAGCGGGCCGAGACGACGATGGCGTGCGGCTCGCGGCGCAGCAGGCGCTGCAGCACGTGCGGATCGGCGGCGTCGGCCTTGTTGATCACCACGATCTCCGGCACGTGCTGCGCGTCGACCGAGACGATCACCTCGCGGACGGCCGCGAGCTGGGTCTCCGGCTCGGGGTGCGAGCCGTCCACCACGTGCAGGATCAGGTCGGCGTCGGCGACCTCCTCCATGGTCGAGCGGAACGCCTCGACCAGGTGGTGCGGCAGGTGCCGGACGAAGCCGACGGTGTCGGCCAGCGTGTACAGCCGCCCGCCCGGAGTGGTGGCCCGCCGGACGGTCGGGTCCAGGGTGGCGAACAGCGAGTTCTCCACCAGGACGCCGGCGCCGGTGAGCCGGTTGAGCAGCGAGGACTTGCCGGCGTTGGTGTAGCCGGCGATCGCCACCGAGGGGACCTGGTGCCGCTTGCGCTCCTGGCGCTTGGTGTCCCGGCCCTTCTTCATGTCGACGATCTCCCTGCGGAGCTTCGCCATCTTCTCGCGGATCCGGCGCCGGTCGGTCTCGATCTTGGTCTCACCGGGACCACGGGTGGCCATCCCGCCGCCGGAGGAGCCGGAGCCACCGCCACCCATCTGCCGGGAGAGCGACTGACCCCAGCCGCGCAGGCGCGGCAGCATGTACTGCATCTGCGCCAGCGAGACCTGGGCCTTGCCCTCCCTGGACTTGGCGTGCTGGGCGAAGATGTCCAGGATCAGCGCGGTCCGGTCGACCACCTTGACCTTCACCACGTCTTCGAGGTGGATCAGCTGACCAGGGGTCAGCTCACCGTCGCAGACCACGGTGTCGGCGCCGGTGGCGGCGACGATGTCGCGCAGCTCCTTGGCCTTGCCGGAGCCGATGTAGGTGGCGGCGTCCGGCTTGTCGCGGCGCTGGATCACGCCGTCGAGCACCTCGGAACCGGCGGTCTCGGCGAGCGCGGCGAGCTCGGCGAGCGAGTTCTCCGCCTCCTCGACCGTCCCGTCGGTCCAGACGCCCACCAGCACCACGCGCTCCAGGCGCAGCTGGCGGTACTCGACCTCGGTGACGTCTTCGAGCTCGGTGGACAGACCCGCGACCCGGCGGAGCGCGGCACGCTCGCTGCGGTCGTACTGGTCGCCGTCGTAGTTCTGACCGAGGTCCTCGTCGATCGCCGCGAGGTCCTCGTCCATCAGGGCCTCGGCCCGGAGGTCAGCGGGACGGCGAGCGCTGCGGCCGGCGGTCTCGCTGGAAAAGTCGCGGTCTTCGAACGTGGAGGTCATCGTGTCCTTAGGTCTCGGCAGGCAGTGGATCCGGACCCTCGACGAGGGCGCCGGATCAGGGCGTTTCGGGCCGCCCCTCCACCGCTTCCAACACGGTGGAGGAGTCCCGCATTCCCTTCGATGGTCGCACGGGCGAGGGGGCCGGGTCACCCGTGTTTCCGACCCCGCGGGCGGGCTGGCGCAGCCGGGGCGGGCGCGGGGCCTCCAGACCGGGGCGGCGGACGTCGTAGACCCCGGAGACCCGCAGCATCGCGCGCATCACCACCGGGAGGGTGTCCGCCCCGGGCAGCTCCACCGTGTAGGTGTGCCGGACCCGCAGCTCCTGCGGTGGTTCGACCACGGCGGAGACGATGTCGAGCCCGGTGGCCGACATCGCGGCGGTCAGGTCGGCCAGCAGCCCCGGGCGGTTCAGCGCCTCGGCCTGCAGGGTGACCCGGAAGGTGGCCGGGACCGCGGCGGCGGCCGCGCCGGCCTCCGGCGCCCAGTCCAGTTGCACCGGGCCGCGCCCCGCGCCGCGCATCCGCTCGCCGGTGGGGCAGTCGGCGCGGTGCACCGCGATCGACCCGCCGCGGATCTGGAACCCGGTCACCCGGTCCGGCGGCACCGGGGTGCAGCAGCGGGCCAGCCGCACGGTCGCACCCGGGTGGCCGGGAGCGATCACCAGCCGCCCGCGGCCGCCGGGCGCGCGGGGCGGCAGCGCGCGCCCGCCCTGCCGGTGCGCCCCGGGTGAGGCGGCGGCCGCCGGTGACGCCGCCGGCGGGGCGGCCGCGACCGGGCCGGTGGGCGCGGCCGGCGCCGGCCCCGGGTGCTCGGCCAGCCAGCGCTCGATCGCGATCCGCGCGCCCGGCGTGTGTGCGAACTCCAGCCACTGGGGGCTCGGCCCGGTGGGCTCGGGCCCGCCGGGCCCCGAACCCGGCTCGGTCAGGATGCCCACCATGTCGCCGTCCGCCAGCGGGGTGGCCAGCGCGACCAGTCGCCCGTTCACCCGGGCGCCGATACAGCGGTGGCCGATCCCCTCGCCGAGCTGGTAGGCGGCGTCGACGCAGCTGGCCCCGACCGGCAGCACGAGGGTGGCGCCCTCCTCGGTGACCGCGGTGATCTCCCCGTCGTCGGAGAGGTCGGCGGTCAGGGTGGACCAGAAGGCGTCCGGGTCGGGGGTGTCCTGCTGCCACTCCAGCAGCCGGCTGAGCCAGCCGGGCCTGGCCGGGTCGGTGCCGTCCAGTTCGTCGCGCCCGGCCGCCTCGGCGCCGGGCTGCTGGTCGGCCGGCTGGGGGCTGCCGAGTGCGACCACGCCGAACTCGGCGATCCGGTGCATCCGGGGGGTGCGGACCAGCACCTCGACCGGCGCGCCGTCCACCGCGACCGCGGTGTGCAGCGACTGGTAGAGGTTGAACTTGGGAGCGGCCACGAAGTCCTTGAACTCGCCTGGCAGCGGGGTCCAGCAGGTGTGCAGCTCACCGAGGACGGCGTAGCAGTCGGCGGTCTCCTCGACCACCACCAGCAGCCGGGCCAGGTCCACCGGGTGCGGGCGGGCGCCCGGGCCGCGGCGCAGCAGCGCCCGGTGCACCGAGACGCAGTGCCGGGGCCGCACGGTCACCTCGGCCGCCACCCCGGTCTCGGCCAGCTGCCGGCGCAGCGCCGCCGCGAACGGGCTGAGCAGCTCGTCCTGGGCGGCCTCCCGGGCGGCGATCAGGGCCCTGGTCCTGGCGTACTCCTCGGGGTGCAGGGTGGCGAAGACGATGTCCTCCAGCTCCGTCTTGACCACCTGGATGCCGAGGCGCTCGGCCAGCGGGATCAGCACGTCCCTGGTCACCTTGGCGATCCGGATCCGGCTGGCGGGCTTCATGTGCCGGATGGTGCGCATGTTGTGCAGCCGGTCGGCGAGCTTGATCACCATCACCCGCACGTCGTCCCCGGTGGCGACCAGCATCTTGCGGAACGTTTCCGCCTCCGCGGCCGCGCCGAAGTCCACCTTCTCCAGCTTGGTCACGCCGTCCACCAGGTAGGCGACCTCGGCACCGTAGGCGGCGGCGACCTGATCGAGCGTCACCTCGGTGTCCTCGACCGTGTCGTGCAGCAGCGAGGCGACCAGGGTGGTGGTCTCGGCGCCGAGCTGGGCCAGGATCATGGTGACGGCGAGCGGGTGGGTGATGTACGGCTCGCCGCTCTTGCGCTTCTGCCCCCGGTGGCTGACCTCGGCCGTCCGGTAGGCGCGGCTGAGCAGCGCGAGGTCGGCCTGCGGATGGTGGCGGCGGTGCGCCTGCACCAGCGGCTCGATCGCGTCCGGCACCGGGGCGCGCCCGGTGGCCAGCAGCGCGGCCCGACCCGCCCGGCCGAGCACGGCCCGCCCCAGCAGCCGCCGACCGGGTGACGGCGGCTCGGGTGACGCCGGCCCGGCCGCGGGCGGCCCGGCGGGCAGCACCTCGGGCGGGCGCGGCACGGTTGACGGAGCCTCAGATGTCCCACTTGACAGGGCCTGGCCGGTCGGCCGGCCGGTCTCGACGGTCATGGCAACCTCCGGCAGCGAGCACCGGAGCGGTCGCCGCCCCGGTGGTCCATGCTACCGAGCAGACCACGTTCCGCGAGGCCCTGCTTCCGCTCTGTCAGCCGGATCACCCGAACGGGCGGATTCGGCGTCGCACGGAACGGGGAAAGGATGCCGCTCCACCGCCCGTGACGACGCCTCAGAGCCAGCCTGGTTCGATCACGCCCTCGGCCACGATCACCGCGGGACCGGTCATCTCGACCCGCCCGTCGGGGTGCTCGGTGATCACCAGCCGCCCACCGGGCACGTCCACCGTGTAGCTGACCGGCGCCCCGATGACCGCCGGGTCCAGCCCGTCCCGCCGGGCCGCGGCGACCGCCACCGCGCAGGCGCCGGTGCCGCAGGAGCGGGTCTCGCCGGAGCCGCGCTCGTGCACCCGCATCGCGACGTGACGCTCGCCCCGGTCCACCACGAACTCGACGTTGACGCCCTGCGGGTAGACCCCGGCCGGGCTGACCCCGGGCGCCTGGTAGAGGTTCCCGGCCTGGGCCAAGTCGGCCACGAAGGCCACCGCGTGCGGGTTGCCCATGCTGACGTTGCGGGCCGGCCAGCGCCGCTCCCCCACCGCCACCTCGATGCCCTCGGGACCCGGCAGCAGCGCCCGGCCCATGTCGACGGTGATCGCGCCGGGTGTGCCGTCCGGGCCGTCCTCGGCGATGCGCACCTGCCGCAGCCCGGCGCGGGTGGCGATCACGAGCGGGCCGGGTGCGGCCAGCCCGGCGTGCACCAGGTAGCGGGCGAAGACCCGCACGCCGTTGCCGCACATCTCGGCGATGCTGCCGTCGGAGTTGCGGTAGTCCATGAACCATTCGGCCTCGTCGGCCATGGCTGCCGAGGCCTCGTCGCGGGCCGCGCGGACCACCCGCAGCAGGCCGTCGCCGCCGATCCCGGCCCGGCGGTCGCAGAGCCGGGCCACCTCGGCCGGGCCCAGCCGCAGCCGGCCGTCCGGGTCGGGGAGGATGACGAAGTCGTTCTCGGTGCCGTGGCCCTTGAGGAAGGACAGGCCCTGCGGGGTGGGTGCGCTCACGCTGCGATAGTACTGACCGCGCGTCGGCGGTGATCAGCCGATCAGCCGCGCAGCTGGACTACCCGCCAGACCGCCAGCGCCAGGACCGCGCCGGCGACCAGGGTGTAGCCGGCGATCGCCTGCCAAGCGGCCCGGCGGCCCGAGCCGCGGCGCGGCAGGCCGGGCCAGGCGTAGCCCGCACGGCGGGCGGCCATCGCGCCCCAGCCCATCGAGGCCGCGGTGAGCAGCAGGCCGAGCATGGCGACCATCGAGCCGCCGTCGCCGGAGCCGAAGGCGAGCGGGAAGGCGAACATCAGGGAGCCGATCACACCGATCAGCACGATCGGCAGCAGCTGCCACCAGCGCAGCCGGCGGCGCGGGCGGATCTCGCGCTCGAGCACGCCCAGGTCGGTGGGCGGGGCGGGCGGCCCCTCCGGGTCGGCGGCCAGCAGCAGCTCGTCGGTGGACAGCGGCGGCGGCAGGAGACCGGCGGGCGGGAGGAGACCGGCGGGCGGCAGGTGACCGGCGGGCGGCAGCAGGCCCGGGGACAGCAGATCGGCGGACGGCAGCTCGAACGCCTCCTCAGCCAGGTCGGTGACCGCACCGCGGCCGGTCTCCGGCTCGTCGAGGCGGTGCGCCGCGCCGGGCAGACCCAGGGCATGGTGCGGGAACTGCTCGGTCTCGGGGCCGGGACCCGTGGACACGCGGCCTCCCCTGACAGTTCGACACGAGCCGGGACTCGCGAACGGATGGGTCCGGCCCGCGCGACCGGTCCCTCTTGCCTCGATAATGGCATGTCCCAGCGCGCTCACAGCGCGTTACCCGGGTCGCCGGGTGATCCGTGGCCATGACGTGATCCGGCTGTGATCCCGGCTTCCCCGTGCACCTGCAGGTGCGGGCGCAGCTGCACCGGCAGATGGCCGGAACCCATGGGGCGACCGGCCGGAACCCGCCGCTCAGCCCGCCCGCTCGACCAGTTCCAGCGAGCGTTCCAGCAGGTCCGCCGGGTCCGTTCCGGTGGGCCGGTCCAGCCAGTGGATCCGCTCGTCCCGGCGGAACCAGGACTCCTGACGGCGCGCGAACCGCTTGGTGGCGCGCACCGTCTCGACCCGCGCCTCCTCCTCGGAGCACTCGCCCGCGAAGTGCGCCAGCACCTGTTGGTAACCGAGCGCCCGACTGGCCGTCAGCCCCTCGCGCAACCCACGCGCCTCCAGCCCTCTGACCTCGTCCAGCAGCCCGGCCTGCCACATCCGGTCCACCCGCAGGGCGATCCGCTCGTCCAACTCCGGGCGGGGCACCGCGACGCCGATCTGGACCGCCGGGTAGACCGCGGTGTTGCTCGGCAGGTTCGCGGTGAACGGACGCCCGGTCAGCCGGATCACCTCCAGCGCCCGGACGATCCGCCGCCCGTTGCTCGCCAGGATGGCGGCCGCGGCGGCCGGGTCGAGCGCGGCGAGCCGCTCGTGCAGCGGGGCCGGCCCCCGCTCCGCCAACTCGGCCTCCAGCTCGGCGCGCACCACCGGATCGGTGCCCGGGAACTCCATCTCGTCGATCGCCGCGCGCACGTACAGCCCGGAGCCGCCGACCAGCACCGGCGGGCGCCCGGCGGCCAGCAGCCGGTCGATCTCGGCCCGGGCCAGCCGCTGGTACTCGGCGACGCTGGCGGTCTCGGTGACCTCCCAGACGTCCATCAGGTGGTGCGGGACACCGGCGCGCTCGGCCTCGGTGAGCTTGGCGGTGCCGATGTCCATGCCCCGGTAGAGCTGCATGGAGTCGGTGTTGATCACCTCGCCGCCCAGCACGCGGGCCAGCGCGACGGCCAGGTCGGACTTGCCGGCCGCGGTCGCGCCGACCACCGAGACCACCGGAATACGGGCCGGAATACGGGAAGGAGAGCTGCTCACACCGTCAAGTCTCGCAAAGCGCGCCGCGTTACCCGAACGGGGGACGTGACCGGCCACCGGCCCGCTCGTTCCCCGGATGGGCGGCACCCTGCACCGGATCGCCACAGAACCGGCCCCGGGTCCGCCGCAGACCGCGTAGGTTGGGAGAAGATATGGGTGTTATCAGCTGGTTCCGTCGTCGGATCGCCGAGGTGCCGACGGCCGCGGACGGCGGTTCGGTCGCGGTGCTGGATCCGCAGGAGCAGGTGGCGCCGGGGACGACCGGGGGCGAGCAGCAGGAGTCGCCGCCCGGTGTCCCGGCAGCCCGGACGGCCCCCGAGGCCGAGCTGGGCGGGTCACCGGCGCCGGTGGACGAGGGCGGTGCGGCGGACGAGAGCGCTGCGGCGACGTTGCTGGACGTCCCGGCGATCCTCTCGCCGGACGTCGCCGAACTGCTGGCCGCCGCGCTGGCGGCGGCCGCGCAGAGCGTGGAGCCGGCCGAGGACGCCCTTCCGCCGAGCCGACCCGAGCGGCCTGACACAGGAGACGAAGCCATGGGCCTGATGGACAACCTCAAGGGCAAGGCCGAGGAGCTCAAGGACAGGGCCAGCGCGCTGGCCGGTCAGCACAACGAGAAGATCGACGACCTGGTCGACAAGGCCGGCGGCGCGATCGACAAGGCCACCAAGGGGAAGTACAGCGACAAGATCGCCACCGGTGCCGAGAAGGCCAAGGGCGCGGTGGACGACTTCGCGGAGAAGGGCCACCCGGGCGAGGAGCCGACCACCGGCGGGGCGGACGAGCGGCCGGGCCGGCAGGGCTGATCGAGGCTGAGCTGATCAGGACCGTGGTGGGGCCGGACGGAGACTCCGTCCGGCCCCACCACGTTTCCGGCCCCACCGTGCTTCCGGCCCCACCATGCTTCCGGCTCAGCTCCAGGAGGCCACGAAGTACCCGACCCCGTACGGCGCCTGCGCGTACCGCAGCCGCCCGGCGAGCCCGGCCCCCTCAGCCGCACCGGCCAGCACCTGCCACGGCGCCCGCCCCGCGGCCAGCAGCTCGCCGCTCAGCCCGGGGTCCAGCGCGGCCAGCGCGGCCGTGTCCGCCGCCCCCAGCGCCCGGGCCACCTCGGCGTCGTACTCCTCGGCCCGGTCGTCCAGGTAGCCGGGCGCCTTGACGGTGCGTCGGGCGCTGCCGTCGCCCAGCACCAGCAGCCCGACCCGGTCGGCCAGCTGGGCCAGCCCCCGGCCGAGCCCGAGCATCCGCTCCGCCGACGCGTCGCCGGGCACCGCGCAGGCGTGGGTGGGCAGCGCCGCGCCGGCCCGGTCCAGCAGCCAGGCGCCGATCGTGAGCGCGGGGCTGAGCTCGGGGCCCTCGACCCCGCCGGAGGGCAGCCGCACGCCGAGCGGGACGCCGTAGCGGTGGAACGAGCCGGCCCCGCCCTCGGTCCAGACCTCGGCCCGCGGCCCGTCGCCGACCAGCACCAGCAGCTCGGGGCCGGCGGCCAGCAGTTCGCCGACCGCCTCGGCACAGGCCGCTCGCAGCCCCTCCAGCTCGGCGGCGGCACCCGAGGCGACCTCGGGGACCAGCAGCGGCGGGCAGGGGCAGACGGCGGCGGCGACCAGCATGGTGATCACTCTAACCGGCTGCCCCTGGCGCTCAGTCGCAGCCGCAGCCGCTACCGGTCGCGGCCGGCTGCGGCGCGGGCGCCCCGATACCGGGCAGGCCGAGCATGACCCCGGCCGGCTTGGCCGCGGCCGGGGCGGCGGTGCGCTTCTCCCAGGCGTCGCCGGCCCGGGTGCGCCGCACGGCCAGCGCCGGGCCCTCGGCGAGCAGGTGGTGCGGGGCGGCGTAGGTGATCTCGACGGTCACCACATCGCCCGGGCGCACCGGTTCGGCGGGCCTGTCGAAGTGCACCAGGCGGTTGTCGGGCGCGCGGCCGGAGAGCCGGTCGGTCTTGTTGTCCTTCTTGCCCTCGCCCTCGGCGACCAGGATCTCCAGCGTGCGGCCGACCTGCTTCTTGTTCTCCGCCCAGGAGATCTCCTCCTGCAGGGCGATCAGCCGGTCGTAGCGCTCCTGGACCACGGCCTTGGGCACCTGGTGCTCCATCTCGGCGGCCGGGGTGCCCGGGCGCTTGGAGTACTGGAAGGTGAAGGCGTTGGTGAAACGGGCCTCGCGGACCGTGTGCAGGGTCTGCTCGAAGTCCTCGTCGCTCTCGCCGGGGAAGCCGACGATGATGTCGGTGGAGATCGCGGCGTCCGGCATCGCCTCGCGCACCTTCTTGATGATCCCGAGGAACCGCTCCTGGCGGTACGAGCGCTTCATCGCGCGCAGCACCGTGTCGGAGCCGGACTGCAGCGGCATGTGCAGCTGGTGCATCACGTTCGGGGTCTCGGCCATCGCCGCGATCACGTCGTCGGTGAAGTCGCGCGGGTGCGGGGAGGTGAACCGGACCCGCTCCAGGCCCTCGATCTGGCCGCAGGCGCGCAGCAGCTTGGAGAAGGCCTCGCGGTCGCCCAGGTCCGAACCGTAGGCGTTGACGTTCTGGCCGAGCAGGGTCACCTCGATGACGCCCTCGCCGACCAGCGCCTCCACCTCGGCGAGCACGTCGCCGGGACGGCGGTCCTCCTCCTTGCCGCGCAGCGCCGGCACGATGCAGAAGGTGCAGGTGTTGTTGCAGCCGACCGAGATCGCGACCCAGGCCGCGTAGGCGGACTCACGGCGGGTGGGCAGCGTGGAGGGGAAGGTCTCCAGCGACTCCAGGATCTCCACCTGGGCCTTGCGCTCCACCCGGGCCCGCTCCAGCAGGGCGGGCAGGTGGCCGATGTTGTGGGTGCCGAAGACCACGTCGACCCAGGGCGCCTTGCGCACGATGGTGTCGCGGTCCTTCTGGGCCAGGCAGCCGCCCACCGCGATCTGCAGGTCCTTGCGGGCCGCCTTGGCCGGGGCCAGCTGGCCGAGGTTGCCGTACAGCTTGTTGTCGGCGTTCTCCCGGACGGCGCAGGTGTTGAAGACCACCAGGTCGGGATCACCGCCCAGGTCGGCCTTCACGTATCCGGCGTCCTCCAGCAGCCCGGCCAGGCGCTCGGAGTCGTGGACGTTCATCTGACAGCCGTGCGTGACGACCTTGTAAGTTCGCAAGCTCTCTCCCATACCCACAGCAGCAAGAGTAAGGGCAGCGGGCCCGGTGCCCGACGGGTCCTGCCCGGCTTCCCCCACCGGAGAGCCGGGCCGGGAGGCGGCCCGGGAGCCGGGCCGCGGCCGAGGATCCCGGCCGGCCCCTCCCGCGCGGCGGCTTCGCCTGGCAGGATCCCCCGCATGACCTCCACCACCACCCGGCTCGGCGCGGCCGGCCGGCGCCGGCTCTGGCCGCTGCTGGCCGCCCTGCTGCTGCTGGTGGGCGCACTCGGTGGCTGGTGGCTGACCGATGGCCGGCCGGCCGGCTACCCCAAGGGCGTCAGCGGCTTCGCGACCGGGGTGCCCGAGGGGGTCTACGCCCAGTACGGGACCCTGCTGCAGTCGTACCTGCACACCGAGATGCCCGGCGTGGAACTGCGGCTCGACCCCACCCAGGGCTCGGTGGACAACCTGGACCGGGTCGTCGGGGGGCAGGACTCCTTCGCGATCGCCACCGCCGACTCGGTGGCCGACTTCGACGACCCCCGCAAGGGCGACCTGCGGGCGATCGCCCGGCTCTACGACGACTACCTGCAGCTGGTGGTCCCGGCCGGCTCCCCGGTGCAGTCGGTGGCCGACCTGAAGGGCAAGCGGGTCGGGGTGGGCGAACCCAAGTCCGGGGTGAACCTGGTGACCCGCGAAGTGCTCGCCGCGGCCGGTGTCGACCCGGACCACGGCATCGACCCGGCCCCGCTCGGGGTCGGCGATGCCAGCACCCAGCTGGCCACCGGGAAACTGGACGCCTTCTTCTGGTCCGGCGGGCTGCCCACCAGCGCGCTGACCAGCCTGGCGGCCAGGTTCCCGATCCGGATCGTGCCGCTGGGCGACCTGACCGACAAACTGCACCAGGCGAACAGCGAGACCGACGCCTGGCGCACCGCCGTACTGCCCGCCGGGGTCTACCCCAAGACCCAGGCCGTCCTCACCATGGCGGTGCCCAATCTGCTGATCACCCGCGACGACGTGGACCCGCGGCTGGTCGAGGGTCTCACCAGGACGGTGATCGACAACCGGGACCCGATGGGCGAGAAGGTGCACGCGGCGCAGCTGGTGGATCTGCGGACCGCCGTCTACACCGATCCGCTGCCGCTGCACGAGGGCGCCGAGCGCTACTACCGCTCCATCAAGCCGTAGCACCGGTCCGGCGCCGCGAGCCGGCCGGCTCAGCGCTCGCGCGGCACGCTGAGCGTCACGGCCAGGCCGCCCGGGTCCGCCGCCGCGAAGTCCAGCGAACCGCCCCCGGCCAGCAGCAGGGTGCGCGCGATGGACAGGCCCAGGCCCGAGCCGTCGACGTTCTGGTGCCGCGCACTGCGCCAGAACCGGTCGCCGACCCGGTCCAGCTCCTCCTCGGTCAGCCCGGGCCCGGCATCCGTCACGGTGACGGCCACCTCGTGCTTGCGCACCTGCACCGTGACCGCCACCGTGCCGTCGACCGGGCTGAACTTGACCGCGTTGTCGAGCACCGCGTCCAGCGCGCTGCCGAAACCGATCGGGTCCACCCAGCCACGGGCCGGCGGCGGCGTGCCGCAGGCCAGCCGCACCCCGCTCCGGCCGGCCAGTGGCTGCCAGGCGTCCACCCTGGCCAGCACCAGCGCGGTCAGGTCCACCGGCTCGGGCTCGGGCCTGCTGCCCTCGGCGGTGGCCAGTCCCAGCAGGTCGTCCAGCACCCGGGCCAGCCTGACCCCCTCCTCGCGGACCTGGGACAGCTCCGCCTCGTGCCGCTCGGGCAGCTCCAGGCCGAGCAGCTCGACCCGCAGCAGCAGCGCGGCCAGCGGGTTGCGCAGCTGGTGCGAGGCGTCGGCGACGAAGGCCCGCTGCTGGTCGAGCGCCAGCACCACGTGGTCGGCCATGTCGTTGAACGAGTCGGCCATCCGGCGCAGCTCCGGTGGCCCGCCGGCCGGCGCGACCCGGGCGTTCATCCGACCGGTGGCGATGTCGTGGGCAGCCCGGTCCAGGGTGCGCACCGGGCGCAGCACCCACTCGGTCAGCCGCATCGCGAGCAGCACGGCCGCGATCATCGCCACCGCCTCGCCCCCGGCCAGCACCAGCCAGCGGTGCAGGATCCGCGAGCGCAGCGCGTCGGTCGGCGACTGGGTGACCACCAGGGCCACCACGTCACCGTCGCGGACCACGGGCGAGGCGATGGTCAGGTCACGGCCGGGGGTCCATGGCCAGACCTGCGGCGGGTTGTGGCTGCGCCGGCCGTCCCTGGCCTCCTGGACGGCCTCCGCCCCGGAACCGCTGGCCGGCAACCGCCAGCTGTCGGGGGCCACCGCGAGCCGGCGGCCGTCGGCCAGGTAGAGGCCGATCCGCACCCCGTAGAGCTCCTGGTAGCGGGTGGCCTCCAGTTGCAGCTCGTGCAACTGGATGGCGCTCGGGTCGGTCGGGACGGCCGGGTCGGAACCGACGGCGCCGCGCGCCGGCAGGCCCTGGGTGGGCAGCTCCTGGGCGAAGCGGGCCACGTCGTCCATCCGGTCGACCACCGTGCGGCTCTGCTCGGCGGCGGCCATGGCGGCGGCCAGCGGCACCCCGAGGGCCGCCAGCACGCAGACCATCAGGGCCAGCAGGATGCCGAGCAGGCGGGTGCGCATGCCTAGTTCGCGCCGTCCGGGCTCGCGCCGCCGATGCCCTCGCCCGCCTGCTGAGCCGGCGCCTGCTGGGCCGGAGGACGCTCAACCGGCGGATGCTGGATCGGCGACTGCGGGATCAGCCGGTAGCCGACCCCGCGCACCGCCTCGACCAGCCCGGGCAGCGCGAGCTTGGTGCGCAGCGAGCCGATGTGCACCTCAAGGGTGCGGCCGTTGCCCTCCCAGCCGCTGCGCCAGACCTCGCTGAAGATCTGCTCACGCCGGTAGACCACGCCCGGGCTCTGCGCGAGCAGCGCGAGCAGGTCGAACTCCTTGCGAGTGAGCGGGACCTCGCGGCCGTCCACGCTGACCCGGCGGCGCTCGCGGTCGATGCTGATCCCCCACGACTCCAGCGATCCCGGCCCGGCCGGGGCCGCCGGGCCGTCCGGTGCGGCGGCCGGCGGCGCCGGCTGGAAGCGCCGGGCCACCGCGTGGATCCGGGCCAGCAGCTCGCCCATGTCGTAGGGCTTGGTGATGTAGTCGTCGGCGCCCAGGTTGAGGCCGTGGATCCGGGAGCGGATGTCGGCCCGGGCGGTCACCATGATCACCGGGACCCCGCTGCCTGCCCTGATCCGGCTGCACACCTCGAAGCCGTCCCGGTCGGGCAGGCCGAGGTCGAGCAGCACCACCCGGTACGGGTCGCTGCCGTCCGGCACCAGCGCGTCCAGCGCCTCGTGGCCGCTGCGGGCGTGCCGCACCTGGAAGCCGTGCCGGCTCAGGACGGCGACCAGCGCCGCCGCGACCCGGTCGTCGTCCTCGACGAGGAGCAGCCGCATCCCACACCTTCCCGATCGGGGTCTCGCTCCGGCAGTCCGAGGGGGCCTGCCGACGAAGCGGCCATCCTCCCCCACCGCCCACCGCCCCGGCCAGCCCCGGCGGGGCGGGTGCGGGGCGCGTGGCCCTTTCGTGATCCTCAAGTTCCGCTCAGATCACCTGACGGGCGCCGCGCGACCGACTTAGGGTCTCCTTGTTCGGGGGCTGTGCGCTCCGCCGGCCGCAGCCCCCGATATTCCGGCGTGGCAACCGGCTCCGCGTGTCCCCGCCGCAGCGCCGCCACCCATCGCCGCACCGCGCCCGTCCGCCGGATCGGGCCGCCCGGGCGCCGCGGCGCGAACCGGCGCACACCGGCCGCTGCTTGACGGACTCCCAGGCACTCTGTTGCATTGCTCTTCGTGACACCACCCGGGACCTGCGCTGCCTCCCTCACCACCGGTTCGCCTGCGACCTGCCCCCACGCGCGGTGCGGAGGCCGTCCGTGGACCCGGTGATCGTGGTCGGCGCCGGTCCGGTGGGCCTGGCGCTGGCGCTGGCGCTGGCCCGCCACGAGGTGCCGAGCATCGTCCTGGACCAGGGCAGCGGGGTCTGCCCCGAGGGGCCGCGAAGCGCCGTGCTCGGACCGGAGAGCACCGCCTTCCTGGAGCGGCTGGGCTACCTGCGCGCCGCCTCGGACGCCGCGCGCTGGGAGCGGCTGAGCGTCTGGCGCCGCCGCCAGCAGGTGCTGGACCTCGATCTGACGGACCACCCGGTGCTGCACCTGCCCCAGCACCGGCTGCAGCGCGGGCTGCGCGACGCGGCCACCGCGACCCACCTGATCCAGCTGGTGCCGCACTCCCGGGTCGAGGAGATCGACCAGGACCGGGACGGGGTCAGCGTGCGCGGCCGCCACCCGCAGGACGGCACCGACACCTGGTGGCGGGCCAGCCACCTGGTCGGCTGCGACGGGGCCAGGTCCGCGGTGCGCAAGCTGCTGGGCATCCGGTTCCCGGGCCGCCCGGCGGTGGACCGGCACGCGATCGCCACCGTCCGGGTCGACCTGCCCTTCCCCGGCGAGGCCCGGCTGCACCGCGAACCGCCGTGGCGCGGGGACCGCGAGGCCTCGGCCCGCCCGCTACCGGACGGCCTGTGGCGCCTGGACTGGCGGCTGCCGCTGGGCCGGCCGGTGCCCAGCGAGCCGGTCGACCCGCACGCCACCTGGCCCGGGCTGGTCACCGGGGACACCCTGCTCACCCGGGTCAAGGCGACGCTGACCGGCTGGTGCGGCCAGTTGCCGCGCTACGAGCTGCTGGCCGCCGCCGACCACACCGCCCAGCAGCGGCTGGCCGCCCGGTTCCGCAGCGGCCGCTGCTTCCTGGCCGGCGACGCCGCCCACCTGCACGGCGCCCTCGGCATGCAGAACCTGGCCGACGGGCTGCGCGACGTGGACAACCTGGCCTGGCGGCTGGCCGTCGCCTGGCACCTCCCGCCGGCCTTCAGCCGGGAGGACCCGCAGGTCGGCGGGGCGCGGTCCGGCGGCTCGCTGCTGGACGGGTACGAGGCGGAGCGGCGCGGAGCCGTCGGTGCCCGGCTTCGCGCGGTGGACCAGGCGATGCCGCTGCTGCGCCCGCTGCGCGGCTGGCAGCAGACCAGGCGCTCGCTGCTCACCGGCTCGTTCCGCAAGCACGCGCCGCTGCTCACCGACGGGCTGCTCGGCACCGGGCGGTTCGGCGGCGCGCCCGCCTATCCGGCGGCGCCCTCGGGAGTGCCGGGGCGGGCCGGCGGCCTGCCGGTGCAGCGCGGGGCCGGGCGGGGCACGGCGCTGAGCGAGCAGCTGCCGGCCACCGCGCCCGGGGTGCTGGTCCCCGACCTCCCGGTGGTCACCGCCGAGGGCGCCACCGATCAGCTGTACGCGCGACTCGGCGCGACCTTCCTGCTGCTGCTGGTGGCCCCGGGCACGGCCGTCTGGTCGGCCGAGCGCTGGATGGGCGCCGGACTGATGCCGCGGCTGGCCGAGGTCGCGGACGCGCTGCCGGTGCCGGCCGAGGTGCTGGTCACCGAGGAGTACCCCGGGGCGGGGGCGCACACCGTGCTGCTGATCCGCCCGGACGGGCACCTGGTCGGCGTCACCCAGGGCTGCAAGGCGGAGGACCTGCAGGCGCTGGCCGACGGGGTGCGCGGCGGCCCGACCCCGCTGGCGGGAGCCGAGCAGGTGGTCTGAGGGCCGCCGAGAAGTCCGGCGCGCGGGGGCCTGGTGGCCGCTCAGCCGAGCGACCAGTCCTCCAGTTCCTCGGTGCTCTCGCCCTCGGCGTCCAGCACCTCGCGCACCACCCGGAAGGCGAGACCCTCCGGATAGCCGCGGCGGGCCAGCATGCCCACCAGGCGGCGCATCCTGGCCTGCCGCTCCAGGCCCGCGGTGGTGCGCAGCTTGCGCTCGACCAGGGCCCTGGCGGTGGCGGCCTCCTCCTCCGGGTCGAGCTGGGCGACCGCCTCCTCGACCAGGGCGCCGGCCACGCCCCGGGTGCGCAGCTCCTGGGCCAGCGCGCGGCGGGCCAACCCACGACCGGCGTGCCGGGACTCGACCCAGGCGGCGGCGAAGGCGGCATCGTCGATCAGGCCGACCTCTTCGAAGCGGGAGAGCACCTCGTCGGCGACCTCCTCCGGGATCTCCCGCTTGCGCAGCGCGTCCCCCAGTTGCTTGCGGGTGCGCGGGGTGCCGGTGAGCAACCGCAGGCAGATGTCCCTGGCGCGGGCCGCCGGATCCTGCTCGGCCGCCGCCCGCTCCGCAGCCGCGCGCGCCCCGGCCGAGCGCGAGCGGCTCGACCGCCCGGGCTCGCGGGGCACCCTCGCCTCTCGCGGCTCATACGACTCGCGTGGTTCACGCGTCTCGCGCGCCGCGCCCCCCGCCCGCGCGCCCCCCGCGCGCTCGCCGAAACCACGCGCCCCCGAGCCGCGCCCGGTGGAACCGCCGCGAGCCACGCCGCCCCTCGCGCGAGCGGGCGCTGCCGGCGGCTCGGCGGGCGCCCCCCGCTCTGCGGTGTCCACCACCCAGTCCGGGCGCTCGCCCTCCTGCTCCCCCTTGACCTCGACCTGCCAGCCCTGCGGCGGGCCGCCGAGGGGTGGACGGTCCGCGGCGGGCCACCCGGCCCCCGCCTCCCGCCGCTCGGACGAGGGCCGCGGCTCGGCAGCCGCCCGGGCGGCACGGCGCGGCCGACCTGCGGCAGGCTCGGGGGCGGGCTCGACGCTCTCGCCCCCGATGCCGCTGGCACACCAGTCGCGCGGCCCCCAGTCGCCCGACTGCGCCGACTCGCCCCCCGGCTCGCTCCTCATCAGCCGATCAGGCCTTCGCCGCCGCTGCCTTCTTGGCCGGCGCCGCCTTCGTCGCGGTGGCGGTGGCGGTGGCGGTGGCGGTGATCGGCTTGACCGCGCCGTCCGCGTCGGCGGCCGGAGCTGCGGCCTCGACCGGCGCGTCCGGGTCGACCAGGATGCCGAGCTTGATCTTGATCTTCTTCTCGATCTCCTCGGCCAGCGCCGGGTTGTCCCGCAGGAAGTTGCGGGCGTTCTCCTTGCCCTGGCCGAGCTGGTCGCCCTCGTAGGTGTACCAGGCGCCGGCCTTGCGGATGAAGCCGTGCTCGACACCCATGTCGATCAGGCCGCCCTCCCAGCTGATGCCGTGGCCGTAGAGGATGTCGAACTCGGCCTGCTTGAACGGCGCGGCGACCTTGTTCTTGACCACCTTGACCCGGGTGCGGTTGCCGACCGCCTCGGTGCCGTCCTTGAGGGTCTCGATCCGGCGGATGTCCAGGCGGACCGAGGCGTAGAACTTCAGCGCCCGGCCACCGGTGGTGGTCTCCGGCGAGCCGAACATCACGCCGATCTTCTCGCGGAGCTGGTTGATGAAGATCGCGGTGGTGTTGGACTGGTTCAGCGCACCGGCGATCTTCCGCAGCGCCTGGCTCATCAGGCGGGCCTGCAGACCCACGTGGGAGTCGCCCATCTCACCCTCGATCTCGGCGCGCGGGACCAGCGCCGCCACCGAGTCGATGATGATCAGGTCGATCGCGCCGGAACGGATCAGCATGTCGGTGATCTCCAGCGCCTGCTCGCCGGTGTCCGGCTGGGAGACCAGCAGGGCGTCGGTGTCGACGCCGAGCTTGCGGGCGTACTCCGGGTCCAGCGCGTGCTCGGCGTCGACGAAGGCGACGGTGCCGCCGAGCTTCTGCGCGCTGGCCGCGGCGTGCAGGGTCAGCGTGGTCTTGCCGGAGGACTCCGGGCCGTAGATCTCGACCACCCGGCCGCGGGGC
Organism: Kitasatospora sp. NBC_01287; assembly: GCF_026340565.1. Classification (NCBI taxonomy): domain Bacteria; kingdom Bacillati; phylum Actinomycetota; class Actinomycetes; order Kitasatosporales; family Streptomycetaceae; genus Kitasatospora; species Kitasatospora sp. NBC_01287. Next base: position 3,226,032 of record NZ_JAPEPB010000001.1, read on the forward strand.
AGCCCGCCGACGCCGAGCGCCACGTCCAGCGCGGTGGACCCGGTGGGGATCACATCGATCGGGGCACGGGACTGGTCGCCCAGGCGCATCACCGAACCCTTGCCGAACTGCCGCTCAATCTGGGCGAGTGCGGTCTCAAGAGCCTTCTCGCGGTCCGTCCCTGCCATGGCTTCCACCCTCGGGTTCTGTGCTGTGCGCTTCATCGTCCTCGACGCTAGCGCGTCCCACCGACAATCCGCCCCGAACGGGCTCGGCCTGTGGAAAACTCGCCGGGAAACCAGTATAGGGAACGTTTGTTCGATTCTATTCGCACGCCATCCCCCGAGCCGGAACCGCTGCCCGCGGCGTCCGGGCGAGGGCGGGACCGGTTCAGCGCAGCCGCGCCGGCACCCCCACCACCTGGCAGACCATCCGCCAGACGTCCTTGGCCTCCCAGCCCGCCTCCAGCGCCTGGTGCACGGTACGGCCGCCCAGCTCGCTCATCACGTGGTCCCGGGCGAACGACTGCGCGTACGCCGACCCGAAGTGCTCGTCCATCCGTCGCCAGAACTCGGTCAGCCTCATGCCGCCCAGTATCGCCCGCCCGCCGCGGCCCCCCGCGACCCGCGCCGCGCGGCTCGGCGCACCCTCGCGGCACAGCGCGGCACAGTGCGGCTCAGTGCGGCTCAGTGCGGCTCAGCGCGGCTCAGTGCGGCAGGGCGACGATCCCGGCGCCGTAGCCGCGCCGCTCCCGGCACAGGCCGGGGCCGATCAGGCAGTTCGCCCCGGCCTGCGCCAGCAGCAGCTCCCGCAGCCGGTCCGGGCCCCACCCCGGGTGCAGCGCGGCGGCCACCGCGATCGCCCCGGTCACGTGCGCGGCGCTCATCGAGGTGCCGGCCAGCGCCGCGTACTTCCCGCCGGGCCAGTCCGAGACGATCGCCTCACCCGGGCCGCCGTCCGGGTCGCCGCCGGGGGCGGCCAGCGCGATCCGCCCGTCGCCGTAGTTCGAGTAGGCCGCGATCGCGCCGGTCCTGGTGACCGCGCTGACCGGCAGCACCCCTGGCAGCTCGCCGGGCAGCCGAAGGCACTCGGTGCCCAGCCGGCGGTCCTGGGCCGGCCCGGTCAGCCGGTCGTTGGGGCTGCGCTCGTCGACCCTGGGCGCCGCCAGGTCCTGCGCGTCGTTCCCGGCCGAGGCGACCACCAGCGCCCGGCGCTGGGCGTAGGCCACCGCCCGGCCCACCGCCCGGAGCATCGCACCCTGGTCCGGGTCCTCGGGGCAGTTGTACTTCCACGGATCGGCGAAGTAGCTGTTGTTGACCGCCACCGCGCCGTGGTCGGCGGCCCAGAGCAGCCCGCAGACGATGTTCTCCGGGTAGTACTGCCCGAGCGGGCCGAGCAGCCGCACGGCCGCGATCCGCACCCCGGGGGCCACCCCGACCACCCCGCGGCCGTCGCGGGCCGCGCCGATCAGCCCGGCCACGTGGGTGCCGTGGCCGCTCTCGGCGACCCCGCTGTCCGGACGCCAGGCGCCGAACCTGGCGTCCGGGCGGCCGTCGGCGCAGGAGGCCGAGTCGGCGGGGCTGACCGCGTCACGCAGGTCCGGGTGCGTGTCGTCGACCCCGGAGTCCAGCACCGCGACCAGGACCTGGTGGAGCGCCGCCTCCCGGGCGGCCTCCCGGACCGCGCCCGCCCCGGACGTGGCGACCAGCGCGGCCGGGGCGGCCTGGGCCGGCGGGCCGCCCATCATCGCGAGGTTCCAGCCGCCGCCCTCCCCCGGATCGGGCACGGTCGGCGTGCTGTCCCCTTCGACCCGCGCAGCTCGTTCCCCCCGCGCGCCCCGCTCGGCCGCGTCGGCGCCAGGGCGGCGGAAGTCCCCGGAGCCGGCCAGCGCCCCGGGCGGTCCGGGCACCGGGGCGGTCCTGGTGGCCCCGACGGCGGCGATGCCCGGACGACTGCGCAGCCGCCCGGCGAACCGCCCGTCGTTGGCGTACGCGAGCACCGCGCCGATCTGCGGATAGCCCTGCACCACCTGGCCGCCCACCGCGCGGACGGCGCTCTGCGCGGCGGCGGCGCCCTGCGCGTCCTGCCGGTCGGCCAGCACCAGGTAGCTGAGGTAGCCGCGCTCCGTCCCGGAGAGGTAGGGGACGGCGCCGCCCAGCAGCAGGGCCGCCGCGAGCACGGCCGGTGAGCTGCGCAGCAGCAGCGCCCGGCGGCGCAGCGGACGGCGGGAGACCAGCCGCACCTCGGCCATCGGATGTCCTCCGCTCCTCGGGCGGCCCACGCGCACCGCACGAAGCATCACGATATGAGCGGAATATCTTGTTTGCGCCTTTTATGACCTTCCCTCGCAGCCATCCGGCGGTACCCGCTTTGTCCTCCGAGTCGCCCTCACTGTCAGTGCCGCAGGGCACCATTGGGGGCATGGCGGAACAGCGACCCCACCCCGACCCGCTGGCCGGCTTCGCCCCGGCCACCCGGGCCTGGTTCGAGTCCGCCTTCGACGGCCCGACCAGCGCCCAGGCCGGCGCCTGGGCGGCCATCCGCGAGCACAGCGACGTCCTGGTGGTGGCCCCCACCGGCTCCGGCAAGACGCTGGCCGCCTTCCTGTCCGCGCTGGACCACCTCAGCAGCACCCCGCCGCCGGCCGAGCCCCGCAGGCGCCTGCGGGTCCTCTACATCTCCCCGCTGAAGGCCCTGGCGGTCGATGTCGAGCGCAATCTGCGCGCACCGCTGGCCGGCCTGCGCCAGGCCTCGACCCGGCTCGGCCTGCCGGAGCCGCAGGTGCAGGTCGGCATCCGCTCGGGCGACACCCCCGCGGCCGACCGGCGCAGGTTCCAGAGCCACCCGCCCGACATCCTGATCACCACCCCCGAGTCCCTCTTCCTGCTGCTCACCTCCGCCTCCCGGGAGGCGCTGCGCGGCATCGACACGGTGATCCTCGACGAGGTGCACGCGGTGGCCGGCACCAAGCGCGGCGCCCACCTCGCGCTGAGCCTGGAGCGGCTGGACCAGCTGCTGGAGCGCCCGGCCCGCCGGATCGGCCTGTCCGCCACGGTGCGCCCGGTCGAGGAGGTGGCCCGCTACCTCTCCCCGCAGCGCGGCGCCACCATCGTCCAGCCGCCCTCGGCCAAGCGCTTCGACCTCTCCGTGGTGGTCCCGGTCGCCGACCTGGCCGAGCTCGCGCCCGCCCCGGCGGCGGCCGCCGGCGCCGCCGAGGACGACCCGGCCAGGTCCGCCTCGATCTGGCCGCACGTCGAGGAGCGGATCGTCGACCTGGTCCAGGCGCACCGCTCGACCATCGTCTTCGCCAACTCCCGCCGGCTGGCCGAGCGCCTGTGCAACCGGCTGAACGAGATCGCCCACGAGCGCGCCACCGGCAGCCCACTGCCCGAGTCGCACGCCCCCGCCCAGCTGATGGCCGAGGCGGGCGCGGCCAGGGGCGCCCCACCGATCCTGGCCCGGGCCCACCACGGTTCGGTCTCCAAGGAGCAGCGCGCCCTGGTGGAGGAGGAGCTGAAGGCCGGCCGGCTGCCCGCCGTGGTGGCCACCTCCAGCCTGGAGCTGGGCATCGACATGGGCGCGGTCGACCTGGTGGTCCAGGTCGAGTCGCCGCCCTCGGTCGCCTCCGGCCTGCAGCGGGTCGGCCGCGCCGGGCACCAGGTGGGCGCCGTCTCCACCGGCGTGGTCTTCCCCAAGTACCGCGGCGACCTGGTGCAGTCCGCCGTGGTCACCGAGCGGATGCGGGCCGGGCTGATCGAGGCCCTGCGGGTCCCGCGCAACCCGCTGGACGTGCTGGCCCAGCAGCTGGTCGCGATCACCGCACTGGACACCTGGGACGTGGACGAGCTGCTGACCCTGGTCCGCCGGGCCGCCCCGTTCGCCGCCCTGCCGCAGTCCGCCTTCGACTCGGTGCTCGACATGCTGGCCGGCCGCTACCCTTCGGACGCCTTCGCCGAGCTGCGCCCCCGGCTGGTCTGGGACCGGGTGGCGGGCACCGTCACCGGCCGCCCCGGCGCCCAGCGCCTGGCCGTCACCTCCGGCGGCACCATCCCCGACCGAGGCCTGTTCGGCGTCTTCATCGCCGGCGCCGACCCGAAGAAGGGCGGCGGCCGGGTCGGCGAGCTGGACGAGGAGATGGTCTACGAGTCCCGGGTCGGCGACGTCTTCACCCTGGGCACCAGCTCCTGGCGGATCCAGGAGATCACCCATGACAAGGTGCTGGTCACCCCGGCCCCCGGGGTGCCGGGGCGGCTGCCGTTCTGGAAGGGCGACTCCCTGGGCCGCCCGCTGGAGCTGGGCCGGGCACTGGGCGCCTTCGTCCGCGAGCTGGGCGGCCTGCCCGAGCCCGAGGCCAGGGCCCGCCTGCTGAGTGCCGGGCTGGACGACTGGGCTGCCGGCAACCTGCTCGGCTACCTGGCCGAACAGCGCCAGGCCGCCGGCCACCTACCGGACGACCGCACCATCGTGGTCGAGCGCTTCCGCGACGAGCTCGGCGACTGGCGGATCGTCATCCACTCCCCCTTCGGCGCCCAGGTGCACGCCCCCTGGGCGCTGGCCCTGGGCGCCCGGCTGCGCGAGCGCCACGGCCTGGACCCGCAGGTGATGCACGGCGACGACGGCATCGTGCTGCGGCTGCCGGACGTCGACCTGCTCGACTTCCCGAGCCCCGACGCCCCCCTGCCCGAACCCGACCAGGCGCCGGTCGGGGCCGACACCGCCCTCTTCGACCCCGCCGAGATCGAGCAGCTGGTCACCGACCAGGTCGGCGGCTCCGCGCTCTTCGCCTCCCGGTTCCGCGAGTGCGCCGGCCGCGCGCTGCTGCTGCCCCGGCGCAGCCCCGGCAAGCGCACCCCGCTCTGGCAGCAGCGCCAACGGGCCGCCCAGCTGCTGGAGGTGGCCGGCGAGTTCGGCTCCTTCCCGATCGTGCTGGAGGCCGTCCGCGAGTGCCTGCAGGACGTCTTCGACCTGCCCGGTCTCGTCGAGCTGATGCGCGACCTGGAGTCGCGCGCCGTACGGCTGGTCGAGGTGACCACCCCCGAGCCCTCCCCCTTCGCCCGCTCGCTGCTGTTCGGCTACGTCGCCCAGTTCCTCTACGAGGGCGACTCCCCGCTCGCCGAGCGCCGGGCCGCCGCGCTGGCACTGGACTCCCGGCTGCTGGCCGAACTGCTCGGCCAGGCCGAGCTGCGCGAGCTGATCGACCCGGCGGTGCTGGCCGAGTTGGAGGCCGAACTGCGGCGGCTCACCCCGGAGCGCCGGATCAAGGACGTCGAGGGGGTCGCCGACGCCCTGCGCCTGCTCGGCCCGCTCGGCTCCGCCGAGCTGGCCCTGCGCGGCGCCGAACCGCACTGGCCGACCGAACTCCAGCGCGCCCGGCGGGCCATCGAGGTCAGGATCGCCGGTGAGCAGCGCTGGGCCGCCATCGAGGACGCCGGGCGGCTCAGCGACGCGCTCGGCACCCCGCTGCCGGTCGGCATCCCCGAGGCCTTCACCGAGCCGGTCAAGGATCCACTCGGCGATCTGCTGGCCCGGTACGCCCGCACCAACGGTCCGTTCACCGCGCAGCGGGCCGCCGCCCGCTTCGGCCTGGGCACCGCCGTGGTCGTCGGCGCCCTGCAGCGGCTGACGGCCACCGGCCGCCTGGTCCAGGGGGAGTTCCGCCCCGCCGAGGCGGGCGGCACCGGCGAGACCGAGTGGTGCGACGCGCAGAACCTGCGCCGGCTGCGCCGCCGCTCGCTGGCCGCGCTGCGCCAGGAGGTGGAGGCGGTGCCACCCCGCGCGCTGGCCGCCTTCCTGCCCCAGTGGCAGCACCTGACCGGCCATCAGCTGCGCGGCGAGGACGGCCTGTTCCGGGTCGTCGAGCAGCTCCAGGGGGCCGCGCTGCCCGCCTCCGCGCTGGAGCGGCTGGTGCTGCCGGGGCGGCTGAGCGACTACCAGCCCGCCCTGCTGGACAAGCTGATGGCCGACGGGGAGATCGGCTGGTCGGGCGCCGGTGCGCTGCCGGGGAAGGACGGCTGGATCAGCCTGCACCTGACCGAGAACGCCGACCTGCTGCGCCCCGATCCGCTCCCGCTGACCCTCACCCCCCGGCACGAAGCGATCCTCAAGGCGCTCTCCAGTGGCTATGGAGTCCTGTTCGAGCAGTTGCGCGGGCAACTGCCGGACGAGGCCCCAGGCGAGCTCGTCACCGCGCTGTGGGACCTGGTCTGGGCCGGCCGGGTCACCAATGACACCCTCGGCCCGGTGCGCGCCCTGCTCGGCTCGGCCCGCACCGCGGGCGCCACCGCGCACCGCGCGCCGCGTAGCGTCCCCCGCGGCCGCTACGGCGCGCTGGGCCGCACCCCGGCCCGTCCCGCCGACCCGACGGTGGGCGGGCGCTGGTCGCTGCTGGCCGCCCCGGCCGAACCGACCGCCCGCGCCGCCGCCCAGGCCCAGGTGCTGCTGGACCGGCACGGTGTGCTCACCCGGGGCACCGTGCAGGCCGAGCGGATCCAGGGCGGCTTCGCGGCGGTCTACCGGGTGCTCTCCGCCTTCGAGGAGCGCGGCCGGGCCCGGCGCGGCTACCTGGTCGAGGGGCTGGGCGGCGCGCAGTTCGCGATGGAGGGCGCGGCGGACCGGCTGCGCTCGGTCAGCGGCCGCCTGGAGCGGGCCGGCACCGACTGGCCGGGCGGCGCCACGGGCCCGGCCGGTCAGCCCGGTCAGCCCGGTCAGCCCGGTCAGGCCACCGGCCCGCAGGCCCAGCTACTGGCGGCGGCCGACCCCGCCAACGCCTACGGGGCGGCGCTGCCCTGGCCCGAGCCGCCGGGCGAGCAGGGCGGCGCCCACCGCCCGGGCCGCAAGGCCGGTGCCCTGGTGGTCCTGGTGGACGGCGAACTCGCGCTCTACCTGGAGCGCGGCGGCAAGTCACTGCTCTGCTGGACCGAAGGGGAGCCGGAGCTGACCGCGGCGGTCGGAGCGCTGACCGAGGCGGTGCGGCGCGGCCGGCTGAGCGGCCTGACCGTGGAGCGGGCGAACGGCGCGAGCGCGCTCGGTTCAGCGCTCGGCCTCGTCCTGGAGGAGGGGGGCTTCCACCCCACCCCGCGCGGCCTGCGCCTGCGCGGTTAGCCGCCGCCTGGGACGCACCGGCTGCCGGTCGGTGTGCAGCGGCAGGACGCCCAGGCCCCAGCCACCCAGGGTGAGCAGCGCCAGCAGGGCATCCGAGCCACCAGGACGGGCCCCGGCCGGCAGCAGCCAGCAGCAGAGCACGCCGATCGCCACAGCGGCGAGCAGCACGGCCCGCACCGAGCGGCGCAGGCCGCGCAAGAACGTATGACCTCGTCGGCTGCCTCGGCCTATTCGGCCCGCAGGCCCGCCCTGCGGCGAGCGGTGCACGCGTGACTCCTTCTCTCGGCCCCCCGGTGCAGGGCGAGGTCAGGCAGCGACGACGTCCACAGCCGCGGCCTTGGGAGTGATCGAGCTCATCCGGTCGCCCGGGGCCGGCAACGGCACGGGCTCCAGCACCGGACGCAGCATGCCGTCCTCGGAGAGCGTCGACATCGCGGCCAGCTCGGCCAGCGACAGCTCGTCGCTCACCTCGCGCATGACCTCGGACATCCGGACGTCCAGTGCGTCGCAGATCGCCGAGAGCAGTTCGGAGGACGCCTCCTTCTGCCCGCGCTCGACCTCGGAGAGGTAACCGAGCGACACTCGTGCGGCGGCCGACACCTCGCGAAGTGTGCGGCCCTGGCGCTGGCGCTGCCGACGCAGCACGTCACCCAAGAGGCGACGGAGCAGGATCATCGGTGGCTCCCTCCTCGGACTGCGGATCGAGATGTCACGACCCCACCGTACCGCCTTGCCCGCTTCGTGTGCGGGGACCGTGGTCGTGTTCACTCTGGGCTGCAAGCCTCTCCCCTCCCCTGTTCTTCCCGCCCCGGGCGCCGGCACGCCCCTCCTGATGAGAGGTTCCCCGGATTCTGCCTGTTCAGGCGTTGTTCAGCTGACACCCGTGGTGCCGACGGCGTTCTCCTCGGTGGCCAACCGGTCCAACAGCAGTTCCAGGGCCCCGGCCGCGGCCTTGCGTCGGATTGTGGCACGGTCCCCGGACAGCTGGGGCGATCTCACGGCAGTTCCCCCCGGACCGGCGAATCCGAGGTGTACTGTGCCGACTGCGCGGCCGTCCTGCTCGGTCGGCCCGGCCACCCCCGTGGTGGAGAGCCCGTAGGTGGCACCCAGCAGAGCGCGCACCCCCTCGGCCATCTGGCGGGCCACCACCGGGTGCACCGGCCCCTCGACCGCGAGCAGCCCCTCGTCCACGCCCAGCACCGAGGCCTTCAGCTCGGTGGCGTAGGCGGTGACCGAGCCGCGGAAGGTCTGCGAGGCACCGGGGACCTCCACCAGCCACGCGGCCAGCAGACCGCCGGTCAGTGACTCGGCGACCGCCACCGTGGCGCCGATCGCGCGCAGCTCGGCGTGCACCCGCTCGGCCGCCGGGACGAACTCCGTCATCGCCCCTCCCGCTCCCTGGCCCGTCCCTCACGCCGCAGCCGCAGCGCCTGGCCGACGTAGTCGGCCCCGGTGCCCAAGGTCATCAGCACGGCCAGCAGGATCAGCACCAGCCGCGCGGTCGCCAGCCAGCCGGTCAGCGGCAGCACGTACATGCCCACCGCGATCCCCTGGGTCAGCGTCTTGAGCTTGCCGCCCCGGCTGGCCGGGATCACGCTGTAGCGGATCACCCAGAAGCGCAGCAGGGTGATGCCCAGTTCGCGGGCCAGGATCACCACGGTGATCCACCACGGCAGGTCGCCGAGCGCCGAGAGGCCGATCAGCGCGGCCCCCATGATCGCCTTGTCGGCGATCGGGTCGGCGATCTTGCCGAAGTCGGTCACCAGGCCCTTGCGGCGGGCGATCTCGCCGTCGAACAGGTCGGTGATCATGGCGATCGCGAAGGCCGCCCAGGCCACCGCCCGCCACTTGGGGTTGTGCCCGCCGTCCACCAGCAGCAGCGCCACGAAGACCGGCACCAGGGCGAGACGCAGCATGGTCAGCAGGTTGGCGAGGTTCCACAGCGATGGCACCACCGCCGTCGGCACCGCCCCCGGACGGGCCGGGCGCGCCGCTGCCGGGCTGCCCGGCCCGCCGGTCATGCCGCGGCCGCCGTACGGACGAGCTCGATCGCCTCGGCGACCAGGTCCACGCCCTCGCTGGCCACCACCCGGGCCCGGTAGTACTGGCCGACCTCGGCCTCGGGCGCACCGGTGAGCACGGTCAGGCCGTCGGTCTCCGGCGCCTGGTGGGCGGCTCTGCCCTCGATCAGCAGCTCCTCGTCGTCCTCGTCGCCGCCCTCGATGGCGGCCACGGCCTCCACCAGGACCAGCACCTCGGTGCCGATCCGCTGCTCGGCGCGCTGGGCGGTCAGCTCCTCGGCGAGCCGGGTCAGCCTGGCCAACCGCTCGGCGACCACGTCCTCGGGGAGCTTGCCCTCGAAGGTCGCGGCCTCGGTGCCGTCCTCGTCGGAGTAGCCGAAGACGCCGATCGCGTCCAGCCCCGCCTCGGTGATGAACCGTTCCAGCTCGGCGAAGTCCGCCTCGCTCTCGCCGGGGAAGCCGACGATGAAGTTGGACCGGGCGCCGGCCTGCGGCGCCTTCTCGCGGATGGTCCGCAGCAGCTCCAGGAACTGCTCGGTGTTGCCGAAGCGGCGCATCCGGCGCAGCACGGCGGGCGCCGAGTGCTGGAAGGAGAGGTCGAAGTACGGGACCACGCCGTCGGTCGAGGTCATCGCCTCGACCAGGCCGGGGCGCATCTCGGCGGGCTGCAGGTAGCTGACCCGGACCCGCTCGATGCCGGGCACCGCGGCGATCTCGCTCAGCAGCGTCTCCAGCAGGCGGATGTCGCCCAGGTCCTTGCCGTAGGAGGTGTTGTTCTCGCTGACCAGCACCACCTCGCTGACCCCCTGCCCGGCCAGCCAGACGGCCTCGTTCAGCACGTCCGAGGGGCGGCGGGAGATGAAGGAGCCGCGGAAGGCGGGGATGGCGCAGAAGGAGCAGCGCCGGTCGCAGCCGGAGGCGAGCTTGATCGAGGCCACCGGGCTGTCGTCCAGCCGCTTGCGCAGGGTGCGGGGGCCGGAGGCCGGGGCCAGGCCCTCGGGCAGGTCCTGGGGCGCGCCGTGGCCCGGCAGCGCCACCTCGGCCGCGGCGGCCTGCCGCTCGACCGGGGTCAGCGGGAGCAGCTTGCGGCGGTCGCGCGGCAGGTGGGCGGCGTGGTGGCCACCGGAGAGGATGGTCTGCAGACGGTCGCTGATGTCGGCGTAGTCGTCGAAGCCGAGCACACCGTCGGCCTCGGGCAGCGCGTCGGCGAGCTCCTTGCCGTAGCGCTCGGCCATGCAGCCGACCGCGACCACGGCCTGGGTGCGACCGTGGCCCTTGAGGTCGTTGGCCTCCAGCAGGGCGTCCACCGAGTCCTTCTTGGCGGCTTCGACGAAGCCGCAGGTGTTGACGACGGCGACATCGGCTTCGCTCGCGTCGTCGACCAGTTGCCAGCCATCGGCCTCCAGTCGCCCGGCGAGTTCCTCGGAGTCGACCTCGTTGCGGGCGCATCCGAGCGTGACCAGGGCGACAGTACGGCGTTCAGGCATAGGGCCAAGATTAACGCGCGGCCCCCGGTGCCGTTTCCCCCGGAGGCCGCGCGGCGGTGATCAGGGGTCCTCGGACGCCCTGGCGGCTAGCCGGCCTGCGGGTCGCCGGGGGTGTAGGTGAGGTGCACCACCTGGCCGTCCTTGCCGGCGGGGCCCAGGTCCTTGCCGTTGACGTACAGGTGCACGGCGGCCGCGTTGCCGATCACCAGCTTGATCGACCTGGGGTCGGTGAAGGTCTGGTCCTGACCCTGGTCGAGGTTGTTCTGGAAGAGCGACTTGCCATCGCTGTCGGCGGCCGAGATCCAGCTGGTGCCGCTGTCGGCGACCAGCTTGACGGTGACCTTGTCGGCCGGGGCGGCCGCGATCGGGGCGACGCTGGGGGCCGGCGCGGGCGGCTGGGCTGGCGTGGGGCTCGGCGAGGCCGACACCGTGGCGCTGGGCAGCGGGGAGCTGGCCGAGCCCACCGCGGCCCGGCCGGACTTGCCGCTGACCAGGTTGAAACCGATCAGCAGGACCACCGCGGCGATGGCCACCAGCATCGCGGCGGTCCAGTTCGGGCGGCCCGAGCCCGTCCGGATCCGCCGGGAGTCCAGCGTGGCCACGGGGGCCAGCTGGACCGGCTCGGTGCCGTGGATCGCGTCGTAGCGGGCCACCAGGGCGTCGCCGTCGGCGTCGACCGCGCGGGCCAGCGCGCGCAGGTGGCCGCGGGCGTAGAAGTCGCCGCCGCAGCGGCTGAAGTCGTCCTCCTCGATCGCGTGCACGATCGGGACCCGGACCCTGGTCCGAGCGCTCACCTCGTCCACCGTCAGCCCGGCGGCGAGCCTGGCCTCGGCCAGCACCCGGCCGATGGCCGGCGTGCCGGCCTGCCCGGTCGGCTGGGGTTCGGCCGGGCCGGCGGCGTCGGAGGATCGGCGGTTGTCGCGGCGGGAAGACTTGCCGGTGGTCACTGGGCGCGCCTTTCGAGCGGAGGCGACCTGCTGAGAGATCAGTCTAGGGGTGCGGGTGAATCGTTTCTCAACCGGAGTTCGACCGAACGCGCACCGTCCGTCGCGGTGCCAAACGGCCTCGCGGGGCCGCTGGGACCCGCTCGGAGCGCTACCCGCGGATGATGGCCAGCACTCCGTCCAACTCGTCCGGTTTGACCAGGACGTCCCGGGCCTTGGAGCCCTCGCTGGGCCCCACGATGCCGCGGGACTCCATCAGGTCCATCAGCCGCCCGGCCTTGGCGAAGCCCACCCGAAGCTTGCGCTGCAGCATCGAGGTCGAGCCGAACTGGGTGGAGACCACCAGTTCGGCGGCCTGGATGAGCAGGTCCAGGTCGTCGCCGATCTCCTCGTCGATCTCCTTCTTGGGACCGCCACCGACCGTGACGTCGTCGCGGTACACCGCGGTCAGCTGGTCCTTGCAGTGCTGCACCAGCGCGGCGATCTCGGCCTCGGTGACGAAGGCACCCTGCATCCGGACCGGCTTGCTCGCGCCCATCGGCAGGAAGAGCGCGTCGCCCTTGCCGATCAGCTTCTCGGCGCCGGGCTGGTCCAGGATGACCCGGGAGTCGGCCATCGCCGAGGTGGCGAAGGCCAGCCGGGAGGGCACGTTGGCCTTGATCAGGCCGGTCACCACGTCCACCGAGGGCCGTTGGGTGGCGAGCACCAGGTGGATGCCGGCCGCGCGGGCCAGCTGGGTGATCCGGACCACCGAGTCCTCGACGTCGCGCGGCGCGACCATCATCAGGTCGGCGAGCTCGTCGACGATCACCAGCAGGTACGGATACGGCCTCAGCTCCCGCTCGCTGCCCAGCGGCGGGGTCACCTTGCCGGCCCGCACCGCCGCGTTGAAGTCGTCCACGTGCCGGAAGCCGAACGCCGCCAGGTCGTCGTAGCGCAGGTCCATCTCGCGGACCACCCACTGCAGCGCCTCGGCCGCCTTCTTCGGGTTGGTGATGATCGGTGTGATCAGGTGCGGGATGCCCTCGTAGGCAGTCAGCTCGACCCGCTTGGGGTCGACCAGCACCATCCGGACCTCGTCGGGGGTGGCCCGGGCCAGCACCGAGGTGATCAGGCAGTTGATGCAGGAGGACTTGCCCGCGCCGGTGGCACCCGCGACCAGGATGTGCGGCATCTTGGCCAGGTTGGCGAGCACCGTGTGGCCCTCGACGTCCTTGCCCATGCCGACCACCATCGGATGGGTGTCCTCGGCGGCGCTGCGCGAGCGCAGCAGGTCGCCGAGGTTGACCATCTCGCGGTCACCGTTGGGGATCTCGATGCCGACCGCGGACTTGCCGGGGATCGGGCTGATGATCCGCACGTCCGGGCTGGCCACCGCGTAGGCGATGTTCTTGGCCAGCGCGGTGATCCGCTCGACCTTGACCGCCGGGCCGAGCTCCACCTCGTAGCGGGTGACCGTCGGGCCCCGGGTGAAGCCGGTGACCTTGGCGTCCACCTTGAACTCGGCGAAGGTCGAGGTGAGCTGGGCGACCACCTGGTCGTTGAGCGCGCTGCGGGTCTTGCCGGGGCCGCCGCGCTCCAGCAGGTCCAGCGGGGGCAGCGTGTAACCGCCGCCGCCGAGCAGTTGGAGCTGCTCCATCCGGACCGGCGCGGGGCCGTGCCCGGCCGGCGCGGCGGGCTCGCCGGGCGCCGCGGTGCGGGCCGGTGGCACCGCCGCCTCCTCCGGCGGGGCGGTGCGGTCCTGGACCTGGTGCATGATGCTGGCCACCGCGGGCGAGGCCGGCACGCCGTGCAGCAGCGCGCCGTCCAGGTCGGCGGCCACTCCGGCGGCCAGGTCGCGGGTCTGGAACGGGTCCTTGACGAACATGTCGGGGACGGCGGGCGCCAGCTCCGGCTCGTCCACCTGCTTGCGGCGCCCGCGCCGGCGCCGGGCACCGACCTCGTCGTGCGGGTCCTCCTCGACGGTGTAGGGCAGCGCGTCTGGGTCGGCGTCCTCCGGCGGTTCGGTGGACAGCTCGCGCTCGCCGGTGGCGTACGGCTCGCCGTACTCGTCCAGCTCGTCCGGTGCCTCGTGCGCGGTCGCCTCCAGCACGCCGAGCCGCTCGCCGAGCAGCCGCAGCCGCTCCGGGATCCGGTTGACCGGGGTGGCCGTGACCACCAGCAGGCCGAAGAAGGAGAGCAGCAGCAGCAGCGGGACGGCCAGCGGCGGACCGGCGGCGGCCATCATCGGGGTGGAGGCGGCCCAGCCGAGGATGCCGCCGGCGTCGCGGATCCGGGTCGCCCCGCTCTGCATCCCGGGGGCGCCGCAGCCGATGTGGACCAGGCCCAGCACCCCGATCACCAGCGTGCTCAGGCCGATCGCGATCCGGCCGTTGGCCTCCGGCAGGCCGGGGTGGCGCATCAGCCGGACCGCGATCGCGGCCAGCAGCAGCGGGACCAGCACCGCCAGCCGGCCGAAGAGGCCGCTGACCACGGCGGTGGCGGCGTCGCCCAGCCAGCCCTGCGGGCTGAACCAGGTGCCGGCGGCGGTGACCAGGGCCAGGGCCAGCAGCAGCAGCGCCACGCCGTCCTTGCGATGGGCCGGGTGCAGGCCCTTGGCGCCGTCGCCGAAACCGCGGAAGAGCGCGCCCACGCTGTGCGCCAGGCCGAGCCAGCAGGCCCGCACGGCGCGGAAGAGTATCGGCTGCCTGGCTTTCGGCCTGGGCGCGGGGGCACTCGGCGGGGCGGCGATCGCCTTCTTCGCCGGTGCGGTCCTCGCCGGAGCCTTCTTGGCGGCCGCCTTGGCCGGCGCGCTCTTGACGGGTGGTTTGGCCGACGCCTTGCGGGCCGGAGCCTTCTTCGCCGGGGCGGCCTTCTTCGCCGGTCCCGGACTCGAGGTGCGTGCCGTGCTGCCGGGCGTCCGTGAGGCCATGGCCCAGAGCCTACCGGCGGCCCTGAGCGCTGGACACATGACCGACCGTCATGCCCCCGGCGTGTCGTCGCGGCCGGTCGACACACCGTCAGCGGGCCGCTGATTCACCTGACCGGCCGAGCCCGGGCAGGACAGGGCTCAGGCGGAGTCGGCACCCGGCCGCAGCGCCTCCAGGGCGGCCCGCAGGCCGGCCAGCTTGCGCTCCAGCTGGGCCGCGGTGGCGGCGGCCCCGGTCTCGGGCGAGTCGCCCAACTGCTTGGTGAGCGCCTCGGCCTGCTCCTCCACCGAGGCGAGCCGCGCGGAGAGCTCGGCCAGCAGCGGCTCCGCGCTGCCGCTGCCCTGGCGCGCGTCGCCCTGCCGCCCGTCACCCTGGCGGCTGTCGGCCTGCCGGCCGTCGTCCAACTGCAGCCGCAGCAGCGCCGCCTGCTCCTTGAGCTGGCAGTTCTTCACGTAGAGGTCGACGAAGACGGAGACCTTGGCGCGCAGCACCCAGGGGTCGAACGGCTTGGAGATGTAGTCCACCGCGCCGGCCGCGTAGCCACGGAAGGTGTGGTGCGGGCCGTGGTTGATCGCGGTCAGGAAGATGATCGGGATGTCCCGGGTGCGCTCGCGGCGCTTGATGTGCGCCGCGGTCTCGAACCCGTCCATCCCCGGCATCTGGACGTCCAGCAGGATCACCGCGAAGTCGTCGGTGAGCAGCGCCTTGAGCGCTTCCTCCCCCGAGGCGGCGCGGACCAGCGTCTGATCCAGCGCCGAGAGGATGGCCTCCAACGCCAGTAGGTTCTCCGGTCGGTCGTCGACCAGGAGGATCTTCGCCTTCTGCACCACGACCCGCCCTCCTGCCGGATAGCCCGGTTGTTTGCCGCGTACCGGCACCTGTGTACCGCCTGCCACCGACCCGGTCATGCTAGCCGCACCCCCAAGCCCTGCCCTATCGGATGGTCGCAACAGGGCACCCGAGTGCCTGCCGCACCGGTGACCCCGGCGCGCACACCTGCGCACCGTCGCCATCCGGTTACTGTTCGCAACGATGAGTGACCCTAGCGGGTTCCCGGCCCGGCCCGCCAGTAAACGCCGGTGTCCTCGCGCCGGGTCCGGAGCGGGCCCAGGGCCTGTCCGACAGACCCTAGTGCCGCGTCGGGCAAGCTTCGCCCCGTCGCGCAAGAGTTGCCTGACGCGGCACTAGGCGAGTTCGCCGCGCGCCCCCAGCCACTGCCGCATCACACCGAGCAGGTGGTCGGTGTCCACCGGCTTGGTCACGTGGTCGGAGGCGCCCGCCGCGAGGCTCTTCTCCCGGTCGCCCTTCATCGCCTTGGCGGTCAGCGCGATGATCGGCAGCCCGGCGAAGTTGGGCATCCGGCGGATCGCCTCGGTGGTCGCGTAGCCGTCCATCTCCGGCATCATGATGTCCATCAGCACCAGGGCCACGTCCTCGTGGTGTTCGAGCATCTCGATGCCCTCGCGGCCGTTCTCCGCGTACAGCACGGTCAGTCCGTACTGCTCCAGCACGCTGGTGAGGGCGAAGACGTTGCGCACGTCGTCATCGACGATCAGCACCTCCTCGCCGTCGAACCGGCCCTGGAACTGCGGCCCCGCACCGGCCCGGGGCGCCGGCAGCTCCTCGGCGCGCGGGCCGGGCGCCGCCTCGGCGTCCAGGGCCGAGCGCCGGCGCTCGGCCGCGTCCCGGCGCCGCTCCTCGGCCAGCTCGCGGACCTCCTGGGCCCAGTGGTCGGCCGGGTTCTCACCGACCGGCACCGGCAGCCCGGTGGGGGTGATGCCGACCGCGGCCCGCAGCCGGCCGCCGCCCGCCGCCCCGCCCGCCGGCCGCTCGCGCTCCGGCTGGCCCTCCGCGGCCCCGCTGTGCAGCGGCAGGTAGAGGGTGAAGGTGCTGCCCTCGCCCAACTCGCTCTCGGCGTGGATCTCCCCGCCCAGCAGCCGGGCGATCTCCCGGCTGATGGACAGTCCCAGGCCGGTGCCGCCGTACTTGCGGCTGGTCCCGCCGTCGGCCTGCTTGAACGCCTCGAAGATCTCGCGCAGCTTGTTGCCGGGGATGCCGATGCCGGTGTCGGTCACCGAGAAGGCCACCAACTGGGCGTCCGGGTCGTCGATCTGACCGGACTCCAGCAGTTGCTCGCGCACGTGTTGCGGCACCACCGGGCGGGCCGGCTCGATGGCCAGGTGCACCGCGCCGGAGTCGGTGAACTTCACCGCGTTGGAGAGCAGGTTGCGCAGCACCTGCTGGAGCCGCTGCTCGTCGGTGTGCAGGGTGGGCGGCAGCTCGGGCGAGACGGTGACCGTGAACTCCAGGCCCTTGTCGGCGGTCAGCGGCCGGAACGCCGCCTCGACGTAGTCGGTCAGCTGGACCAGGGCGATCTTGGCCGGGCGGACGTCCATCTTGCCGGCCTCGACCTTGGAGAGGTCGAGGATGTCGTTGATCAGCTGCAGCAGGTCGGACCCGGCGCCGTGGATGGTGTCGGCGAACTCGACCTGCTTGGAGGAGAGGTTGCCCTCGTTGTTGTCGGAGAGCAGCTTGGCCAGGATCAGCAGGGAGTTGAGCGGGGTGCGCAGCTCGTGCGACATGTTGGCGAGGAACTCGCTCTTGTAGCGCGAGGCGAGGGCGAGCTGCTCGGCGCGCTCCTCCAGGACCTTGCGGGCCTCCTCGATCTCGCTGTTCTTGATCTCGATGTCGCGGTTCTGCTGGGCCAGTTGCTCGGCCTTCTCCTGCAGCTCCTCGTTGGTGCGCTCCAGCTCCTCCTGGCGCGCCTCCAACTCGGCCGAGCGCATGGAGAGTTCGGCGGTCAGCCGCTGGGACTCCAGCAGCAGCCCCTCGGTCTTGGTGTTGACGCTGATGGTGTTGACCGTGACGCCGATCAGGTCGGCGATCTGGTTCAGGAAGTCCATCACCACGGTGGTGAAGGCGCTGAAGGTGGCCAGCTCGATCACCCCGAGCAGCCGGCCCTCGAAGAGCACCGGCAGCACCACCACATGGGCCGGTGAGGCCTCGCCGAGGCCGGAGGAGATCCGCAGGTACCCGGGGGGCGCCTCGGTCAGGCTGATCGGGCGCTTCTCCACCGCGGCCTGGCCGACCAGCGACTCACCGGGGCGGAAGGTGGTGGGCATCGAGCGGCGCTGGTAGCCGTACGAGCCGATCAGGCGCAGCACCGTGTCCGACTCGTCGTCGTCCTCGGTGATCATCTCGGCGGTCCGGCCGGCCGGCTGGGCCAGGAAGAAGGCGCCGTGCTGCGCGGAGATCACCGGGGTCAGCTCCGACATGATCAGCGAGGCGACCGCCTCCAGGTCGCGCCGGCCCTGGAGCAGGCCGGAGAAGCGGGCCATGTTGGTCTTCAGCCAGTCCTGCTCCTGGTTGGTGCGCGTGGTCTCGCGCAGGTTGGCGATCATCTGGTTGATGTTGTCCTTGAGCTCGTCGATCTCGCCCGAGGCGTCGACGTCGATGCGCAGGGACAGGTCGCCGCGGGTCACGGCGGTGGCCACCTGGGCGATCGCGCGCACCTGCCGGGTCAGGTTGTTGGCGAGCTCGTTCACACCCTCGGTGAGGTCCTGCCAGGTGCCGTCCACCCCGGGGACCCGGGCCTGGCCGCCGAGCCGGCCGTCGGTGCCCACCTCGCGGGCCACCCGGGTCACCTCATCGGCGAACGAACTCAGCTGGTCCACCATGGTGTTGATGCTGGTCTTCAGGTCCAGGATCTCGCCGCGGGCGTCCACGTCGATCTTCTGGGACAGGTCGCCGCGGGCCACCGCCGTGATCACCAGGGCGATGTTGCGCACCTGGCCGGTCAGGTTGTTGGCCATCTGGTTGACGTTGTCGGTCAGGTCCTTCCAGATGCCGGCCACGCCCGGCACGTCCGCCTGGCCGCCGAGGATGCCGTCGGTGCCCACCTCGCGGGCCACCCGGGTCACCTGGACGGCGAAGGCGTTCAGCTGGTCGACCATCGTGTTGAGGGTGCCGGCCAGCGCGGCGACCTCGCCCTGCGCCTCGATGGTGATCTTCTTCGAGAGGTCGCCGCGGGCCACCGCGGTGGCCACCTCGGCGATGTTGCGCACCTGGCTGGTCAGGTTGGACGCCATGAAGTTGACGTTGTCGGTCAGGTCCTTCCAGATGCCCGAGACCCCGCGCACCCGGGCCTGGCCGCCCAGGATCCCCTCGGTGCCCACCTCGCGGGCCACCCGGGTCACCTCGTCGGCGAACGCGCTCAGCTGGTCGACCATGGTGTTGACGGTGGTGACCAGTTCCAGGATCTCGCCGCGCGCGTCGACGGTGATCTTCTTGGAGACGTCGCCGAGCGCCACCGCCGTGGTCACCTCGGCGATGTTGCGCACCTGGCTGGTCAGGTTGTTGGCCATCAGGTTGACGCTGTTGGTGAGGTCCTTCCAGGTGCCGGAGACCCCCGGCACGCTGGCCTGGCCGCCGAGGATGCCCTCGGTACCGACGTCCCTGGCGACCCTGGTCACCTCGTCCGCGAAGGCGGAGAGCTGGTCGACCATGGTGTTGATGGTGTTCTTCAGCTCCAGGATCTCGCCCCGGGCATCCACCTGGATCTTCTGCGACAGGTCACCGCGCGCCACCGCCGTGGTCACCTGCGCGATGTTGCGCACCTGATCGGTGAGGTTGTTCGCCATGAAGTTCACCGAATCGGTCAGATCGCGCCACACCCCCGCGACCCCCGGCACCTGCGCCTGACCACCCAGGCGCCCCTCGGTCCCCACGTCCCGCGCCACCCGCGTCACCTGCGCGGCGAAGGCGGAGAGCTGGTCGACCATGGTGTTGATGGTGTTCTTCAGCTCCAGGATCTCGCCCCGGGCATCCACTTCGATCTTCTGCGACAGGTCACCGCGCGCCACCGCCGTGGTCACCTGCGCGATGTTGCGCACCTGATCGGTGAGGTTGTTCGCCATGAAGTTCACCGAATCGGTCAGATCGCGCCACACCCCCGCGACCCCCGGCACCTGCGCCTGACCACCCAGGCGCCCCTCGGTCCCCACGTCCCGCGCCACCCGCGTCACCTGCGCGGCGAACGAATTCAGCTGGTCCACCATCGTGTTGACGGTGTTCTTCAGCTCCAGCATCTCGCCTGCCACGTCGACCGTGACCTTGTGCGAGAGGTCGCCCTTGGCCACCGCCGTGGTCACCTCGGCGATGTTGCGCACCTGGGCGGTGAGGCGGCCCGCCATGGTGTTGACGGAGTCGGCCAGGTCCTTCCAGCTGCCCGACATCGAGCGGACCCGGGCCTGGCCGCCGAGCTTGCCCTCGGTGCCCACCTCGATGGCCACCCGGGTCACTTCGTCGGTGAACTCGGAGAGCTGGTCGACCAGTCCGTTGACGGTCCGCCCGACCTTGAGGAACTCACCGCGCAGCGGGTGGCTGCCGCCGTCGGGCTGGTTGGAGCGCAACTCCATCCGCTGGTCGAGGTCACCCTCGGCGATCGAGGCCAGCACCCGGCCGACCTCGGCCATCGGGCGGGCCAGGTCGTCGATCAGCGCGTTGCAGTTGTCCACCGCCGAGGCCCAGGCGCCCTCGCCCGCGCCGTTCTCCAGCCGGGCGGTCAGCCGGCCCTCGCGCCCGACCGCCCGGCGCACCCGGGCCAGCTCGCCGGTCAGGTGCTGGTTGCGCTCCGCCACCTCGTTGAACATCGCGGCGATCTCAGCCATCGGACCGTCGCCCGGCACGGTGAGGCGGCGCCGGAAGTTGCCGTCGCGCATCGCGGTCAGCGCGCCGAGCAGCTTGCGCAGCTCGGCCGGCTCGGCCCCGCGGTTGTGCCCGGGGCGGCGCCCGGCCCCGCCGCGGGGCGCGGTCGTGGCGCGCGCGCCGCGCGGCGCGGCCGCGCTCTTCTGTCCGGTGGTGCTCTGACCGGCAGCGTCCTTGGTGGCGGAACTCAACGGGACCCTCCCACGTCGCGACTGGCTGGGACCCGCGGGCCCGGCAGGCTGGGCGCGCCGCTCCCGCGGATCCCCCAGTCTGACAGCACCCACCGACCGGCAACGCCCGGTTCGCCAGGCTCACACCGTGGTGCGGACGCCTCGGCGGTTCGGTTCCGGGGGCCAGGGGTGGGGAGAATCACTGCACGGCTACTGTTTCGCTCCCCCTTTCCCCCGGGGAGACCAGCCGGAAAGTAGGGTGGAGCGCTGCACCTCGCCCTGGCCGGTGCCACCGGGGCTCAGCCACTGGGCGCCGGGGGCACCAGGCGCCGAGCAGCCGTACCCGAACCAGAGGAGAAGCAGCCCGTGGTCACCGCGCGCGCAGCCGCCACCTTCGAGCCGGACGGCCGGTCGGCGTCCGCCGCACGCGGCTTCGTGCGTGCCGCGCTGCTGGGCTGGGGGTTGCCCGAGGTGGTGGACGACGCGATAGTCCTGGTCAGCGAGCTGGTCACCAACGCCGTGGTGCACGCGGGCACCGCCGCCGAGGTCAGCTGCCTGCGCGAGGAGGACTCGGTCCAGATCGGCGTCACCGACCGGCACCCCGAGCGCGGCCTGCCCGCCTTCGCCGGACCGGTCGCCGGGGACGGCGTCTCGGAGCACTTCGCGGACGCCGAGGGCGAGGGCGGGCGCGGGCTGCTGATGTGCTCCGCGCTCTCCAGCCGCTGGGGCGTGGAGTACTCCGCCGGGCAGAAGACCGTCTGGTTCCGGCTGCCGCTGCAGCGCGCCCTGCCCGGCACCCGCTACGCGCTGCCGCAGGCGCCCGGCGAGGTGCTGCCCAGCACCGAAGGCCCGGTGCTGGTGGCCGTCGTCCAGGTGGACGACGAGGGGCTGGTCCGCTCCTGGAACGCTGACGCGGAGGGGCTGTTCCGCCGGCCGGCCGCCGCGGTGCTCGGCAGCCGCTGGGCCGACCTGGTGCTCTGGCCGCAATCGCCCGGCGAGCACAGCGAGCTGACCGCGGTGCTCCGGCTGGCCCGCTGGGAGGGCGCCTTCGGGATCCGCCGCGCCGACCAGCGCACCATCGAGGTCTACGGCGCCCAGGTCCGGGTGCTGGACCCCACCGGCGCCCCCTCCACACTCTGCCTACTGGTCCGCGAGCGCGACCACGCCGTGCTGCGCGCCCCCGCCCGGGTGACGGTCGGCGGATCGAGCACCACGGCCGTCGAACCGCTGGACCTGCAGCTGGACGGCGTCTCCGCCGACGATCTGTCCGGCATGCTGCAGCAGACCGTGGAACGGGCCCGCGACCTGCTCGACGGCGACGCCGCCTATCTGCTGCTGATCACCGAGGACGAGAGCGAGTTCGAGGTCAGGGCCGCCACCGGGCTGCCCGCCGGGCGGGTCAAGGACGTGCGGATCCCGGTCGACAACGGGCAGAACCGGTACGACTCGGCCCGGCTGCCCGCCGTCCACGAGGACCTGTCGGTCCGTCCGGGCGCGGCCCCGCTGCTCGGCGGCTCCGGGCTGCGTTCACTGATCACCGTGCCGCTCAAGGTCGAGGGCCGGCTGATCGGCTCGCTCGGCGTGGCCGCAAGTCGGCCCGGGCAGTACGACAACGACCAGGCGCTGCGCCTGCAGTTCGCCGCCGACCGGATCGCCCTCAGCGTGGAGAACGCCCGGCTGGCCGAGCGGGAGAGGCTGCGGCGCGGCGCGCTCTCGTTCCTGGTCGAGGCCTCGGACCTGCTGGCCGGCACCCTGGAGCTGCAGCAGACCCTGGCCCTGATGGCACAGATGGCGGTGCCCACGCTGGCGGCCTGGTGCGCCGTCTACACCATCGCCGAGTACGCGCCGCTCGCCGAACTCGCCTTCGTGCTGCACGAGGACGAGGAGCGGATCGACCCGCTGCGCGCGCTGCTGCGGGCCACCGAGACCCCCTCGGACATCGCGGCCGGCGGTACCACCGCGTGGGACGGCCCGACCGGCGCGCTCACCGGGGCCGAGCCCAGCGGGCTGATCGGCCACACCGTCGCGTTGCCGCTCTTCGCCCGCAACCGGGTGATCGGGCTGCTGGTGCTGGGGACCAAGGCCGGGGTGACCTTCCGCCAGGAGATCCTGGAGCTCGCCGAGGACCTGTCCCGGCGGGCCGCCCTGGCCCTGGACAACTCCCGGCTCTACTCGGAGCGGACCGCCACCAGCCAGGCCCTGCAGCGCAGTCTGCTGCCGCCGGAGCTGCCCAAGATCCCCGGCGTCGAGGTGGAGGTCTACTACCAGGCCGCCGGCGAGGGCAACGAGGTCGGCGGTGACTTCTACGACCTCTTCCCGATCCGCGAGGGCACCTACGGCTTCGCGATCGGCGACGTCTGCGGCACCGGTCCGCAGGCCGCCTCGGTCACCGGCCTGGCCCGCAACTCGCTGCGGCTGCTGGCCCGCGAGGGCCTGGACGCCCCGCAGGTGCTGACCCGGCTGAACCGGGCGATCCTCGACGAGGGCGACCGGGGCCGCTTCCTGACCCTGCTGTACGGGGAGCTGACGCCGCGCGACGACGGCAGCGCCGAACTCAGCCTGGTCTGCGCCGGGCACCCGCTGCCGCTGCGGCTCGCCACGGACGGGCGGGTGAGCCCGGCGGCGGAGTCACAGCCGCTGCTCGGGGTGCTGGAGCACCTGGAGCTCACCGTCGAGCGGGTGGTGCTGCTGCCGGGCGAGGTGCTGCTCTGCGTGACGGACGGCGTGACGGAGCGCCGGGAGGGCATGCGGATGCTCGGTGAGGACGGGCTGGCCGAGGTACTGGCCGGCTGCACGGGGCTGACGGCGGGCGCGGTGGCGGCCCGGGTGCAGCGGGCCGTGGAGCGGTTCGCGCCCGAGCCGCCGTCGGACGACATGGCCATCATCGCGCTGCGGGTGCCGGTCCAGCGCCAGGGCTGAGCGGGCGCCGTCCGCCAGGTGCGGGGTGCCCGGGTGCGAGTCGGGCCGGGCGTCCGGCTGGGCGTCCGGCTGGGCAATGGTCACCGTCTGATGACGACTCAGCTGACAAACAGACAACTTCTGCGATTCACAAGGGTACAAGCGGTTCGGCGCGGGTAGAGACCTGCTGACCGGGGATCCCCCCGGTGAACCGAGTCCCGGCAGTCCTGAGCTGCGGGGACGCAGCAGGCCGACGCCGCCCGCGCCCTCCCGCAGGGCACCCCCGGCAAGGCCACCGCGACAGTTGCCGCTTCCGCTGCCGCCAGCACACCGATCCCTCTCGCGCACCCCCGCGTGCCCTCGCGCGCCCGGCGGGCAGCGACCCGCCCGGGTGCCCACCCCGCCATGTCCCGGACCGGTCCGCCGACCCGGAACCCACCCAGCTGTCCTGGAACCACCAGAAAGGAGCCTCCGGTGAGCAGTGACGCTACCGGGGCCAACGCCCGACCCGCATCGCTCGATGCGGGCCCCCTCGGATACCTCGCACTCGGCCTGACCCTCCTCGCCTACGGCGTGCTGCAGACCGGGATCCTGCACGGCGCCGGTGTCGCCGACGCCGCGGGCCTCGCCCACCTGGTCGGCGGGGTCGCGCTGTTCATCGCCGGGCTCTGGCAGTTCCGGGCCGGCGACACCTTCAGCGGCACCGCCTTCACCGGCCTGGGCGCCTTCTGGGCGGTCTGGGCGGCCGGGGCGGGCTCGACAGCCGGCGGCAAGAACGCGGCCGGCCTCTTCCTGCTCCTCTGGACCCTGCTGGCCCTGACCCTGGCGGCGGCGAGCTGGCAGGCCGGACTGTTCAGCCGCGGCGTCTACGGCCTGCTGACGCTCTCGCTGCTGCTGGCCGCGCTCGGCACCTTCGGCAGCTCGGGCACCCTGGTCAAGGTGGCCGGCTGGCTCGCGGCCGTGGCCGGTCTCGCCAGTTGGTACTGGGCCACCGCGGCGCTGACCAACAGCGGCTGGGGCCGGGCCGCGCTGCCGGTGAAGTGACGGCTCGGGGACTCAACGGGCGGAGCCTGCTGTCGGGGCTCCGCCCTTCCGCGTGCCGCGCCTGGTCGGCTCAACGACTGGTCGGGCTCAACGACTGGTCGGCTGGGGCTGCGGCCGCGTGACCGGCACCCCCTGGCCGTCCCGTCGGCGCCGGGCACGAAGCCGGCCGGCACCGTACTGCACCGCGTACGCGACCATCAGCAGCCACAGCGCCACCAGGCCGTCGGCCCAGAAGTGGTTGGCGGTCGCCACCACGACGAAGACGGTCAGCACCGGATGCAGCAGGATCAGCCAGCGCCAGGGCGAGCGGCTGATCGTGATCACCGCGACAGCCGCCAGGACACACCAGGCGACGTGGACCGAGGGCATCGCCGACAGCTCGTCCGCGTGCAGGCCGCCGATACCGCCCGAGTAGACCGACTGCCCGTACTCGGTCGCCACATCGACGAAACCGCTGCCCGGCAGCATGCGGGGTGGCGCCACCGGGATGAACTGGATCGCCAGGCAGGCCGCGGTCACCAGGACGACCGTGGTCCGCACCCAGGCGTAGCGGGCCCGGTGCCGCAGGAAGGCCCAGAGCAGCACCGCGATCATCACACCGAAGTGCATGCTCGCGTAGTAGTAGTTCGCCAGCCGCACCAGGACCGGATACGGCGTGATCAGCCGCTGCACCGAAGCCTCGTCCGGCAGGCCGACCCGCAGCTCCGTCCGGTGGATCCACTCGGCCCGGCTGAGCGCGTGGTCGGTGCTCATCAGCGAGAGCTGGCCGACCAGCTGCCAGAGCGCGAACAGCGCCAGCAGGGTGCCGGCTTCGCGCAGCACGGCCACCAGCCAGGGCGCGGCCGCCGCGTTCCGACGGCTCGGCAAGGCCCGCCGAACGGCGAAGGAGGCGCCGAGCAGGACCGCCGCCGTGGCGCCGGCGCTCTGCCACGAAAGGGTCAGATTCTGCAAGGCCGTGCGCCTCTCCGCCTGCCGATAGGTGTGCCAGCGAGGGTAGCGCGCGACGGGGGGTAAACACAGAGAAGCCCCGCACCTGGTTTCCCGGGTGCGGGGCTTCTCCTGAATGATTGTTCGGCGGCGTCCTACTCTCCCACAGGGTCCCCCCTGCAGTACCATCGGCGCTGTAAGGCTTAGCTTCCGGGTTCGGAATGTAACCGGGCGTTTCCCTCACGCTATGACCACCGAAACACTATGAAACTATCGGCCGCACCACACCCGTGACCAACGGTGTGGGGTCGTTGTTTCAGAACAACACAGTGGACGCGAGCAACTGAGGACAAGCCCTCGGCCTATTAGTACCGGTCAGCTCCACCCATTACTGGGCTTCCACATCCGGCCTATCAACCCAGTCGTCTACTGGGAGCCTTACCCTCTCAAGGAGGTGGGAGTGCTCATCTCGAAGCAGGCTTCCCGCTTAGATGCTTTCAGCGGTTATCCCTCCCGAACGTAGCCAACCAGCCATGCCCTTGGCAGGACAACTGGCACACCAGAGGTTCGTCCGTCCCGGTCCTCTCGTACTAGGGACAGCCCTTCTCAACACTCCTACGCGCACAGCGGATAGGGACCGAACTGTCTCACGACGTTCTAAACCCAGCTCGCGTACCGCTTTAATGGGCGAACAGCCCAACCCTTGGGACCTACTCCAGCCCCAGGATGCGACGAGCCGACATCGAGGTGCCAAACCATCCCGTCGATATGGACTCTTGGGGAAGATCAGCCTGTTATCCCCGGGGTACCTTTTATCCGTTGAGCGACGGCGCTTCCACAAGCCACCGCCGGATCACTAGTCCCTGCTTTCGCACCTGCTCGACCCGTCGGTCTCACAGTCAAGCTCCCTTGTGCACTTACACTCAACACCTGATTGCCAACCAGGCTGAGGGAACCTTTGGGCGCCTCCGTTACTCTTTAGGAGGCAACCGCCCCAGTTAAACTACCCACCAGACACTGTCCCTGATCCGGATCACGGACCCAGGTTAGACATCCAGCACGACCAGAGTGGTATTTCAACGTCGACTCCACGACAACTGGCGTTGCCGCTTCAAAGTCTCCCACCTATCCTACACAAGCCGAACCGAACACCAATATCAAGCTATAGTAAAGGTCCCGGGGTCTTTCCGTCCTGCTGCGCGAAACGAGCATCTTTACTCGTAATGCAATTTCACCGGGCCTATGGTTGAGACAGTCGAGAAGTCGTTACGCCATTCGTGCAGGTCGGAACTTACCCGACAAGGAATTTCGCTACCTTAGGATGGTTATAGTTACCACCGCCGTTTACTGGCGCTTAAGTTCTCAGCTTCGCCCCACCGAAGTGGAGCTAACCGGTCCCCTTAACGTTCCAGCACCGGGCAGGCGTCAGTCCGTATACATCGCCTTACGGCTTCGCACGGACCTGTGTTTTTAGTAAACAGTCGCTTCTCGCTGGTCTCTGCGGCCACACCCAGCTCAGAGAGCAAGTCTCCTCACCAGACATGGCCCCCCTTCTCCCGAAGTTACGGGGGCATTTTGCCGAGTTCCTTAACCATAGTTCACCCGAACGCCTCGGTATTCTCTACCTGACCACCTGAGTCGGTTTGGGGTACGGGCCGCCATGAAACTCGCTAGAGGCTTTTCTCGACAGCATAGGATCATCCACTTCACCACAATCGGCTCGGCATCAGGTCTCAGGCTATAGTTGTGCGGATTTGCCTACACAACGCCCTACACCCTTACCCCGGGACTACCACCGCCCGGGCTGGACTACCTTCCTGCGTCACCCCATCGCTCACCTACTACCCTGTTGGATCAGCGGCTCCACCACGTCCCTTCGTCCGAAGACTCCAGGCCGGCTTCACGGCTTTAGCATCCAGAGGTTCGACGTTGGCGCTTCAAAGCGGGTACGGGAATATCAACCCGTTGTCCATCGACTACGCCTGTCGGCCTCGCCTTAGGTCCCGACTTACCCTGGGCAGATCAGCTTGACCCAGGAACCCTTGGTCAATCGGCGCAAGAGTTTCCCACTCTTGTATCGCTACTCATGCCTGCATTCTCACTCGTATCCCGTCCACGACTCGATTCCTCGGCCGCTTCACCCGGAACACGACGCTCCCCTACCCATCCACAGCGCCGTTGGACGTATTCTGTGAATGACACGACTTCGGTGGTGTGCTTGAGCCCCGCTACATTGTCGGCGCGGAATCACTTGACCAGTGAGCTATTACGCACTCTTTCAAGGGTGGCTGCTTCTAAGCCAACCTCCTGGTTGTCTCTGCGACTCCACATCCTTTCCCACTTAGCACACGCTTAGGGACCTTAGTCGGTGTTCTGGGCTGTTTCCCTCTCGACCATGGAGCTTATCCCCCACAGTCTCACTGCCACGCTCTCACTTACCGGCATTCGGAGTTTGGCTAAGGTCAGTAACCCGGTGAGGCCCATCGCCTATCCAGTGCTCTACCTCCGGCAAGAAACACGTGACGCTGCACCTAAATGCATTTCGGGGAGAACCAGCTATCACGGAGTTTGATTGGCCTTTCACCCCTAACCACAGGTCATCCCCCAGGTTTTCAACCCTGGTGGGTTCGGTCCTCCACGCGGTCTTACCCGCGCTTCAACCTGCCCATGGCTAGATCACTCCGCTTCGGGTCTTGGGCATGCAACTCAAACGCCCTATTCGGACTCGCTTTCGCTACGGCTACCCCACACGGGTTAACCTCGCTACACACCGCAAACTCGCAGGCTCATTCTTCAAAAGGCACGCAGTCACGGCCCGTGTCCGAAGACACGAACGACGCTCCCACGGCTTGTAGGCACACGGTTTCAGGTACTATTTCACTCCGCTCCCGCGGTACTTTTCACCATTCCCTCACGGTACTATCCGCTATCGGTCACCAGGGAATATTTAGGCTTAGCGGGTGGTCCCGCCAGATTCACACGGAATTTCTCGGGCTCCGTGCTACTTGGGAAAAGCTCAAGTGAGCCGCACAGATTTCGTCTACGGGGGTCTTACCCTCTACGCCGGACCTTTCGCATGTCCTTCGACTATCCATACGGTTTCTGACTCACCCAGCCGCCGGCAGACGACTGAAGAACTCTCCCACGACCCCGAAGTGGCAACCCCTGCCGGGTCTCACACCACTACGGTTTAGCCTCATCCGGTTTCGCTCGCCACTACTCCCGGAATCACGGTTGTTTTCTCTTCCTGCGGGTACTGAGATGTTTCACTTCCCCGCGTTCCCTCCACATACCCTATGTGTTCAGGTATGGGTGACAGCCCATGACGACTGCCGGGTTTCCCCATTCGGACACCCCCGGATCAAAGCTCGGTTGACAGCTCCCCGGGGCCTATCGCGGCCTCCCACGTCCTTCATCGGTTCCTGGTGCCAAGGCATCCACCGTGCGCCCTTAAAAACTTGGCCACAGATGCTCGCGTCCACTGTGCAGTTCTCAAACAACGACCAGACACCCACCCTCAACACCCGAAGGCATCTCAAGTAGGACCGGCACTGAGACAACGGAAACCCGTTCCCTCAGGACCCAACAACGTGCCCGACACACCAGACTCACAGTTACGCTTTCCACGCCGAAGCAGTACTCACGAACCATCACCCAGTGTGCCGAATAGTCAACGTTCCACCCATGAGCAACCAATCCGAGGCATTCGCTCGGATCTGGCCATGTGCTCCTTAGAAAGGAGGTGATCCAGCCGCACCTTCCGGTACGGCTACCTTGTTACGACTTCGTCCCAATCGCTGGTCCCACCTTCGACGGCTCCCTCCCAAGGGTTAGGCCACCGGCTTCGGGTGTTACCGACTTTCGTGACGTGACGGGCGGTGTGTACAAGGCCCGGGAACGTATTCACCGCAGCATGCTGATCTGCGATTACTAGCAACTCCAACTTCATGGGGTCGAGTTGCAGACCCCAATCCGAACTGAGGCCGGCTTTTTGGGATTCGCTCCACCTCACGGTATCGCAGCCCTTTGTACCGACCATTGTAGCACGTGTGCAGCCCAAGACATAAGGGGCATGATGATTTGACGTCGTCCCCACCTTCCTCCGAGTTGACCCCGGCAGTCTCCTGTGAGTCCCCATCACCCCGAAAGGCATGCTGGCAACACAGAACAAGGGTTGCGCTCGTTGCGGGACTTAACCCAACATCTCACGACACGAGCTGACGACAACCATGCACCACCTGTATACCGACCACAAGGGGGCGCCCATCTCTGGACGTTTCCGGCATATGTCAAGCCTTGGTAAGGTTCTTCGCGTTGCGTCGAATTAAGCCACATGCTCCGCTGCTTGTGCGGGCCCCCGTCAATTCCTTTGAGTTTTAGCCTTGCGGCCGTACTCCCCAGGCGGGGAACTTAATGCGTTAGCTGCGGCACCGACGACGTGGAATGTCGCCAACACCTAGTTCCCAACGTTTACGGCGTGGACTACCAGGGTATCTAATCCTGTTCGCTCCCCACGCTTTCGCTCCTCAGCGTCAGTAATGGCCCAGAGATCCGCCTTCGCCACCGGTGTTCCTCCTGATATCTGCGCATTTCACCGCTACACCAGGAATTCCGATCTCCCCTACCACACTCTAGCCTGCCCGTATCGAATGCAGACCCGGGGTTAAGCCCCGGGCTTTCACATCCGACGCGACAGGCCGCCTACGAGCTCTTTACGCCCAATAATTCCGGACAACGCTCGCACCCTACGTATTACCGCGGCTGCTGGCACGTAGTTAGCCGGTGCTTCTTCTGCAGGTACCGTCACTTGCGCTTCTTCCCTGCTGAAAGAGGTTTACAACCCGAAGGCCGTCATCCCTCACGCGGCGTCGCTGCATCAGGCTTTCGCCCATTGTGCAATATTCCCCACTGCTGCCTCCCGTAGGAGTCTGGGCCGTGTCTCAGTCCCAGTGTGGCCGGTCGCCCTCTCAGGCCGGCTACCCGTCGTCGCCTTGGTAGGCCATTACCCCACCAACAAGCTGATAGGCCGCGGGCTCATCCTGCACCGCCGGAGCTTTACACCAACCCCCATGCGGAGGAAGGTCATATCCGGTATTAGACCCCGTTTCCAGGGCTTGTCCCAGAGTGCAGGGCAGATTGCCCACGTGTTACTCACCCGTTCGCCACTGATCCACCCCGAAGGGCTTCACCGTTCG
This sequence comes from Kitasatospora sp. NBC_01287, assembly GCF_026340565.1. Lineage (NCBI taxonomy): Bacteria > Bacillati > Actinomycetota > Actinomycetes > Kitasatosporales > Streptomycetaceae > Kitasatospora > Kitasatospora sp. NBC_01287. The sequence goes on from NZ_JAPEPB010000001.1 coordinate 3,256,413, forward strand.
ACTTGCATGTGTTAAGCACGCCGCCAGCGTTCGTCCTGAGCCAGGATCAAACTCTCCGTGAATGATTACCCGTAATCGGGTTCACACCCGCGTTGAGCGGCACGACAACCACCGGAATAGGGCGGCCCCGTGCACTGCGTCCTCGCTGTGTCTTACTTCAAAAGGAATCTCCAACCCCCACCAAACGGTGAAGGCCGGGGATGTCAACATATCTGGCGTTGACTTTTGGCACGCTGTTGAGTTCTCAAGGAACGGACACTTCCTTCAAGCCGCTCTCGCAAGCTCTCCGGGCATTCGTTTCAGTGTTACTGCGTTCTTTCTTCTCTTCGAGCTTATCAGACCCGCCTCCCGGCGTTTCCCGACTCGCTCTCGGTGTTTCCAACCTTACCAGGTCTTCCGCACCGCTCCGGCCTCAGGAGGCCTTCACCGTACCGGACCTGACGGCCCGTCCGACGTGTTGAACTTTAGCCCAGTCCCGCTCCGAAAAGCGAATCCGGCCCCACTCACCGAATTACCGGCACAGCAAATCAGACCGGCTCCGTGATGCGCGAAAAGCAGCACGCGAAAAGCCGGACGTTGTACTGAGAGTTGGTGTTTCAGAGAGTGGCCGCCCCGGGACCGTCCGCGCAGACGCGTGTCCGGTTCTCCCTGCCGAGCGACTAGGACACGCTACGCCCTCCGCGGCCGTCGTGCAAACAGCACATGAACGGCGTCGGCCGGCCCGCCCCGGTGGGGTGGGCCGGCCGACGCCGGATGAGTCTGCCGGTGGGCGTCCCCGAGGTCGCCCGGCCGGATCAGCTGTTGGTCGGGAAGCCGAGGTTGATCCCCCCGTGCGAGGGGTCGAGCCAGCGCTGGGTCACGGCCTTGCCACGGGTGAAGAACTGCACGCCGTCGGGGCCGTACGCGTGCGCGTCGCCGAAGAGCGAAGCCTTCCAGCCGCCGAAGGAGTAGTACGCCACCGGGACCGGGATCGGCACGTTGATCCCGACCATGCCGACCTCCACCTCGTGCTGGAAGCGCCGGGCCGCACCGCCGTCATTGGTGAAGATCGCGGTGCCGTTGCCGTACGGGTTGGCGTTGATCAGCTCCAACCCCTCCTCGTAGGAGGAGACCCGGACCACGGAGAGCACCGGGCCGAAGATCTCGTCGTTGTAGACCGACATGCCCGGCTTCACGTGGTCGAAGAGGGTCGGGCCCAGCCAGAAGCCGTCGGCCGTGGGTCGGCCGGTGACGTCCTCGCCCGCGATCGGGTGCTTTCGGCCGTCGACGGCCAGCTCCGCACCGTCCGCGACACCCGACTCCACGTAGGAGGTGACCTTGTCGCGGTGCTGGCCGGTGACCAGCGGACCCATCTCGCTCTCGCCGTTGCAGCCGGGGCCGACCTTGAGGGTGGCCATCCGCGCCTTGATCTTCTCGACCAGCTCGTCGCCGATCGGGTCGACCGCGACCAGCACCGAGACCGCCATGCAGCGCTCGCCGGCCGCGCCGAAGCCGGCGTTGATCGCGGCGTCGGCGCTCAGGTCCAGGTCGGCGTCGGGCAACACCAGCATGTGGTTCTTGGCACCACCCAACGCCTGCACCCGCTTGCCGTACCGGGTGCCGGTCTCGTAGACGTAGCGCGCGATCGGGGTGGAGCCGACGAAGCTGACCGACTTGATGTCCGGGTGCTCCAGCAGGCGGTCGACCGCGGCCTTGTCGCCGTGCACCACGTTGAAGACGCCGTCCGGCAGCCCTGCCTCCCGCCACAGCTCTGCGATGAAGTTGGCCGCCGACGGGTCCTTCTCGGAGGGCTTGAGGACCACCGTGTTGCCCGCCGCGATGGCGATCGGGAAGAACCAGAGCGGCACCATCGCCGGGAAGTTGAACGGCGAGATGATGGCGACCGGGCCCAGCGCCTGGCGGATCGAGTAGACGTCGATCCCGGTGGAGGCCTGCTCGGTGAAGCCGCCCTTGATCAGCTGCGGGATCCCGCAGGCGTACTCGATGACCTCCTGGCCGCGGGCCAGCTCGCCGAGCGCGTCCGAGTGCACCTTGCCGTGCTCGGCCACGATGATCGACGCCAGCTCGTCCTTGCGGGCGTTGAAGAGCTCGCGGAAGGCGAAGAGGACCGTGGTGCGCTTGGCGATGGAGGCGTGCCGCCACTCGCTGAAGGCGCCGGCGGCCGCGGCGACGGCCTGGTCGACCTCGGCGATCCCGGCGAAGTCCACCTGACCGGAGATCTGCCCGGTGGCCGGGTCGTAGATGTCGCCGCGCCGGGGGGCCGTACCGGCGGTGGGCACCGAGGCGCCGTCGATCCAGTGGACGACGTGCTTCGGGGCGCCGGCCTGGCGTTCAGTGGTGGTGTTCAAGTTCCTCTGCCTCCAAGGTCAGGCTCACGGGGGCTACCGCGCTCGTCCTCCAGTCTGGTCCGCGCCCCGGGCCGACTCAACGAGCACACTGACGGGGATACCCCGATCGGCCTTACATCCCGTCGGCACCGGCAGATCCCGTCGGCACCGGCAGGCTCCAGGGCCGCACGGGCACCTCACGGATGCTCCCTGGGCCCACCCAGCCCGGCGGCGGCCTCGTGCAGCGCGAGTTCCAGCGCCACCGGGTCGGTGAGCCGCCCCGAGCCGTCCGGCGGTACCAGCCAACGCGGTCCCGGACCGCGCCGGGCCGGGTGCGGAACCGCGATCCAGGCGCCGTCCCCGGCGACCCGCACGCCGGTGCCGACCCAGCGGGCGGCCGTGCCGACCGGGACCAGGAAGCCGACGCTGTCGTCCCCCGGGTCGAACAGCACCGGCCCGCCGCCGGACAGGCCGGCGAGCAGGCGCAGCGTGGGCCGGCCGAGGCGGCCGGGGACCAGCAGCACGTCCCAGCGCAGCCCGGCCGGCAGCAGCACCAGGCCCGAGACGGACCGCTCCCACTCCCGGCGGCAGGCCTGGGGGGCGGGCGCGGCGGCGGCCAGCCAGGCCGCGGCCGCGGCGATCGGTCCGGTCTGCTCCATGGCCGTCCTCCACTCGTCCAGGCGGCGGCTGCGGGCCGCCGTTCCGAGAGGAGAGACGGCCCTGGGGGCCGACTCTTACAACGGTCAGGCCCGGTCGCCGAAGACGGTCCGGTGCCAGTCCTTGCGCGCCACCGCCGTGGTGTCGAACATGACGTGCTTGACCTGGGTGTACTCGTCCAGCGAGTACTGCGACATGTCCTTGCCGTAGCCGGAGGCCTTGTACCCGCCGTGCGGCATCTCGCTGATGATCGGGATGTGGTCGTTGACCCAGACGCAGCCGGCCGCGAGCTCCCGGGTGGCGCGCAGCGAGCGGTGCACGTCGCGGGTCCAGGCGGAGGCGGCCAAGCCGTAGGGGGTGTCGTTGGCCAGCCGCAGGCCCTCGTCGTCGCTGTCGAACGGGAGCACCACCAGCACCGGGCCGAAGATCTCGCCCTGCACCACCTCGCTGTCCTGGGCGGCGTCGGTGATCAGGGTGGGCGCGTAGTAGGCGCCCCGGCCCAGGTCGGTGCCGTCGTGCCCGCGAGCGGGGGCGGCGCCGCCGGTGACGACGGTGGCGCCGTAGCCGCGGGCCCGCTCGACGAAGCCGGCCACCCGGTCCCGGTGGGCGAAGGAGACCAGCGGGCCGAGGTCGGTGTGCGGGTCGCGCGGGTCGCCGAGCCGGATCGCGGCGAACAGTTCGGCGACCCCGTCGACGAAGGCCTGGTAGAGCGGGCGCTGGACGTAGGCACGGGTCGCGGCGGTGCAGTCCTGGCCGCTGTTGATCAGCGAGCCGGCGACCGCGCCGTGCACGGCGGCCTGCAGGTCGGCGTCCTCGAAGACCACGAAGGGGGCCTTGCCGCCCAGCTCCAGGTGGGTGCGCTTGACGGTGGCTGTGGCCAGTTCGGCGACCCGGCGGCCGACCCCGGTGGAGCCGGTGAAGGAGACCATCGCGACGTCGGGGTGGGAGACCAGGCGCTCGCCGGCGGTCCTGCCGCTGCCGGTGACCACGTTGACCACGCCGTCGGGCAGACCGGCCTCGGTGCAGGCGTGGGCCAGCATCAGCGAGGTGAGCGGGGTCAGCTCGGCGGGCTTGAGCACGATCGTGTTGCCGGCGGCGACGGCCGGCAGGATCTTCCAGGCGGCCATCTGCAGCGGGTAGTTCCACGGCGCGATCGAGCCGACCACCCCGATCGCCTCGCGGCGCACGTAGGAGGTGTGGTCGGCCGAGTACTCGCCGGCCGCCTTGCCCTCCAGGTTGCGGGCGGCACCGGCGAAGAAGGCGGCGTTGTCGATCGTGCCGGGGACGTCGAACTCGCTGGAGAGCTTGATCGGCTTGCCGGTCTGGGCGGTCTCGACGTGGGCGAACTCCTCGGTCCGCTCGGCCAGGATCGCGCTGAGCCGCAGCAGGGCCTCGGCCCGGGTGCCGGGGGTGGCGCGCGACCACTCGGGCAGCGCGGCCTTGGCGGCGGCCACGGCGGCGTCGACGTCCTCGGTCGAAGCGAGCCTGACCTGCTGGACCGTGCTGCCGTCCGCGGGATTGACCACGTCGAACGGCTCGTAGCCGGTCCCGGTGGTGAGCCGGCCCCCGATGTACTGGGCGCCGCCCGCGAAACTGCTCAGATCCACATCACTGCTGCGGTCCATCGGTCGGTTCTCCTCCATAGGTCCATTCCACCCGCTCCGGTCCGCCGAACGATGCCTGCCGGTCCGGGAGCCCGGCAAGGCTCACTCCGACAGCCGAGCCGCCAAGAGCCTTACA